>JADGAM010000060.1 GCA_015232015.1 Oligoflexia bacterium | reverse complement strand
AATATTTCCTGGCCAATAAAGTTTTTGATAAAACTCTTTTAATTCCCTAGAAATCACTACATCTTCACTACATGAAAGCCATTCAATAATTGCTTCCAATTTTTTTTTATTATTTCTAAGTGGTGTTATTTCAATTTGAATTCCAGTTAATATTCTATAATAAAAGTCAGAGCGCATTTTGAAATCTTTAACTAAGCTTTTTAAATTTTTCCCAGAAGCAAAAATCAATCTAACATCACTCTTTGTTTCCCTTAAAGATCCCACCGCCCTAATTTTTTTAAAATCTAAAAAAAGTAGTAATTTAGTTTGAATCTCAATTGGTAATGAATCAATTTCATCAATAAACAAAGTCCCATTATTTGCCTCTAAAAATGCTCCTTTTTTATCACATATAGCTCCAGTATATGCTCCCTTCACATGACCAAATAGTTCCGATTCAATTAGTCCCGAAGCAAATGAGTTAATATTTATATGAATGAAAGCACCCTTGCGACCACTCTTTTCATGAATTTTTTTTGCAATATAAGTTTTGCCACTACCAGTTTCCCCTTCTAGTAAAATATTTAATTCTGATTCCAGTAAATTTTTATTATTTAAAATTTGCTCTAAGTTACTATCTTCATCATATAAATTTAAATATATATTTGACGAGCATTTATCACTTTTTTCACTTTTATCACTTTTTTCTTCCCTTTTATTTGAAAATATTACTGTATTATACCCCATAACAACTCTATCATTTAATTCAATGTAAGAATCAAAACAAAAATTTCCATTTAATCTATAAGGAATATTATTTAATGATCTTAAGCGATAACAGATATTTTCATCTCTATCATTTTGTTCAAGTCTTAACTCAAAATTTAATGGACATCTATTAATTGTAGGTAAATAAACTTTCACTTCACAAACATTAGATTTCTCCATTTTACTTTCTATTGTAGATGAAAATAAAACTATTGTGCGAGTTAAAATAACTTCTCTTCTCTTACCTTGAACAGGATAAACTATAATCTTATCTCCTGGACAAGCACCATTTATCTTTAATAATTGTTGTTCATACGATGATTTTGTATCTCCATAACTGCTATAAAGTTTTTCATGAATAAATGGCAATACATTAGGTTCATGCACTTCATTGTCGCCATTTTTTTCATAATTTTTATCGTTATTGTTAAGACCAATATTATTATTATCCATTTTTCAAATTCCTAATCTGTTTATTAAATAATTAACCGATTAACCGATTAACCGATTAATTGCTTTTTTGTTTTTTTTTTACAAAACAAACTATTTCAAAAAACATGCCATCAACTACAGAATGCAATTTCTGCAAAAATTTACCTTAACATTCAATATTAATTAGTATAAAAACTCTTGGTTACTACATGATTTCACTATTTTTGTTATTTTTTGTTATTTTTGCTGTTTTATTAATATTTATTATTTCTCATAGTTTTAATTTTTCATTGGAGTTTAGCAAATGTACCTTAGTTCTAAACTTGAATTTGTAACTGGACTTGGCCAAATTGCACAAATTGATAATTGGTTAGAAAAAAATCAAAGAGTGGTTGGCCTAATGATGGTTGGAAGATCAAATGTTGGTAAATCCTCCTTAATAAACTCCATATTTAATACAAATGTGGCCAAAGTCTCAAAAACCCCGGGAAAAACTAGAGAAATTAATATTTTCAAATTTTCATTAGACTGTAGAAAAGACCTTCCTAAAAGTATCAAAGAACATAATTGCTTTTTATTTGACCTCCCAGGCTACGGACATGCTGATGTTTCAAAAGAGATGAGGCGTGACTGGGATAGGTTAATCAACCATTTTTTCATTTCCGTATTTGAGAAAGAGATTGCTCTTCTTAATATTAAAGATGCTCGTGTTCCAGATATAAAAACAGACAGTTTCTTTAGTGATTACATTTCAAATGCTCAAAATATGATATGCCAACAAACTAGCAATAAAAAATACCAACAATTAGAACAACAAAGAATAATTTATCCTATGC
This sequence comes from Oligoflexia bacterium, assembly GCA_015232015.1. GTDB lineage: Bacteria > Bdellovibrionota > Bacteriovoracia > Bacteriovoracales > Bacteriovoracaceae > JADFZW01. The sequence continues at coordinate 19,417 of JADGAM010000060.1, read as the reverse complement.
TGGTATTTAATAAAGTTGATAAACTTAAAACTCAAAGTGAAAGAGCAAAATTAAAAAAATCGTTAGAAAGCATATTAAAAGATTGTGATTGGGCCAAGCAAATTTATTTTGTATCAGCAGAAAAGGGCGAAGGAATGAATGAATTAAAGATGGCATTACTTTCTTTTTTACTTAACAAGCTTACCCCACCTCCACCGCTCTCTGAAATCTAACACTAACTAATAATTTCAAAAAATTAATTTTTAAAAACTAATTTTGAAAATAGTCACGTTTTAAAACATTAAAATAAAATCTCATAATCATTTTATAAATTGATCTTGGAAGATAATATAAAATTAGAATGATAATCTTCATTCTAAATGGAAAGATATATAACTCCTTTTTTTTCTCTATCGCTCGTACAATTAACTTTGCGGCCTTCTCAGCAGGCATTAAAAAAGGCATTGGGTGATTATTTGATTGGGTTAGTGGAGTATCTATAAAACCAGGAGCAATGGCGGTAAATGTAAGCCCATATTGTTTTAAATCAATTGCATATGATTCCCACAATTTTAATGTAAAGGCCTTAGTTGCTGAATACACTCCTGTTCGCGGTAGGCCGACGAAACCTGCAACTGAGGCAATAACCACAATATGACCACTGTATTTTTCTTCACTACTACTATTTTGAATACACATCATTTGCAAGGCCGAATCCAAAGTATTAATAACTCCCAAAATATTTACATTAATCATCTCTCTAGCAATGGATAAATCTGGTAGTTTACTCTTTTTTTGCAGGCCTATTCCAGCATTAGCAATTACAAGATCTAATTTACCAGTAGTATGCTCACAAAAATTTATAAAGGCCTCATGCAAGCGCTCTTTATTAACTACATCAACCTCATAAAAAAATAAATTTGCAGGTATAGTTGGAAATTGACTATAAAACTTGTTTGTATCTCTAGCACAAATTCCTACCTTGTGACCTTGCTCTAAATAATATTTTGTAAGCGCATATCCAATTCCTGTAGTTCCACCAGTTATAAAAATATTCATTTTTTTATTTGCCCTTAATTAATATGTCAGAGAAATACCTCAACTTTTTGAAGACCAACAAATTCATAAACACTTGATTCATACTCATTCGCTTCTAGACATAATTCAATTGCCTCATGAATTCTCTTTATGAGGATGTCGAGAGATTTTGCTTGGGTATGGCATCCTCTTAAAGATGGAACTGTTGCCACATAATATCCCTCAATATCTTTTTCTATGATTACATTAAATTCTCGTTTATTTTTTTCCTCACATTAAACTCCGTATAAAGTATAAACTAAATAACTATTCTTGAAAAAATATAAAAATTTGAATTAATTAAAAAGAGATGGTGCCTTAGGGGGGAGTTGAACCCCCACGACCTTGTCGGTCGGCGGATTTTGAATCCGCTACGTCTACCAATTCCGTCACCAAGGCATTAAAATGCTTTAAAAATACTTTCTTAGTAGGGTACAATAAAGGTATAGAATAAGAAATAATAATATTTAGATTATTATTCAAGTTATATTTTCAACAAATAATATAATTTTAAAAAGAAATTATTATAAGACATTTTTTATTCTTTTCAAAAAGAGGCAAAATGCTTCATAATGATCATTAGAGATTATTTTTGCGTCTCTGCAATATTTAAACAGGTCGTAGCTTTATGCAATATTCGGATAATAAAAATACTTCATGTAAGAGAGAAGAAAAATCTAACTTCAGTACTCTTTTTAGCTCGCTACTTGAAAGTGTAAAAAAAACTATTCTAGTTGGTAAAAAGATGATTAGTGCCTCCTACACAACCTCATGCCTAAATAAAGCATATCAGGAATTAGGTCTTCTGCTTATAGATGCCATGAAGAGAAAAGAGATAAGCTGGGATAATCCCCACGTTTGTGAAATCGTAAAAAATATTGATCGTTATAATATTGATTTACATGTCTTTGAAGAACAAATCAGAAGAATAAAATCCGGATCTGCTAAGGGCTTGTAAATAAATCCTAGAATCTGGTCAATTTAGGGAATTTTATATTATTCTGAATTATTCTGAACTAAATATAGTATGATCAAAAGATTTTAAAAAACTTTGATGGATAAAATTTTTCAAAATAACATCCATATTCACTATAAGAATATCCGCTTTAAATACTATTATTTTATGCTTATTCAACTCACTTAATCCTAAATCTACAAAAGGTATAGACTGTAAATCTAAATCATCTGAATTAATTTCGATCATATTTTCGTTTTCTTGATTACTTTCGGTACTATCTCTACACTCTTGTAAAAACTCTTTATTTATATCAATTTTTTTTCTTTGCTCGCCATTTTCATTTAAGCTACTGTTATCAGTTATGGTTTTATTATAAGAAATAATTCTTTTTAAAATATTTAATGAAGAATGATTTAATAACAAAAATCTTTCATCATTAATCTCCTTTTCTACGTATAAAATAAAATCTGACAACAAATCAAGATGTAACTCAAGCGTTTTATTTTCAATCTCTTTTAGAGAATCAAAAAAATTATATTCACCTAATGACTTCCAATATTTTCGTAAATTAATTACACGTTTTCCTAAAATATCATCTAAATCTTTATAAAGTGTTACACTTGATACTGTTAAGCTTTGTGCTTTCATTTTACTATAAAGTATTTTGGTGGTTTTTAAAAATCTTTGAAGCTCGTTATAAATGGTTTGAGCAACTTTATCCATTTTGAAATTCTTTTTTTGAAACTCGTACATATTTTCTAAGGTTAAGATTTTTTGATCTGCTTCTCGAAATCTTTGAAAAACAGTTTTCATAACAGGTATTACCCATTTAGGTAACGCTTCAATATCTTTAACTGATTTATCTCCATCTATTACGGCTAAAGATACATCTGACAATGCTTCAACTGAAGCTGATCTTGCTACTCCATCAAAAAAACTTAATTCACCAAAAATCTCACCTACTCCAAGAATGGCCAAAGTTATTTTGGAACCCATATAACTTTTATAAACTCTCACTTTGCCTTTAACTACTATATACATTTTTCGAGATAATTCATTCTCGTGAACTATGATTGCACCATGTGAATAATTAACTATGTTTCCTTTTAATTGTTGAAGAGCAGGCGTACCCATGATTTAATCCTTCTATAGTAATTGCTAAAAATAATTTTTAATATTCAAATCAATGATATCAAATTAAAACTAACGTTGCATAAAAATCTCTAAACTAGTTATACAAATATTATTTATACCTAATAATTCTACCACTAATCCTAATAAAATTACTTCTACTGATGGCAATTCTTTGAGGCATATCAATTATAAAGAAAATTTTTTCCTATTGTTATAACCGATTAAAATAATTGATTATTCAATCAAAAAAAAATTTACTTACTCACTTGAAATGAAAATCATTCTAAAATTAAAAAATAAAGAAAAGTATTTTTATAGATTTTTTTGGAAGTTTTAATTTTAATAAAAATTATTTAATAAATAAAAACACAAAAATTCATAGAGGAGCTGAGCATGCCATTACGTAACAAATATCCTATTAATGATTGGGTTCTTAGTCAAGATTGTATTGGTTCAGGTGATGTTATCGCATTTTTTTGTGACGAAGAAAAAAAAGAGGTTCATGCTGAGGTAATAGGCTTTCCTTCAGGAGAGTACAAACAATACCTTTCATGTAAAAGAATTGGATCAAACTATACTGAAGTCATAAACTTCTATAGCACAATCGTTTACAAAGTTAAGAATGCTGAAATAAATAAAGCATGTACCTGTGGAGCAAAATACACATCTAATCCAAAATTTCATTTATCCTATTGTGATCTTGTTTCAAATAAAGTTAATAGCGATCTCTAGTGCTTGCATAGTGCTTGCTAGGAAATAATCTTATTTAAATCTAAAATAAGCATAAAATACATCCATCATGCTAATTTGGGGATAGATCATTTTTCTTAAAATATTTAATGCTATTCGAGGAAGCTTCTTTTCAAATATAAATATTTTTTTATGTTCTAAATTGATAAATGCATCTTCTTTAATCACAGAATTACCATTTAAAATTGTTTCAATTCTAAAAATAAATAACTTTATATGCTCTTGCAAGGATGGTGGCACTTTATTTCTTAAATCCTTAAAACCTTGTAATAAAATAAGTAGGTCCTTTTTCTTTTTATAATCAATATATTGATAGACTAAAAAATAAAAATGAGCGATATATTTTTCTGGAAAATTTTCCAAGTACTCTATGGCCAATTGTATATAGTGAAATGCTTGCTGATGTTGTTTTTGTTCATAAGCATATTCCGCTTTTGCTAAATAATTAAATCCTTTTTGATATCTAGAAACCAAATCATTACTCAAATTCAAATAGTACTCATTTTTAAATATTTTTGTCTGGATTGCATTGCTATCACTACTATCATTCCAAATTTGCTTAATCACACAAACATTATCATTTACTACTTTAGGAAAATTCCCTGTAACAAAGTAAACTTCGCCCTTAACTGCATTCATAGTTAAAAGTTGTATTGAAATAGTAGTAACTGTATTTACCTTCCAATCAACTGCGTTTTCTGCTTCTTTTATTTTCGGTGTGCCAAGTATTTTTAAAACCTCTATTTCACGTTCGCTTTTATTTAAATTTGAATTTACATTTGAATTTACATTTGAATTTACATTTGAATTTAAATTTGAATTTACATTTGAATTTACATTTGAAAAGAAATTAATTTTTTCATTAGCAGAGTCTATTCTCATTTCACAGTATTTCTTATTTCCGAATGGTAGCAAATTTTTATTTTTCATAAGCTCATTATTATCAATGTGCAAATTATTAACATAAACTAATTTTCCACTACTCAAATTTTCTCTTTGATAATAAAAGTCATTACCACACAAATCTACTGATAACATTTCTCCATTTGCAAATGTCATATATAAACCCCAAGTACTAATGCTTGGGTATGCCTTTAAAATATTTAATACATCTTCTATCTTTCTACATTCTAATAAAATTTTAAAAATTATTTCAAAGATAAAATGTCCTTTTTTATTTAAAATATCCCCATACTTCATATGTAAAGCAAGTGTAATGCCTTCATCGCTCATAGAAGTTATTGATGGATAAGGAACTGCTGCCATCGAGAGAGTCCAAATTTTGGGATGATTTGCAATTTTATAAGTAGTAATTCGCTCGTTTGCAGCATATGCTTCTAGAATTGGAAAATCTAAAATTCTTCCATGGATGTTTGAATTAGTGGATGGTTCATTACAAAATAGGCCAGAACAACCTAAAATAAAATTTGGAATGACTGGTATCCATTTACTAATTCCGGTTAATATCTCAAGAATAAAAAAATGTTTTTTCAAATCATTAGAAGAAATCTCCACTCCCTTACAATAATCTTCAAGCCAATCTTCAAATAACATTTTTCTTTTTGTAATATCTTTTAATAACAAATTCATATAGGAATCAATTGCTTTGTTATATAAAAAATTTTCTCCTTTGATATAATTGTCAATTGTATCTAAAACTTTTAGTGGATTAAGCTTTGTTCTATCAAACACGCCCAGAGCATGAAAATCATCATTTAAATTATAAATGGGAGGTAACTTTTCATTTGCAATCATATAAAAATCCTCTTGAATTTATTTGAATATTATTTCCTTCAAACAGAATATTATTATTATGACATAATAAAGTATTTTTTGTATATTTATTGCTTTATCAAATTATAAATTTATGGGTTTTATATGAATGAAAAATGGCGCTATACTATCACTGGTACTGTACAAGGAGTTGGATATCGAAATAGCATTCTGCATTTTGTAAATTCTAATCTTAAAAATACAGTAGGCCAAGTGAAAAATAATTCTGATGGTTCAGTGGAAATTATAGCTTGTGGACCTATCTCGGAATTAAAATCTCTTGAAGACTTTGCCTATAAAGGTTCACGTTTTTGTAATGTGGAAAATGTTGTAGTAGAAAAAAATATCAACATTAATATTAACTTTACTTCATTTAAAATCACATTTTAGGAACAAGAATTGTTAAAACTCCATTTTCATACTTATGTTCTATTCCTTTAGAATCAATGCCCTTGTCAAGAGGAATGCTTTTGCTATATGTCTCAAACTTACTATATTTATTATTACTCCCATCATCCTTGGATATTATATCTTTATAATCTCGGCCAAAAGTAATTCTAAGAATTTTATCTTTACCTGAAACTTGAACATTATCTTTTTCATAAATTGGAATTGCTAAAGATATCTCGTAATGTTTGGGATTTTCACTAATTGAGGGATTAAGAGTTAGTGGATTATAAAAAGGATCCGCTGCCTTTTGTTCATAAAGATTTTTTGTTTTTTCAATTTTATTTTTAAATTTCTCAGTATTACGTAATGACTCTGTTTTAATTAATTCCATGGATTTTTTATGATTTTCAGTTATTTCTGCATATTTTTTTAAAAAATCTTTATTTGCCTGATCAATTGCTTCTTTATTTTTTTTCACTTGGTTTTCATATTCATTTTGTTGTATTTGATGCAAGCTATTCATTTTTTTTTCATGATCACCTTGACCTTTGCTCAATATTTTTTCATTGTCAAATTTTTGCCTATTTATTGCATTCTGAAATTTTGCATCATCTAGCCTTCTCATTTCCTCAAAATTATTCCTTTGTTTATCAATCCGGAATTTACCATTCATTGCTACATCATTTTCATCTGTTTGCTCTTTCGATTTTAATTTATAAATATTTTCCTGAGCATCACGACGTAATTTCCTAGCATTTTCACTATTCATATTTTGAAAATTTTCCATTTGATCATATGCTCTCTCTTTTATTTCTTCATAATCATTAGTGAATTTAGTGCTAAGATTATTTTTTTCTGCTTCATGATTAGTGCTGATTAGTAACTTTTCTCCTTCAATTCTATCTTTAACTTTATTTAATGATTTTGTTAACCTATTAAGTATTTCTTCTTGATCATTAGTTTCTGCAATCAACTGTTCTTTATTTGTAGATCTTGAACGTTTTAATTTTTCATCTCCTTCGAATTTGGCCCTTTCAATCTTGTATTCATAATCCTTTTCAATTTCTTTAATCTTCTTTTCTGTAGCATTTTTTTTATCTTGATCAATATTATAATTGTTTCTAGTTTTTTCATATGGTCTTTCAGTTTCATTATTTACTTTCAATATTTAATTCCCCTTTTTTTATTTTATCTCTTCATTATTGCTATTATTTTTTTTATTATTTTTTATAAAATCCTCATAGGGACTATCGCAATATGCTTTGTCCCCAGTATATCCAGGACAAATCCATGTTCTTAATAAATCAATTTTTATAGCACTATAACCACCATGATAAGAATAATAACTTACCGGATCTAAAGTTGATAAAATTATATAAGAATTTAATAGTTGATTACTTTTTGTTTCTTGAGGTGAATTTATTGGTGATACTACATTTTGTGATACTACATATTGATATAAGCGATATTCAGCGGACACAAACGATATTGAGATCATTGTTAAGAACATAATCTCAATAATTATGCAAAATAGTTTCATGTTTAGTACCTATAAAAAATAGTTAAGTATTATTATAGTATAATAACTATTAAAAAATCATAGTTTCCTATAATATTAAGATTAAAAAATTTCTTCTAAAAAATCATTCAATGGGATTTTTTTCCATTTATTGTATAAATGTATTATCATTTAATTAGGGCCATTAAAATGTGAGATTAAAATTGATTAAAAAAAACAAAATCTACTATTGTAATGAATGTAAAAAAATTACTGCTAACATTAATGAAATATTCTTTGTTGAGCAATCAAGATTTCGAGGTTTCTGCTGCGAAGAATGTATCACAAAATTTTATTCCCCAATGATAAGTTATTTAAAAAAAGAAGAAGAAAGTATAAGAAAAGAACTTTCTGTTAACGAGTCATTTAATTTTGATCAAAAAACATATGAAAAAATCATAGAAAAAGGTATTAGAAATCCTCAAGAAGTTTGGATTGATGGAGAGGATTTAAGTGAGGAATTTTTTTGCTTGATATCTCAAGATGATAAACACAACATTTTTGTCATAATACTTACATTGTTTTTTGAAAACACACCCTCTCTTGTATTGTTTGAAACAATAACTAATGATCAAAAAATTGTTGAGCACTATCGTCAAGGAAAAAAAATCGATATTACGAATGAAAAAAACATTAGTACTTCAAATCTAATAGACGTCGATATTGATGAAAAATGGAATGAATCAAGTCAAGATAATCAAAAAAATTCTCAAAAAGAAAACAATTTTAATATTCCTCCAGAAGTTGTACGCATACTTGAAAGTAAAAAATCTCAATTACTTTCAAATCTATTAAAAGATAGATCTGCTACAGATATTTCAATTGATCAATTTCCTCATTATGATTATTGCTTACATGAAACTATAGAAAACCCTGATGAAGTTTATCGTTTATTGGATTCTGGAAAAGACATTCTCTTAACATACATAAAGGTTTTTTCTAAAGAAAATATTTCTTTTTATTATTTAGTAATTTGTTTGCAACATTCGAATGATTCAAATAGTAATGAAGAAAATTATTTAATACCTATAATTTCTTTTCCTACGGTAGATGGAGAATTATATAGAAAATATAAAAAAGGGGAAAAAATAGAAGGAACTCCTATAAGTTAGGTCCTGTCTAAAATTGCTTTAAAAATATGAAAAAATTATTTATTATATCCTTCTTGTTATTTTTTTTCTTTTTTTTTATTGCAATTTCTGCTTATTTAACACCTTTCTACATCTATAAAAAAATAATTCAGGAAAATTTTACTACTGAATGGTATAAACCAAATTTTACAAGCAAAATGCTTGCTGGAAGTGTCTTTAGTCCTTCCAAATTATCTGAATCTCATGAAGATCGATATTGGAAACTTTTTCATATCAAAGACTATAAAATATTTTTACCCATTAATCATCCCCTTTTAACCGCAAATCCAGTAGTTAATATTGAAGACGAAAAAGATGCTGTAACCTTAGGCCTTCAATTTATTACTCAAAATTCTCATCCGATTATAGATATAAATTTTAATAAAAATAAAAAATTTCAAACAATTTTAGGATCTCAGAAATTATTTAAAATTGCAATTTTCGAAAGTTATCTAGAAAAAAAGGCATTAACAAATATTTGGACTGATATGTTTTTAAAGGATTTATCTCTTGATAGTAATAAATCCAAAAATGATAAAGCAGTTGTTGAATCTGATAATTTTTTTAAAAAATGGTTTTATAATCTTTATGCAAATTTCGAAGATACATTAAATTTAATAAAACTTTCATATACCGATTTGATTTATAATTTATATATTTTACAATTTAGAAGTATATATCTTCCAAGTAATGCGCTTTCATTTTTCTATGATGATACAAGAAATCTCGCGATAATTGAATTAGCAATTGACGGAAGAATGGTCAAAAATACTATTGTTATGTTTCTATCAAATGGATACATCGAATCCTATTCAATAGTTCAATATTTAAGCGACTTATCATCAAGTGAACTTTATCAACGTATGTATGATACAATTTATTATGCTGAATCTTCGAGCAATATTTCAAAATTAGTTTATGGACAATTTGTTGACTTACCTTATTATGCAAAAACTAACGATCAAGGAATGTTTTATTTATTTTCGGCATGGTCACACAAAATTGACGATAAAGAATTCTTGAGAGAAATAATTAGGTTTCTCGAAAGAGGACAAAGTAATCTTCTAAAATTACAACCATTTTACTATTATGCTTTTAAAAAATATGGAACCAATTTTTCTTCTAAAAGAGACGATGCAAATTCCTTATCTTCTTCATCAGCTTCGTCATTATCTTCTTCTGATAATCCCGCTATTCCTTCTCCTCCAGGGAGTAATGCAAGTACTGTAGATGGAAAATTAGAAGAATTAAAGGATAAAATTACGGAAGAAAATGATGGAAAAATGGAAAAAATGAGAGAAAATTCAGATAACAAAGAAGAAGCAACAAATTTTAAAAATCCAAACGATAAAACCAAATATCTACTTCAAAAAACCAAAGATGAGGAAATAAGTGATAAAGAGTCAGGTAAAATAGATGATGATAATAAGTCTATGAGTTTTGATTAAAAAGCTTAAGGAAGTAATAATCTAATGAAAAAGAGGAGCAAAGCTATAACCAATCTTTTATTAGTATTTTTATTTTGCTGCTTAAACTTAATTTCAATTACTCCTACTTCGCAAGCACAATATTCGGAATTAGGGGTACTTGATATTGATGATGATGACTTAACTGTAGGAACAGATATATTTTCAGATTTCAATGAAGATTTGGAGGCCAGTCAAGTTTTAGAAGATGAAAGATTTTATCGTTTTGGTAGATTTTATTCATTTAATACTTCAGCGGGAGTTACTAGCTATACTGGAAATAGAGGACTTGCTTATGAAGATAAGCATCCTTCTTTAGGAATTTCTATATTATATTTTTTAAATTTTCGAATGGCCTTTGGTCTGGGAGCTGAATATTCCAAACATTACATGTTAATAGATGCTAAAACACAAAAATTTAGTGAAGATGGAGGGCCTGGTGCCATAGAAGTTAATATGTTTAGAACATTTTTATTTTATAGATATTATATTGATACTGCTGAACTTGGTACTGCCATAACATATGCTAACCCATATTTTGTAACAAGAGCTGAATTTTGGAATCAAACTAATAAATTTACAGATCATAGTGATATACCAAATGATTCAGGCGGTGCAATTGGGGGAGCAATAGGAGTCGGTCTAGAATTTCCCATAAAATTTAAAGAATCATATTTAGGTGTTGAAGTTCTTTATCATATGATCAATTTCAAAGATACATATGATCGAGCGGCATATAAATCACTTGATGATAAGAAAGGTGGTGGTTACGATAATCTTGAAGGTGATGTACTTACAACATTTGTTAGTTATGTAGTAAGTTGGTAAAAATCTGCTACGTGCGCACGAAGCGCTGATATCGCGATTCTCCTATTTACATTGACAGCTTTCGACCTTGGCGGAAGTATTAGGGCCCGTCAAAAAAATAAGTATTCAATCGCCTATTGATTTTATATTTCTTTAGAACTATAAACAGTTAGGGCTTGTGAAATAATAACAAACACTAACAACAATAGAAACACATTAATAGAAACACATTAACAAACGGATTTTTATGTCTAAAATTTTTATTTTTTTTATTAGTATTTTTTCTGTTTTATTTTTTTCCTTATCTGCAATAGCAAAAGACGCTCCTCTTTTTAGTTATTCTAAAAACTATCATCCTAAAAATATATTATATTTCAATGTTGTTCTTGAAGATGATTGCTCGATATCTACCAACAACCCCTTTAACATCTATTGGATAATGGGCCACCGAGGTAATAGAACTGAAGCAATGAACAGATTAGAAGTTAAAATGTTGAAACCAAGAATTGTAAACCAGAGCCCATATGAATTGACCTTCACCAATAAGGTACTTTCTGACCATAAAAATATTTCTAGACCAGAAGTTACTATCTTCACTAGTCAAACACAAAAAGGTTGTTATGCTTATGCCAGCATGTACACAGATTATGGTTATATTAAATTGAAAAACATTTACGTAGATATAAAAACTATATTAGGTATTCCATCACCAACCCCACGAAGCATTCAATTTACAGGAATTGATGATTCTGGAGTAGAAAGAAAAATAGTTTTACCTAATAATTAATTTTTTGGTAAGGGGCCTGATTTAGGAAGTTATTAAGTTCCCATTCCTAAGTTACAATTATTATTTACAAAGAATTGAGGGTACTTTCCTTAATTTCTTTTCTTCTAAATTACTTTTAACATTCTCATAACAAACGTCATCGAAGAATGCATCTTTTTTAAAGTAACTGTTTTCATCTATCTTACAAATATTATTTTTTAAAACATTAATCTCACCATTCTTATTTAAACTAACACATTTACCACTTTTTTCATCCCAATCAGCAAATGACATTTCCTTTGTTTTTTTATCAATAATAATTCCTGCAATTCTTTTTTCTAAAGCTGCATCAAGACCTTTTATTTTAATTTTATTGATCAATTTAATTTTATTATATAAATCAATAAAGTTATCTCTCTCTTCTGATGTAAGCTCATAGATACTATTTATTTTAGTAGCAACATCTAGTAACTGAGGAATAATTTTAGTGGCCTCATCTAAACTTAAGCACTTCTCTAATAATTTAAAAATATTATCGGTTGCAATTTCTCGACCAATATCGGACCATTTTAATTTTTTATTTATATCTGCTTTTGAAAATGCTTTCCTGTATTTTATGGCCTCCGCCGCACAATACTCATCTTGGCATTTTGGTTGCCAAATAAAATCAGGATAACTTGCATAAGTTCGTTCTCCTTGCCATTTTGAATATAATTTTTTTGTCTTTTTATCTTCAAAGACAAAATACTTTAAGTCCATTTTCCCAAGTCTAGGTTTATATCCTCTTCGATAACTTTCTTCTAATAAAAATTTCACATTCGCGCTAACTTTAACTGCATTAAAATCACTCCTAATTCTTATGCCTTCACTTGAAATATTATTGAAAATTTCTTCTTTAACACTTTCTAATTTTGTAATTATCTTGTTTAATTTTCTTTCTTCTTTATCTATTATTTTTTGAATATCATCGAAGAATACAAAATCTTTTGGTATTTCATAGTCTATTGTTTGGGGTTTAAGAGGAACTATATATTTTACAAGTTTTAATAATGTTTTATCGATATTATCTAATTTTTTTAAACCATTATTAGCATTGCTAGTTAATCCTTCATAAAAATAACTATTACCAAAAAACTGACCATCAATTAACATATTCATCATAGGTAACTCAGCACTTTTACTACTTCTGATAACATCATCGACGTCAGTTCTTTCAAATCCGTATGTAGGCTGATTCCATACCTCTGAGGTAGGATCAATATCAGTAACTAACCTTTTATTTTTATCTCCGATATTTTGGGAATACGCTTGATCTGCTTGATGAGGAGAAAGTCCAATATGACCTGCAATATCTAATGCCTTACTAATTAATTCATTTGTTTCACTTTCTTCTGAGTAAATTGTAGTTCTTCTTCCAAAAAATTCTTCATAATCAGAGGGATATACTGCGGTTAAATACTCTGCAATGTCTACACTTTCAATAAACAAACTTCCGCAAATATATCCTTTACTGGAAGTAATTAAATCAACTGCTTTGTTACTCGCATGAAAAGCACTCCATCTATCACAAGTTCCCTCCCATCTTTTTGCTTTCGCTCTATAGTTGTCTTTATGTAAAAATTCACACATACCATCTACACAATTTTCAGCAGTAACCTCTTTTATTGCCTGATCTATTACTTCTGCTAATGTATTTCTTTTGTTTTCTCTATATAGAATATAGTTGGATAGAGGAGTACTCATCTCAAATGGCATCGTGGTTATTGGTGATATATTGGAAGGATTATAGCTTGTAGAAACTCCTTTGGGGGCCATTTCAAATTTTTCGATGGCAAAAATTTTCTTCAAATTTTCATTAGATGCAAATACCTTATTACTATTATTGCTGATAATAAATATTCCACAAAAAAGAAAAAGGAATAAATGAAAGTTCTTATTTTTTATTAAGTAAATCATCATTATTCGTCCTATTCACTCTATTCACTCTATTCATCTTATTCGTCCTTTTAATTGAATCTGAGATATTAGCTTGTTGGTATTATTGACAAAATATTGTCCCATCAATTGATATTTGATGAAACCTTTAACTTCTAAAATAAATTTATTTAATTCTATCTATTCAAAATGATTAAATTAGAAAATCACAAATATAAAAATAAAATATATTTGATAAATAATTAATGCCTAATTTTTAGGGCACATACTGGATACACATACTGGATACATCCTGGATACACACATACTGGCCAAGCTATGTAGGCCAACATTTACTTACACTAATGGTTTTAAGAATAATAAACCTTAGACAATTTTTCTAAAGAACATCAAAATATAACTATGTATAACTATTGCTACTAAATTATTGTAGTGAAAATAAAGCTCATGGAGGAGATTTATGAAAAAAGTTTTTCTAACAATTCCTTTTATTTTTATTTTTTCTTTATCTTTATCTTTGTCAGTTCTTGCTTCTGATCAAAATAATAATTTCAAACGTAGTATCGTTGAAGAAAACAATTTATTCATTCCAGTTGGTTATAAAAATGCATCGAGCATTACTATAGAAGTTTTTAATCAAGTCATTGCTGATATTACTAAAATCTATGCTCCAATTGTTGCTTCTAAAGGCGCAACACTATCTATCCTTGGAAATTGGGAAGATGGAACGGTTAATGCTTATGCCTCCAGATCAGGAAACAAATGGAAAATAAACCTATTTGGCGGGCTTGCTAGACATCAGGCCATTACTGCTGATGGATTTGCACTAGTCGTTTGTCATGAATTAGGCCATCATGTGGGAGGTGCTCCGAAAGTTCAAAGTTTTTTTAGTTCATGGGCATCCAATGAAGGACAGTCAGATTATTTTGCAACCTTGAAATGCTTAAGAAAATATTTTGAAAAGGATAACAATGAAGCAATAGTTAGCGGATTAAATATACCTGATTATGTTACTAAACTTTGTGAACAAACTCACAGCAACCTTGAAGAGATTGCAATTTGCAAGCGAGGAGCGATGTCTGGAAAATCTGTTGCTGAGTTATTTGTGGCCTTAAGTAATGGAAGCAAAATAGATTTTTCCACACCTGACACTACGGTAGTAACTACCACCAATGATGCTCATCCAAATTCTCAATGCAGACTTGATACATATTTAGCAGGAGCAATTTGTTCTGTCAGTGAAAATGAAGATCTTGAGGATAGTGATGTGACTAAAGGTGCATGTACTAAAAGTAAAGGATTTGCCTTGGGCCTAAGAAGTCGCTGCTGGTATAAACCAACTATTGAATAATTTTTATTTAAATCATCATTTAAAACCATCTTTTTGATAACTTTTTGAGGCAATTTTTTTATTTTTAATTGCTTCATAATTGATGAATAAAAAATAATCACAAATACCATCTCTTTATTTTTATTAAAAAAATAAATTTAATTCAATAAATTCCAATTTCAAAATTCAAAAAAAAGTCAATCCAGTGATAACTTTAAAATAAAACGTTTCCTTGTTTTAATTTTTATTTTCCTCATAAAAAGGATAACTATTATGAATATTAAAAAATTTACTGCTATGATGATTTTCGTAATTGGAAGTATTTTTATTCTATCCAATTTGTTTGCTGATGACTTAGTAGTAATTAGTGATAAAGATATCAAAGATTTTTTGTTTCAAAATGGATTAGATGTAAATGATAAATGGGACAATAACGTAATGACCCCCGACATTGACAACGACGTTTTAAAAAATGAACTTGCTTACTACCAAATCCAAAAATTAAAAAATAATTTAAAATCTTTAAGAACAGAGATACAAGATACTTTTAAAAATGTAGAACCAATTAAAGATAATCCTTTTTCCAAAATTTTCTTTTCCTCCAGTAAAGCTAATCAACAAAATTTAATTTCAGCTACTATTTCATATTTTAATTATGAAAACTTTATGGAAAGAGTTAAAAATGGCGATAACTATATTTTAGAATCACCCGCCATCCCTTTGCTATATTCACCAGATAAAAAACAAGTTACTTCTTTTGCTAATATTGTACAATCTAAAAATGAAAATAATAGCGATGAAGAAAGTGAATTATTAAGAAAAGAACTCTTCGAAAATAGTGAAAATAGTGATGAGCAAGAAAGCGACAAATGTAAAAGTGGTGATCAATTTAAAAAATTATTATTAAATAAAAGCTTTGATGATCTTCAAAAAATAGTTTCTAAGTTAAATCCTTCTGAAAAGAATAAAGACTCAAGTAAAACAGAAAAATTTCATCCTTGGATCCCAATTAGTAGCGAGGATTTTAAAGTTGTTATTGATCCCAAGATTGAAGCAGCAGTTCGCTTAGATATGGTAAAAAGAGCTAAAAAATCAATTGATATTATTACCTACGATCAAAGATCGGATAATGTTGTAGGTCTGCCTTTACTTAAGGCCATAAAAGAAGCTGCTAACAGAGGAGTTAAAGTTAGATTTCTTACATCTTGGACAGCTCATATTTTAAAAGATCCTTTTGATGGTGCTGGAAAATTTTTAAATGATCCTCCTCCAAAAACACCTATTGAATTTCATGTTATTGGTGGTCCTTCAATGTTAACTTCTGGTTGGGGAGCTTTAGATGGAACTCATCAAAAACTTTTTATCGTTGATAATGAAACAACTATTATTAGTGGAAGAGGTCAAGGAGAAGAATATTTGCATTGGGTAGATACCGGTTTTATTTTTAAAGGTAAACTTTCTGAACAAGCAACAAAGTCATTTCAAAATTTATGGGATACTTTAAAAAGAGAGAAATTTTTAGTTGAAAAAAGTGGTAGTGGTAGTGGTAATGATAGTAGTAAAGAAAAGAAAAAAAGCAAAGAAAAAGAAGAAGAAGAAGTTGCAACGCCTTTGAAAGAATTACAAGCGGCCCTTTCATTAAATAAAAAACAAGAAGAACAAATAAGTGATTTTAGTAAGTGGCTAGATCAAAAACCAATAGATCCCAAAAATTCTAAAGAGGTTTATAAGGGAAGATTGCTACATTTTAATTTACTTGAACAATTAAGTAATTTGGCCGCCAATAGTAAACAAAGGTCTCCTTATAGTTTTAGTTATAGTGAGCGTGAAGAGCAATTAATAGATCCAGTGGTTAAAGAGGTATCTAGAAAAATATCAAAAGATAAGAATAAGGATTTAAAATTTTACTCTTTAATCGCTAATCTTCCTTTAAAATTAAAAAATAAATTATTAAAAGAGGCCAAAAAAGGGAAAGATATATCTATGTTTACTAATGGAGATATTTCTCATGCGAGTGTTGTTCCGGGTGCTCTACTTTCGGTAGGATGGTATGCTAGCAAAAAGGATATGCGAGAAATGATAGGTGCTGGTATTAAGATCTATGGGCACACTCCTGACTTACAAAAGCAGGAACCTAATTATGTTCATAGAAAATTAGCGGTAACTGGAAATACAGTTATCTTTGGCTCTCACAATTTAAGTGTACCTAGTTCTGCTATTACAGACGAAGTAAGTGTAGAAATTGTTAGTCCATCACTTGCAAAACAAGTACGTGAGATTTTTGATGACAATATTAAAACAACTGGTAAAGAAATTACAGCTGATCAAGTACAATCTAGGAGTGGAATTTTGGGAGGTTCAAGACAACTAATTCAAGATTATATAGGTAATACACTTAAATCTTTATATTAAAGATTTATTATTTGCCTTTCTTCTTAGTAGTTTTTTCTGTTGCTGCAGGAGGTGCAGCAGCTGCTGCATTTTTCTTATCTTGTTCACTCATAATTTTAAATAATTCAATTTCAAATATAAGAGTTGCGCCACCTGGAATTTTTGGAGGAGCACCAGCATCGCCATAACCTAGATCTGGAGGAATAACTAATTTAATTTTTCCACCTTCTTTCACAAGTTGTAATCCTTCAGTCCAACCTTTAATTACACGATTAAGAGGGAAAGTTACTTTTTGATTTCTTTCATAAGATGAATCAAATACTGTACCGTCAATTAATGTACCTTTGTAATGAACTTCTACTGTATCGTTAGCTGTGGGAGATTTTCCTGTACCTTCAGTAAGTACTTTATATGCTAGACCAGATGTTACTTTCTTTGCGCCTTCATCTTTAACAAATTTATCTATATAATCTAGACCAACTTTCTTATTGATTTCAGCTCCGGCCTGCATTCTTTTCATAAAGAAATCTCTAACTTTTAGTTGGTAGTCTTTCATATCTACCTCAGATTTTTTATTCATAGAGGCATCTTTGAAACCTTTAAGCAAAATATCTAATTCTGCTTCTGATAATTTAATATCTGCCATTCTACCACCAAACATAACTCCCATAGCATAAAGAACTTTATCATCTTCAGTTTTTAATTTCACTTCAGCTTTCTTTTGGCAACTAACTAAAAATGATGCTAGCGAGGTAACTAAAAGAAGAATGACAAATCCTTTAACAACACTTGTAATTCTTACGAAATTTTTGTTTTCAAACATACGAAACCATCCTTTTAAAAAAAATTTAAGTTAAACTTAAACTACTTCTTAGTTTAATTGTTTAATCAATTAATTTAAGATCTATAATATACTTTAATCAAATTAGAAAGATTATAACAGTAATATGTTAGTATGTAATTAACGCTTTTAAACGATTCTGTGCACGCTCCCTATTTGAGTTATTATTCTTATATCCATGTAGGGTCTCTTCCCAACTTCCGTACATTGGATTAGGTAACATAACAAAACTATTTCCAAAATCATTACTGATTCTGTCCACTTCTTTAAATCTATCTGCTACACTTCCTCTTTCAAAAATATCTGAAAAATCGCTTAAGTCATCTCCAATAAATAAAATAACTTTACGATTAGACATTATCTCTTCTCTCTTATTTCTCATGATTGAACTTGAGCTTGAGCTTGAACCTGAATCCGAAGCATCTTTTTCTGAATGCATTATCAAACTTTCTTTATTAACTGGAAACCCCAATTTTGTTAAATTTACAACCGTCGCTTCTTCATTCTCAATTTTTCTCTTCGTTAAGTAAAAGATTGATACTTTTTTTGATTCTGCGTATCTTGAAAATTCCAAGGCCCCTGGTACAGCGGTTGCCAATGCTTTACCTTCCCACTCTTTTAATCCATTTGGATAACTCATATTTGCAGTAATCAATTTTGCACGATATAGACTGTTGTCTAGTACTGTTTCATCCAAATCTAAAACTACCGCTGGTTTTAATTTGTTTTTTTTATCTTTTTTAAGTTTCATCAATGCTTGATCTAATCTTAATTTAGCAATATTGTATGCCTGATAGCATAGTGCTCTATACTCTGCTGACTTTTGTGTCCAAAGAACTGACATAATCATATGCTCATTATTAGAAGAAAAGGTATCATCAATTTCTCTTTTAACTGAAGCACAACTGGAAACTAAGAAGATAACTAAGAAGATGTTTATAAAAAATAAAATTAGGAAATTTTTATTTTTTGCTAACATTTTTTTTAACCTCATTTGAATTTAGTAGCGAAGAATATAAGAATCTGATTTGTGAAAAATTGCTCTTCAAAAGTTAAAACTACAACTCATATTTAATTTATACAACAATCAAAATAAAAGTTATAGTAAATATCATTAACAAGAAAAAAAGAG
>JADGAM010000005.1 GCA_015232015.1 Oligoflexia bacterium | reverse complement strand
CTTATATGCCGTTGCTTTAACGATTTCTCACTAAAGTAGGATGCAACTACCACTCCTATGGCCTTGGCGATTGCTTTCTTATTGGGATATGCCGGTAGACTTTCATTTCCTCCCGGGTTGGCAATCTCTGCGGTATCTTCCTTGCCAGTACTACGTACCATGATCATATTTCCCAAATTACCTTCTATAAATTTACTAAGAACCGAATCAAAAAATTTTGTATCTTGATAACTTTGTTCAAAAGTAGTTTTTATTAATTTTCCCAAGGCCGCCAATTTCTCTAAATCACTGCTAGAAAAGCTTTTAATTTCCGACCATAATTTTTTCCATTCAACTGCATGAGTATTTAAATAATTCAAAATGGTTTCATGAGGTATTGGAGATATCTCTGGCACTTGAACTTTAAAAGGTAATGGTCTTGCCTTTTTAACAACGTTTTGTAATTCAATTAAATTGGCGGCCTTATTTCCGACTGTTTCTTGATAATAACTACTTTTCTTCTCTTCAGAAGCATTTAAAGTAGAAGTTGAACTCCATAGGCAGAGTAAATAAAAAAATATTAATACTATTAATATTAGATAGTAAAAAAGTATTTTTTTTCTAAGAGGAAACTCGCATAGGCGGTTAAACATATATAATTTCTCCTATTACCTATTCCTCAAAAGCGGGTGTCCGCCGACTGCGCTCGCGCGTATACAGCTTATACATATTAGCAATTAGACTGTTCGGAAAAATCGATAAAAAGTTGAAGCGGCCATTGGTTACAAAATACTAAACATCATGTCTAAGCTAGAAATGCCTGAAACAATAAGAATTTAATTTTTCAAAATTTAGTTTTTTAGGGAGATCATTTTCAAAAAATCGATTCGTGCAACAAAGCTTGTGTGGGAAAAAAGTAGGAAATTAGTATCAAAATAGGCATTTTTTGCAACATCAGATCCGGTAGACACATCAGATCCGGTAGGGCCACCTTATTGGGCCAGTATATTTTTTATTTAAATTTTCTAACTTGATATAACCACTAAAAATTATTTGAGTGAAAAACTTTTTTTATCTTTTGGATTATCGATTACCTGACCATGGTATCCTTGTAATTAAGGACTGCGATTTAGAGGAGGAATCAAGCTTTTTGCGCGAGACCTCTCCGAACCACAGTAATATCATAACAACTGGAAACAAATAAAAATTGCCCAAATAACTATCATCATCTTTGTCAGGCAATATCATCATTAACAGGGGATAAAAAGAGAAGGGGCCCATGAAAAAACTAAGATTTATCAATGTATTATATGGATTAAACAAATTCATTTTTCAATATACACTAATATCCTTAATTTCACTCCAATTAACCTCGATAGATGCCTTTGCAAACAAAAACCATTATAAAAGTTCTAGAGAATATTTCAAAACATCCTATGATCATAGAATAAAATTAGAAGCAACTAACAAATGGAGATCAACAATAAAAAAAGAAACTCCATCTTTTAAGGGGTCGTCACACCTATCTAAACCATTCACGCCAATCTTAAAAGCTCGCTTCACTACTGTTTTACTGCTTGGACTTATTTTATCTGCCAAAATCATCAACGGTTGCAATAATATCTCAAACGCCAAACATACCAACAAAGCATCTTCTAGTGACAAATACAATAGTGAAAGCTGCCAACAGAGTTCTGGCACTGTCAGTAGAGAGAGTACTGATCAAGGATTAAGAAGTTTTATCAATCAAACAAACTATATTAACGATCAACTTCAGACTTGCTCTGGAAGTGACTCCCTACTTTCGGTCATTTCCTCCGCAAGAGGTGGATCAGTTGAAGATGTTCCTAGTTGTGTTACAGAAATTTCTCCCGGTACTATAGTTGAATCACCCTTACTTAGAATTCGTCCATCTCAAATGTCTGTGGGACACGAAGCTGTAATTGCTATGTTTAATATAAGTAGAAGTTTAAGTCACGATGACTTTCAAAAGAAGTTATCTGGAAAACCATTTCCTGCAGTGATTGCTCCTAACGGTACCGTTTTTCTTTCCGATGGTCACCACCGTGTTACCGTAGGAATCTTGAAGGATCAATTGGAGATTGAAAGTCAAAGCAGTACAGGTAACTTAAATCAATATAAGGCGCGATTAAACATAACTGATAATTTTGTTGGACGAAGCTGGAAGACCTTTGGCGAGCACATGGTAGGATCAAACAAATTTTACTTTACTGCAGAATCGATAAAGGATTTAAATAGTATGCTAGAAAAACATTACGACAATCCTCAGAAACAAGAACAAATGTGGAATGACTTTATAAATAAAAACATCCCTAATAACTTTACAATTTTCCCAGATAATCCCATGAGATCTTTAGTAGGTACAGCACTTTACGAATTAAAAATAACCGATGGTGACTTTTTTAAAAATTTTATGGAGTTTCGCCTATCTGAATTAATCCATGCGAAACTAGCAAAATGTGTCTCTGGACTTCAGACCAAGAGTTGCTATTCTCCTGTAAAAAGTTGGAGCTGCTCAGAGATAAATCAATTAAAAGAACAAGTAAAAGATTTAATAAAAACCGATAAAGAGGTAAGAAGTTTTTTACTTGAAAACGCAAAAAATGGCGACTGTGGCGATTCCTCTGGTCGACTTAAGTCCTGCAGACTGATGATTGAAGAGAAGCTCAATACATAGGGGTAAAAAAGGTGATGGGTGACTATTATTGGTCACATATTAACTTAATCAAAAAATGTGAGCTTAAACGATTAACAACCAAAATTATAGGAAAGAAATATGAAAATTCACAATTTAATTATTATAATCTTAATCACACTTAGTGTAACTAATCTTTATGCAGGTAAATCATTCTTAACTGATAAAGATATTACTATAAAATTAGAGGAACAGGGAATTGACGTAGACGAACTTTGGGAAAAATATTTTTTAGATCCAATTTATGATAATAATTTAGAGTGGTCCCTTATTGATTATGAAAATAAAAAAGAAAAAATAAGTGAAGAAGCAAAAGATGTAATCAGGAAGGCCCTGGTAGATATCCAAAACAATCTAAGTAAAACAAAAATAGATGAGAAATTAAAGGTCGCCATTAATAGATATTTTAGTGAGGAATCTTTCTGGACCAGGGTAAAAAGTGGCGATGAATATATTTTAAGTAGGCCTGCGATTGCTATTGATAAAAACGAAGATGGAACTTATAAAACATTTGAAAATTGGGCACAATCATCGAAACAATTTAAGGAAAAAAATCCAGATGAGGAAGTTTCAGATGAAGCCCCTCCTTGCGATAACTCAAATTTACTAACTAAAATTAAGGCGGTTGCTTTGATAGCGTTAGTGGCCTCTGCGAATATCTATTCAGGATATAAGTTATCCCAACAAACAAAGAGCGCCAGAGCTAAGGAGGATTCAGATCCATCAGTGAGTACACCCGACGAATGTTCCAATACTGATTTTCTTAGAGGGGGAATAAAGAACAAAAAAAGTGGGGTAGTGGGATTGATTGGAATTAAAGAACACAATTATCCAAGCGGTCATTGTTACCCGGTAACATACTGTGATCACCAAACAATTAATGTTAATGTGATAGAAGAGTTTTCTCATCAAAAAAATATACATAATTATTTACAAGTAATTAAAAGAGTTGCCGGTGAGCTATGTAAAGAGAATATAAAGATTCCCAGTGAAATAAACATTAAAATAATACCGTATGGTACTGCTTCCGACTCCTCTTATAATAAATTAAGAAATACCATATTTATAGGTGAAAAAAATATGGATGATTTTTTTGCGAGAACTTATCAGTGCAGAGCAGAGAAAGAGAGTGAAAGTGGATTTATAAGAAATTGTGAGGATCCAATTCTTGCCCATGAGTTTGGTCATGCAATTTTTTATCTAAATATGTATAATAAGGCATTAAGATCAATAGACAATGATCTTATTATTACTAGCAGCTTACCTCATAATGAGTTATTCGCCGATCTAATTGCAGTGATGGAGGCCAGAGATCTTTCTGTTATTGCAAAAAATTTTTATTTAATGGATTCTAGTTCTAAGTATTCAACAGAACGAGATTTTGCCCACTTTATTAATCCTTATGATTATCCCAAATATAACGAGGAACATACTGCCCTAACACCTAGTAGAGGTTTTTTAGGGGAAAAAATTTTAAAACCACTCTTGAGCACTAACTCCCCGTGGGGACCAACAATCAATAAAGTAATCTCTGTTATAAAAGAAGATATTTTTGAAATTACTGAAGAAGTTGTTAAAAATGTTGACGATAGAGATCTTAATAATAATTTTATTAAAAGGCTAAAAAAAGCTTTTCTGCTCAGTACATCGACTGATAATGACAATAGTCAACATCCCAAATAATATATAGGCAGTAAAAAAGGTCTTCGGGCCGCCAACGATGTTATTAGCAATGCCATCGCAAAACTACCTATTTTTCAATGCTGGAATTTGCAACCTGATTTACTACATGCCAGTTTTGATGGTCAAAAATTTTTAACCGAAAGGGAGTCTCTTATAGCTCGGCATTCGCCAAAATATTTTGGTCTTGACCTGGGATTCCTTAATCTCTGTTGATGTTTAATTATGCTTCGTAATCGCTGTAGATACTACTTTAAGGATTTAGTTCAGGATTATTCAAAGGCCAGTGGTTAGAAGAAGAGATATATACGAGAGGAGTGGCACTATCTACAGGATAGATGTAGAAATTATCAAGTCCATCTTCATCATAGCTACCCACCAAGTGATAGTTTTGCTTGCCAATTGTTATAGCTTCAAAATAAGCAGTATTGGTCGCTTTATCGGCCTTAATTGCTAAATAGTTTTCAAATTGCTTTGCTACTATTTTTGCCGTATTACTCCCAAACACTTTGGAAACATTTGGTAAGATAACTTCTTCTAATCCCTTTTTTATTCCAATTGCTTCAGCATTTCCCCAAAAATTGTAATTGTATTTTACCCAGCAATCTTCATAGTCTTCAAAGCTTTTTCCCTCACTAGGTGAGATTTCCAGAATTACACGATGTTTTTTTGTGATCTTTAAAAGATCTTCCAGCATTTCACATTTACTTCCTTGAGCATAGACTTGAAGTGAAGATAGCATTAAAGTAAACACTAACAGCAGTTTAATTTTCATTTTTTTCCTTTGTTTTTGCGTGTTAATAAGTTGGACCGATCTTATATTCAATTTAAGTTACATTGACTAATATAAAGTTTCGATTATCGCTATCTAAAAATTATCAGTAGTATGGTATTGCCTAATAACAAATTTAATTTTCTTTTTTAATTTTCTCTACAGATAGTTGTGGCCAAATCAAAATATCCACTGAAGTTTCTATCCATCAAAAAGAACATTGCCAGCTTGAGCTTAGCCGAAAAGGTATTTTGTTGAAAAAATAGAATGATAATAATGATTTTTTGAGGCACAAGTTTTTAGGAAAAAAAAATGGGCTTTTTGACAAAGGGATCTTCTATTTAAAAGACAATAGAAGACACAAATTTAATAAATACAAATACCTTATTACTTGAGATTGGACGATAAGATTTGTTGATAAGAGTAGAAAATTCAACAATTGTTAATCTCTGATAAATCACTTCAAGTGCTAGATTGTAAATTTGTTGATCTTTTTTGTTCATGATAACCATCCCCATCGCTACCTTCCGTTATTCTTAAGAATACCAGGAACTAAATTAATATTATTTATGGGGACATAATCGCTGAAACGGAACTAGGGGACATAATCCCTCTGCAATCACAGTTATAATAATTATTATAAAGGTTATTAAAAAATCGTCGAATAGTTTATCATTATGATAAATTTTAAAATAAACTACAAAATAAAAATAATATTTATTGTGTTTTTACTAACATTTGTTTTTTCATGTGCCTATGGACCTCAACAAGAAAAAAAATCTACTCTTAATTATCTAAATGGAGAACACTATCAATCTCGGGCCAATGCTTTAATTCCTATACAAATTGGTAATTTCATCTCCCCTGTTCCTGTTCCCTTTGTTGTAGAAAGGATAGAAAAAAACACCGTAATTAAAGGAGTAGCATTTTTAAGGCAGGTTGATCAATTTGGGAATTATGATTTACCAATAAGATTTCAAAAAATTATTTTATTAAAAGAGAATATTACAATTTGTGAAACAACAAGTAACAATGAAGGATTTTTTTCTTTTAGCGCACCTTTAAACAATGGGATTTATACGATCAAGCTTTCAAATGATAAATTTAATATTGAAAAAAATATTAATGTAAATAGTTATTCGTTAGAGAAAGTTGAATTAATAGCAAATAAAAGACCGTTTCAAAAGTGACAGTTTCCGTCTTAATTTTAGCTGGATTTCCAGTTTTTTAATTTTGAAAATGCATTGTTGTGAACTTGCTGCTGTTGGTGTGCTTGATGTTGTTGATTGTCTTTGCTCTTATTTTTGTGTTGAGTGGCCGTGTTTGATTTAGAAGCTAGTGAAGTTGGTGAAGTTGGTGAATAAGAGAGAGGAGTGTCGCTTTTTCTTGAAAGAGAAATTCTTTTACGTTCTTTATCAATAGAAATCACTCTAACTTTTACCTCTTGTCCAACTTTAATCTCTTCTAAAACATCGCTTACATATTTATCAGACACCTCAGAGATGTGTAAGAGACCATTTTCTTTTATACCAATATCAACAAATGCTCCAAATTTAGCAATGTTTGTAACTACTCCTGTATACCATTCTCCAATTGAAAGATCAGAAAATTCTCGTAATTTTTGACTAAATTCAACAGATTTAAATGTTGTTCGAGGGTCTTGTGAGGGAGCAGATAAGGATTTTATAATATCGCTAAAAGTGAATGTTCCAATTTTTTCACTTAAAGATTTATCTTTTGCAAGTAGAGATATTTTATCAGTCTCTTTGTTTAAAACGATTTCTCTTAAATTTAGTTTTGCACCTTTGCTCCACTCCTCTAAAACTGGATATTGTTCAGGGTGAATGGAGGTTTGATCAAATGGATTTTCTCCATTATAAATTCTTAAAAAACCTGCTGCTTCTGTAAAAACTTTATTAGAAAAGCGAGGAACTTCTAATAACTCTTGACGATTTTTAAGGCCGCCTTTTTGTTGGCGGTATTTAACTATTGCTTGTGCTAGTTTTGGCCCCACTCCCGAGATGTAAGAGAGCAGTGGAGCAGAAGCTGTATTTAAATCTACACCTACAAAGTTCACACAACTTTCAACAACATTTTCCAAAGATTTTTTTAATTTATTTTGGTTTACATCATGCTGATATTGACCAACTCCAATGGATTTAGCATCAATTTTTACTAATTCGGCCAGGGGATCTTGAAAACGTCTAGCAATTGATATTGCCCCTCTTACAGTTGGATCTTTATCGGGAAATTCTTCTCGTGCAATATCTGATGCTGAGTAAATGGATGCTCCGGCCTCTGAGATCATGGTGGCCAAAACTTGTTTTTCTTTAACTTGACTAACTTCATCTTCAAAAAATTGCAAAGTTTCTCTCCCATATGTACCATTACCTATGGCCACATGGTGAATTTTAAAGTGTTCAATAGTTTTTTCAATCATTACTTTAGAATTTTGAATATCTCTTAGTGGTGGATGTGGATAAATTACAAAATCAACAACAAATTTTCCAGTATCATCAACGACCACAATTTTACAACCTGTGCGCACCCCTGGATCCACTCCCATTACTGATTTTGCTCCTAAGTAAGGGGCCAGTAACAAGTTTTTTAAATTGATAGAAAATACATTTATGGCCGCCTCATCAGCAATTTCTTTTAAATCAGTTTTTATTTCAAGATCAAGTGAAGGATGAATATGTAGAGAGTATGCTTTCTCTGCCGCTTGTTTTAGAATTTTTATTACTCCATGTTTTTTTTCATCAGCAAAAAATTCCTCTTTAATTATGGTCAGTGCCTGATCTTTATCAAATTCAACCTCCATCTTTAACACTTTAAGAGTAAAACCTCTTCTTATTGCTAAATAACGATGAGTATTTTTTGCATCTTTAAGACTCTTTACACTTTCTTGAAAATCAAAAAAATCTTTAAATTTCAAGTAGTCTTCAATCTCCTTACCTTCATCTCTTAATTTTGATGCTAAAATTCCATTTTCCCAATACTCTTTTCTTAAGCTTTCTTTTACTTTAAGATTATGAGCAAATGTTTCAATGATAATGTGAGTGGCGCCTTCAAGTGCCTGTTCAAAAGAGGTGACTTTTTCAGTAGGTATAAACTCACTACTTAGTTGCTCTATGGTTTTTAAGGTGGTCATCATCTCTTGGGCCAAAGGTAAAAGCCCCAATTCTTTAGCAAGCATTGCTTTGGTTTTTTTCTTGCTCTTATAGGGAGCATAGAGATCTTCTAACTCTTTAATATTTTGCGCTCTAGAAACTAATTTTTCTAGCTCTGGAGTTAAGACCTCTAATTTTTTTAAGGTTTCTAGGATGAAAGATCTACGACTTTCAGTTTCCAGATACTCTTGATAATATTTTTCAATGTCTCTAATTTGAACCTCATCAAGATTTCCTGTAACTTCTTTACGATAACGGGCCACAAAAGGTACAGAACAAGATTCAGTAACAAGGAGTTTTAAAAGATTTTCAATCTGCCATTTGGTAATATTAGTATTTTTTTGGCAATAATTAATTGCGTTTATATCAAAGTGTGAGCTGGTGTTTGATGAGCTAGTTGTTGATACCATTTTATCTTCTCTCCTTGATTTGAAGTAGCAGGCCTTTTATATAATCGCCTTCTGGAAAATTTTTAAGTGTGGGACAATCTTGTGATAATCTAAATTCTTCAACTATATGGGTATTAATGGAATTTAATGCCTTTAAAATAATACTAATTTTTGTTTTAAAATCATTAAAAGATATTTGATGGTTATTGATAAACATTAACAAATATCCATCATTTGCAATCAATTTTATTATATTAGGTAAGAGCTCTTTATACATTTGCATGGCCGATGAGGTTTTATTTTTATCATTTGAACAAGAGGGAGGATCAATAATTACAAAATCATAATAATGATTTTGCTTTTTAAGAGCATGAGTTATCATGTGACTTACAGATTGGTTTATAATTACATGTGTGTGTTTAGTATTTTGGTTCTCACAATTTTGAGAATCAAAATTTTTATTATCAAAATTTTGGGTATTAATATTTGTTTTATTGAGTTGATAATTTTCATCTAATAATTGTAAATATTTTGCTGAGAGATCAACAGAGGTAACTTGTTTTACAAGATGTTTTAGTGCCAACAAAGAAAATGCCCCAGTGTAGCAGAAGAGATTTAAGAGATTTTTTGAAAGCTTTAAATAAGGAATAAGTCTTTTTCTAATTGAGGCCATATCAGTATAAAGACCAATATCTGAAAGATTTGAGATATCGATTTGATATTTTATTTCAAACTCATTTATTATAAATTTTTCAGAAGGTAAGGATAAAGGCGAGGGCATGGGTGTGATAGCATTCACAGAGAGAGAATTATTGCCTTTATTGCCTTTATTTTGTTCTCTATATTTTAGGTGAAAGTGAAATGTTTTATTGGGAAAAATTTTTTTTAAATTTTGTTTTAAGAGCTCTAAAAATTTATTTTCAAATGATCTCCAGAAGAAACAATAAATCTGAATTAGAATATGTTCCCCAAGATGGATAACAAATACTCCAGGGATTTGGTCGGCCTCAGCAAATATTAGATAAAAATTTTCACGTTCATTGCTAATATTAAGCTTGATTCTCTTCTCAAAGGATGAACAAATGCGGTTATTAAGTTCTGTTAAAAAGTCTATGGCCGTGTTTGCGCCTGTATTTGCGCCTGTATTTGCGCATAACCAAGACCAAACTCTCCCTTTTATTTTCTTATGTTCGGGATCATGTAAGAACAAACAAATTGGATGTTGATCTTTATTAGCATTAGCGCTAATGCCGTACAAAAAAAGCGATTTTGAGGGGAATTTTTCACTATATTGATCTTTTGTAATATGAGGATGTCCACTTTTAAGTGCTTTAATTGAGAGAGGGTGAAGTATTACTTTGTCGATTTTGTATTCAATCATTTAATCATCAGTCGTACGATTTTTTAGGGAACCTTTATTGGCCATAATTGCTACTATACTTGAAATATCTTGAAGTTTGTCTAGATCTCCCATTCGTTTAACAGAATTTTCCCCTTTCAACTCTATAGTTAAAACTGGAATTTTGCCATCTTTCCACATATAGCGTCCAAGACTTCCCGGATAATTTCCTAATCTAATCCAAGGAAGATCTTTATATTTGGGATATTTTAATTTAGGTCCATCAAAATCAAGCGTTCCTAGAGGGGTATGAATGGTCACAATGAAATCTGGTTTGAAATTTTTTATATGTTCGATAATACATTTAGTTTCTGCTTCTGATGCAGCTTTATTTCCTGGGTAGCGTCTGGGATCTTTTTTCATGTCTTTGGCCCAATAATTATAGGCCTCTTTTTCCCAATTTTTGCTAGGGAAATTGCGGTTCAAATCAACCCCTTTAGCATTAGCTCTTGTATTGGCGTGCCAGCCATCTGGATTAGCAATAGGTATAATTCTCCAACTATTTCTAGGTGCGATTTCAGTTAGGCGTTCCATCCATGATCTCGTAACACTTCCACTTAATGGTTCATCTCCATGAATAAGTGAGAAGGCAAATATCTTTAAACCACGTTTATTTTCACCTTTTTTGTCATAATGAAATATTATCTCTCCATTGTTACTTTTACAGGAGGGAATTGAGGTGACGGAGGAACAGACTAAATTTAGTTTCTCTAAATTATGTTGAGAGGGAAGAGACTTTAAATTTTCTACGCAAACATCTTTTAAAGATGGGGATGATTTAACTTTAGGAAGAGGAGTAGGAGTAGGAGTAGGAGTAGGACTTGATACTGGTGTAATAGAAGAAGGAGCTTGCGCTTGCGCGTAGATTAAAGAAATAGAAATAGAAAAAGAAAGAGATATGTAGAAAAGTAGTGAGATATATTGTGCAAGTGTTTTTATCTTCATTTTTTATTTGTTTATTTTTTATTATAAATAAGTAATAAGTATGTAGTTGTATGCGATGATTGATTAATTGATTATTACCGCACCGCTGGTATTGCCAATTAATTCAATCAAAATTTACAATAATAATTTTTAATAAGTTTAGCATGAGTGTTTTATATTATAAATGCCCAAAGTGTATTAAGTTTAATATTTTAAATTTTAATGCGTGATATTGGTAAAATTTTATTATGCAAAATAAAGATCATCCTCAGATTAAAAATCAAAACCAAAATCAAGACAAAAATCAAACTCAAAATCAGACTCAAAATCAGAGTGAAAATATAAAAAAAAGCGCCGGCATTACTAGAATTAAAAGGCCCGGCCTTTTTTTAGATAGAGATGGAGTAATAATAAAAGATGTTGGATATATAAAAGATGTGCAGCAAATTGAAATCTATCCCGAAATTATTCCCATAATAAAATGGGCCAGAAATCATGATTTTTTTGTATTCGTAGTAACTAACCAAGCGGGAGTGGCCAGAGGTTATTTTTCAGAAGAAGATGTTGTAAAAATTAATAATGCTATAGAAGAGATCTTGGACCATAGATGGGGAATTACTATTGATAAATGGTATTATTGCCCTTTTCATCCTACAAAGGGCATTGGATACTATAAACAAGAGAGTAATTTAAGAAAACCAAGACCTGGAATGCTTTTAGAGGCAGCAAAAGAATTTACTATAGATTTAGAAAAAAGCATTATGATTGGAGATAAGAAATCGGATATAATATTAGAGTTACCTGGACTTCGCACTTTTTTAATTAAACAAAATTATTCATTAGATGGAGTTGATAAAAATATAGTATATGAAAACCATCAACAATTATTGCACCATTTGCTGAAAGGAGATTGATTTATGTTAATAGATAACATTAATTTAAATCATATTAGAATTTTTGAATCTGTTTTTAGAACACGAAGTATGACGAAGGCGGCTGAAGAGTTGCACATGACTCAGTCGGGAGTAAGCCAACACATTAAAGTGTTAGAAGAGATGTTAGATGTAAAGCTCTTTGATCGTATCAAACAGAGACCAATACCAACAGCAGTTGCAAATACCTTATATGAAAAATGCTATGAGAGTTTAAATAATATTGAACAAGCACTTTTTGCTATTAAGGGTGGTGATAAAGTTTTATCAGGAAATATATCGCTCGCAATACCTATTGAATTTGGAAATAACATGGTGTTGCCACTATTGGTGGAGTTCGGAAAAAAACACCCTGGAATAACTTATACTATTCAATATGGATTAGCATCTCAGATGAACGATCTATTGCTGAGAGGAGAGTTGGATTTTGCCATAGTAGATGATTTGGCAATGGATAGAATACTTAAATCTGTTAGGGTCTTTGATGAGGAGCTATGTTTGTGTTCTTCTAAGGTATATATGCAAACAATAGATAAAGGAAAGATACAAACTGAGAGCAAGAAATTTTTTGAAACATTAGATTACATTGACTATGCAGAAGGTGGCCCACTTTTAAATGCGTGGTTTAGACATCACTATAAGAGTATAAATATTAAGTGCAATGTTCGCTCAGCAATGATGGATGTTCAAGGTGTGGCCAAAATGATTACTGAAGGATTTGGTGTGGGAGTTCTACCTTTTCATTACATAGCTAAATTAGAAAAAGAAGGATGCAAATTCCACATTTTTAAAGGTAATGGAAAGGTATTAAAAAACACCATTAGTTTAGTTTATATTCAAGAAAAAACTAGATCTGAAAAAGTAAAAATTTTGATTGATTTTTTAGTGAGCTCATTTAGTGCTGGTATTGTAGGCAAGTAGCTTTACTCGCTTACTTACCTAATTACCTAATTACCTAATTCTAATTATATTATACAGTAAATGCCATTTCATTTTGATTTTTTAATTTTTGCATGGACATC
Source organism: Oligoflexia bacterium (assembly GCA_015232015.1). GTDB lineage: Bacteria > Bdellovibrionota > Bacteriovoracia > Bacteriovoracales > Bacteriovoracaceae > JADFZW01. Next base: position 46,780 of record JADGAM010000005.1, on the reverse strand, counting down.
ATACGATCCATAATACTAATTAGAGTATGAATCTCTGGCTTGGATACTTGAGTAGTGGCACCAACTGATTCGCATTTTATTTTCATCTGTTCATCTATTAATGATGAGAACATGATAACAGGTATATGTGTCCAACCAAACTCATCTCGTATTTTTCTACAAAGAGTAAGGCCATCCATTTGAGGCATTTCAATATCGATTATGATAATGTCTATTTTTTCATTTATATTTTTATCGTTTTTTACAATAAATTCATGTAATCGTTTGAAATTTTCGTATGCTTCTTGACCATTATTATAGCTTGTAATACTAGAATATCCTGCTTGTTTTAATACCTTGGAAATTAGACTCCTAACTGTGCTTGAATCATCAATATGAACTATTTTTATATGAGAACGAGCATCTTTATTTGTAACATTGTTAATTGTCGCTGCATGCTCAATATTTGTGCATGGGAAAATTTCGGCCACAATCTTTTCACAATCTAAGATTAAAATGTTTTTTCCATGCCTTATATAATTACCAATATACATTTGAGGAGTGTTAGCATTGTATTCATTTATAGGAGAAAATTTACTCCAATTTATTCTAGAAATCCCAATCACTCCATCAACAAGCATTGCAACTACAAGATTATTAAAAGACATAACAATTATTATTCTTCTAGCAATATCTTTACGTTCTTCAATCTTTAATACAAAGTTCAAATCTATCAATGGAAGGGATAATTCTCTAATGAGGATGAGTCCACGTAAATACCTAGGAGCATCAGTTAAGGGAGTTAATTGCTTTTCATCATATAGTATTAGAGATTGTACTTTAGCAACGTTAACTGCAAAAACTTGATTGTTGATAAAAAATTCCATCATTTCCACTTCGTTTGTACCGCTTTCAAGAAGGATTTTATCTCTGGAACTATTGGTTAATAGGCCTTGAGCAAAATTTTTAGAATTATTAGAATTACTAGAATTACTAGAATTATTAGAACTTGATGAAGGAGGCAGTGTTGTATTAGTCATAAAATCTCTTTCCCTTATAAAATCCTGAGTAAAAAGGTTTTAAATTAATGAGTAACTATATTTAATATGATAATTGTAACACGAGATGTATTGATGTGAGTGCTAGGAAAAATTTGAATAAATCTGAATTAAATTTGAATTAGATTTGAATTAAATTTGAATTAAATTTTAAAAAGGCAATTATGGCAAAAATTATTTTTGTAACTGGTGGTTGTAGGAGTGGAAAAAGTAGCTTTGCTCAAAAGTACGCAGAAGAAATAGATAATGATGGTAATGACGGTAATGAAGGTAATGAGAAAAGTAACGAGCAAAGAAAAATTTATTTAGCAACGGCACCTATTATTAAGGGTGATTTAGAAATGCAAGAGAGAATAAATCAACATAAAAAAAATCGTAGTGCAAAACTTTGGGAAACTATAGAAGAAGAGTTAGATTTGAAAAAGATTTTTTTTAGATATCAAAATCAAAACAAAAATCAAAACAAAAATCAAAATAAAAATCAATACCAAAAGCAACAAGTAATTATATTAGTAGAGTGTCTTACTTTGTGGGTAAATAACCTTATTTATCACAATCCAAAATTGCAAGAGGAAGAACTGTTGAAGATAGCAAACGATATGTTGGAACCACTATCAAACTTAGAATCAAATCATAACAATAGTAATAGTTGTGTAATTTTTGTTAGCAATGAACTTGGTATGGGTATTGTTCCAGAAAATTCTCTTTCAAGGAAGTATCGAGATTTTGTTGGTAGAATAAATCAATTAATAGCTAAAAATGCCCATGAAGTATATTTTTTAGTAAGTGGAATTTCTATAAAGATTAAAGGTTAAAGTAAAATGAATGATAATAATTTAACTTTAGGGTCAACTAGTGGTGCCCATGGAGGAGAAGTTTATAAGTTGGCCAGAGAACTTAATTGTGAGAGTAAAGAGATATTAGATTTTTCGGCCAACATTAATCCCTTAGGATTTCCAGAGTGGATCAGAGCAGATATCAACCGTTCAATAAGTGATATAATTCATTACCCAGATAGAAATTATTTTGAATTAAAAAGTAGCATTGCTAGCTACTATAATTTAAAAATAGAAAATATTGTTGTGTTAAATGGAGTTGCAGAATTTCTTGCCTTTGCCCCTTACATTGATTTTCTTGCTAATCGTATTCCTATTACATTGGCCCCATCTTTTAGTCTCTATACTAGATCATGGAAAAATCTAGAAATAGTATTTCTAGAGGAGGAAAATGATTTTTTAGTTAATATTGATATTTGGGAGAAGATAAAAGGCAAAATAAATTTAATTGGAGAAGAACGTTCTGTTATATACTTGGCCAATCCTAATAATCCTACCGGAAAGTGTTTAGATATATTACAGCTTAAAAATTTTTGTAACAAATACCCTCAAGCAATTTTTATTATTGATGAAGCATTTATTGACTTTGTAGATGCGAATAATAATGTAGATCTTTTAAAATCATCATTTGAAAATGTAATTGTTTTGAGATCCCTTACAAAAATTTTAGCAATACCTAGTTTGCGTCTAGGATTTTTAGTGACCAATTCTAGTTATGCTAAAGATATCGAAAAAGTACTTCCTATTTGGAATGTAAATTCCTTGGCCGCCAATTTAGGTTGTAGATTTTATAAAGATAGAAAAAATTGTACAGATATAGAGAGCGACTTTTGTGTGCAAACTCAAAAAGAGGTTAAAAAATTGAGAGAAGAGTTGGTCTTTCAATTATTACAGTTGCAAGAGAGTTGCGATTTGAAAATAAAAATTTTTGAAGGTGAAGCAAATTTTATTTTATTAAAATTTATAGATAGGTCACAAGATGAAGTTAAAGAAATTATTAATAAATTATTAATTGGATATCACATTGCAGTCAGGGATACTTCAAATTTTCTAGGATTATCATCATCAGCATTCATTCGAATAGCAGTAAAAGGCCAAGAAGAAAACATAAAGTTAATTGAGGCCTTCACAAGTATTTTCGAAGTAGAAAAAAGATCGGCAATAAATTTATCAAATAAAAATAGTAGTAAAAATAAGAGTAAAAATAAAAATAAAAGCAAATATAAACCTATAATGCTTGCAGGGACAGGTTCAAGTGTAGGAAAAAGTATTTTAACTGCTGGACTAGCACGAATTTTTTATCAAGATGGAATTCAAGTAGTTCCTTTTAAGGCACAAAATATGTCTTTAAACTCTTTTGTAACTATTAATGAGGAAGAGATTGGTCGCGCACAGGGATTACAAGCACAGGCGGCCGGGGTGGTGGCCGATGCTCGCATGAATCCCATTTTGTTAAAGCCTAATAGTGATAATGGCAGCCAAGTTATCCTAAATGGAAAACCCATAGCAAATATGCACTATTCTAGATATATGGCATTTAAAGAAGAGGCATTTATTCATGTTAAGCAGGCATATGATTCTTTAAGAGAGGAATACGATTTAATTGTGATGGAAGGGGCCGGCAGTATTAGTGAGATAAATTTAAAACAAAATGATTTAGTAAATATGAATATGGCGAAATATGCAAATGCCAGCGTCTATTTGGTTGGTGACATTGATCGTGGAGGAGTTTTCGGTCAGTTTGTAGGAACAATTACTACACTTACAGAATGGGAAAAAAAGTTGATAAAAGGTTTTATCATCAATCGTTTTAGAGGAATTGAATCACTCTTAAAAAGTGGAATAGATTATTTAGAAAATATTTGTTCGGTACCTGTTATTGGGGTTGTTCCCTACTTAAAAGATTTATTACTTCCGGATGAAGATTCATTAGAATTTAGCAGTGGAAAATTTCATGATGATTCTTTGCTGAAAGAGCGTATTGATATTGCAGTTATTGATTTACCTAAAATTTCAAATTTTACAGATCTGGATCCATTCCGACATGAAGCGGATGTGCGCTTAAGAGTGGTAAAAAATGCAGAGGAACTTGCAACTCCTGATTTAATTATTATTCCCGGAAGTAAAAATGTTTTGGCCGATTATAAAGAATTGTGTTCTCGAGGTCTTGATAAGGCCATTAAATCCTTATTTTCAAATAATAATAATAATAATAATAATACAGTTATCTTTGGAATCTGTGGTGGATATCAAATGCTAGGAAAAAAGATAACTGATCCATACCATATTGAATCTTCAGCAGGGGAAATTAACACTTTAGGATTATTACCAATAACAACAGTACTGGAAAAAGAAAAAACTTTGGTGCAAACAAAAGGCATTCATCAAAAATCAAATTTGAAAGTGAGTGGATACGAGATTCATCATGGGAAAAGCAAAATTATTGGGGAATGTAATACAACAATAACTAAGGTCAATGCAAATAATGCAAATAATGCAAATGATGATATTTTGGCCATATCTTCACTTGATAAAAAAGTACATGGCACTTATTTACATGGAGTCTTTGATGAAGATGAATTCAGGCGTTTCTTCCTAGATCAAATTCATATATCGAAAGGTCGATTGCCAATAAAAAAAGTTAATCACTGCTACTCTGTAGAAAAATCCCTTGATCTCTTGGCCCTACATTTAAGAAAAACATTAAATGTAAAAAGAATTTATGAGGATATGAAGATATGATTATCTATTTAATTAGACATGGCCAAACTGATGCTAATTTTAAAAAAATATTTTGTGGTTATACTGATGTATTATTGAACTCATTTGGAAAAAAAGAGGTTTTATCACTACAAAAAAACATTAAAAAAAATAAAAATCATGAATTAAATAATGTTGATAAAATTTATTGTAGTGATCTTGTTCGAGCAATTGAAACCGCAAAAATCTTATTTCCACATAGGAGAATAAAAAAAAATCCTGGGTTTAGAGAAATACATTTAGGTTTATTTGAAGGATTAAACATAGAAGAAATTAAGTTACAATATCCACAACACTTTAATAAATGGATGAAAGAACAACTAAAATTTAATTTCCCTAATGGAGAAAGCAATAGCAAGTTTAAGAGTAGGGTTATAACAACTTATAGAGAGATAAAAAATAATATGTCGACAACTTCGAATGTGGCCTCTGTTGCGGTAGTTACTCATGGGGGAACAATTAGTCAGATAATAAACCATATTATGAAGAGTAATGATTTTTTTCGTTATCTTCCACCTAATGCAAGTGTTACAAAATTAGAGGTAATTTCTCAGAGAAAAACAGTCATTAATTACTTTGGAAAGACAGCAGGATCGATTCAGTAGACTCGATTGGGTCCTTACTTAGGGTCGCTCCTTTAAGTCCTTATGCTGATGCGAATGCTTTTTTTGCATAAAAATTAAAAATCATTTGTACAGTAGGAACGAGTTCATCCTGGTATTTGGTTTTATCAACAAAAAAAACATTATCGAAACAGGAGAGATTCAATTTTGCTTCCTCTATGTAACCTGTAAATAAAACAACGGGAGTTAAATGATTTACCCATTTATTCTCTCTCAGCTCATTAATGAATTCGCTTCCAGTTGTTTCAGACATAAGATAATCTGTAATAATAAGGTCAAATTCTTCTTCTAAAGAAGTGATAAATGCCTCAGTACCGTTAGTTTCAGCAGAGATGTCACAAGAAAAGTTTTTTTTAAGAAGTTCCGTTAACAGGAAAATAATATCATTTTCATCATCAACGATTAAAATTTTGTATTTCATATAATTTAACTCCACTAAAAAAATGAATGTTAAATAGTTTCTACTTAAAACAAAACGTAGTGAAACATTCAAGATTGTAAGTATTTTATTATTTGAAACTATAAATATATTTTAATCGTATATGAATAAATATCAACAATGTAATTAAGGACCTATCCTAACTATTATTATTAAAACTATTCTTCATTATTTTGGAGAAAGAGCAAATTATTTTTGTAAGTATATTTATGAGAGCTAGGCCTGCGATAGTCCCCAAAAATATATAATTTTAAGTATTCTTTTATTCCAAATAAAAGTACAACAAAAGAGATTACATAATCAATAATTGTTGTAGGTCCTAATATTTCTTTTAATTTGCTCTTAAGTTCTAAAACTTGTTCTTTAGTTTTTTTATTTTCAGCAAATATAAGGGAACTTAACATAAACCAACGAATCATCTTTAAAAATTTCTTTTTTTCTAAGGCCCGACCCTTAATATTAGGGTGAGTATGATTAATACTATAGTTATATCCATTTATAGTTGTTTCTATCGCCCGTAAAAAAGAGGCACCGTTTGTCTCATAATCTAACTTAAATGCATTTTTTAAAAATATCTTTGAATCTTCTCTGGAAAAATTTGGATGTGTAAACCAAATCTTATCTTGACCATGCTTTTCCTCATATTCGACATTATCACATAATTTTCCTTTTTGTTCATAATCATCATAAAGAGTTGTTCCAGGCATTGGACCTAATTGCATGAATTGCAAATAATCAGGGCGCAATCCAATAACAAAATCAATATCATCATGAATGGTTACTTTGTCATGTTCCTCTAAAAACAAAATTGCAGAGGCCAACACACTAATTCCACGATTCTTTAAATCTGAAATAAGTTTTTTAAAATCTACTCCCTTATTTTTAGTATAGATTTCTTTTTTAGATTCAACTCCTATCCAAATAAAAGTTATTCCTAAGCGATTTAATATATCTAAATTGGGCAAGGCCAACAAAGTCTCTGCTGAACTAAAAACAGCAAAGGTAAAAAAGCGTTGGTGTTTTTCCATCTCATTAAGTAATTCTAGTGCTCGATTAGGCATTTTTAAAAAATTCTCATCTAATACTCCAAAATCAGTAACACCTAATTCTTTTTGAAAGTTACAACAAACATCGAAAATCTCTTTGCCTGTTTTTAAATATGGAATATATTGACCGAAAAAGTGAGCTGTAGCACAGAAGCGACATCGATTAGCACAACCAACTCCAGTTATTAATATTCCAGAATCACGAGGAAGGGGAACGCCCATAACCTTACGATTAAAAGCACTATGAATGAGAGGGTGTTTTATCGGTGTAGTAGCAAGAGATGTACCATCCTTATCTTCGCCTAAAATTTTTCTTAAAAAATCTACTCCCTCTCCTTTACAAATATAATCATGCTCTATTAATTTTTCAATTTCTTTAATATTAGTTCCATGGCCACCTAAAATAATTTTACTTTCAGGCGATATTTCTCTTACAAGTTTGGCCATTAATTGTGCTTTTTTAAAGTTAGGAACAATAAAAGTAATTCCTACATACTCATAATTTTTCTTTAACTCTTTTTTAAAGCGCCTAAGAGAAGGAAAATCTAAGATAGTAGAAGGTTCTTTAATATTTTCTGCTAAAAAATATAAGTTTTGCGAAGGATGATGAAAACGATAGGAAAAAATTCCTTGCTCGCGAGTAACTTGATTATGAAAAAGCTCCATCTTATTTTCTTTTCTTCCATAATCATCATCAATACCATATGGTGCAAATACTGAGGTTAATAGTAACGCCATATTAATAAACTCCTAAATAATAATAACGTAACTACTCGGTCCCTTGTAAATTTCGATTGAATTCCATCGTCGCTTGTGCGGCGTACTTTTATGTACGCCTCCGCGCTCCTCTGAAATTCAATCGAAATTTCCTAAGGGCCGTGAGTAGTTACATAATAACAAAATAACAGTGTGTATAAACAAAGTGGAAATTAAAGTAGAAATTAAATTGATTATACGATAATGAACTAAGAAACTTTTTAAAAGATATGCAAAAGATTGGTAAAAGTTATGTAAATTAGTGTAATTTTCTAATTTTTAATTCTTCAGGAAGATCATTTTAAGATCATTTTAAGATCATTTTAAGATCATTTTAAGATCATTTTCAATTTATTTTAACATTAGATTTATTTCTGATAAACGTTCCTCGTCTTTGTCTGTTTTTAATGGAACAATTACAATTCCCTCCTCTTCTAACATATCTGTTCTTTTTTTACTTGAAGCATTCATTAATTGTGTTAAAAATATTTTATCTCCTAAAATTAAACTTTTATCGGCACCACTTTTTAATAAAAGTCGTACCATATCTACATCTCTTCTCAGAATGGCCAGGTGTAAAGGAGTATGTCCGTATGCATTTTTACTGTTAATGGAATTTCTAATTTTCTCGTTTTTATTTTCAGATATCTTTTCAATAATGTTAATAACATGTTTTCTCTCGATACAAGCACCTTGATCTGATATACCTTCATGACAATCTCCTTTGGATAACATTAAATGTAGTGGTGTATTTTTACTCCCCTCCATACCATCTGCAATCGATGGATCCAATTTTTCACATTCTAGAAGAGTCCCAATATTCTTATTTTGAGCATTAGCTATGGTCCAAATTATTGCAGTATTCATAAAATAACTTTTCTCAGAATCATTAATATCCCACCCTGCCTTTATTAATCTCTTTAACATATGGTTACGCTCGTCTAGCAAGGCAATCTTTATCAACAATGGCCGTCCCATACTGGTAAACATATTTTTTATACGAAGATCTTGTAATTCCAAATCACTTAATGCCGATAAATATTTTAAACATTCGTTTATCTCTGTATCGGAGATACACGTTGATCGTACATCATCTATAGATATAGAAATCTTCTTCAATAAATCAACTACTGAAGATTTTATTTTGGATTTATCTTCTTTGCACTCATGATCGGTTGAATTTGCAATACCTATATTTTTTACAATTATTATAATAAAAAAACATAAAATAAAAAAATGTAAAACCTTTTTTCTCATTGATGCCTCCTTTCTGTATCTGTTTTATAATTGTTTTTATATTTAAAATTTTAATTTAAATAATAAATAAAATAAAGAAATTATAGCAAGATATAAAAATTTAGGTATCATTAAATTAAAGGGAGGAAATCGCAGATAGCGTATTTTGGTAATTATATAAAAAGTAAGTGCAAGGAGAGAGTAAATGTTTTTACTACTTATTTGTGCCCTGATTTTTGTTTGTGCTAATCAAACATATGCAAGCGATGTAGACAATGCAGGGAAGGTCATGCCGACAGCAGGAAGTGGCTGCCAAGAAGAAACGCTGTCATCTTCATTAAAAGGTTTAGGCCTTGAGGTGAAAAAGATGGTAGGAGACGCAAAAATTAAAAGAAATTATGTTGGTAATAAGTTAGAAAGTGTTTTTTATAATTCGAGTGTTGAAGGCATATTTTTTCGCAAAATATTTTATGAAGACGGTAAGATAGTAACAAGGGAAGAGGAGGATAGAAATTTAGATGGTAAAACCGATAAAATAATAAGATATTTTCCTGCTGGTAGATTAATTAAAAAAGTTGAATATGATGATGATCATGATGGAAAATTTGAAATGATAGAAGAGCATACTATTCTTCCTGATAATCCCAACATTATTTTGATAGTAACTAAAAAGTTAGATGTGGCCGGTAACTATGCAGTTATAAAAGTAATAAGTGTTGATAAGGATCAAAAGAGTGATGTTTCTAGTTCTAGGGGGAGTGAGGTAATGTGTGTAACTTCAGAAAGTATAATTAATAGATTAAGTTTGAATGCAACGGATGTTACTTCCAATATAACCGATGGTTTTTATAAAACATCATATGGTTATAATATCCATCAATCGTGTTTGGATAAATTAGGAGAGAGTTTTGTTAAGACTAACGTAAAGCTGGCGTTTCAAGAGGGAGTGAGTTGTCTGGTTGAATTGGCAGGCACTCCACCTCCTACAAAAGGTGCAAGTGTTAATCTAACAAAGTTAGAAAATATACTTACTGACTCAAAGGCGGGCAGAGCGCCTGCAAAGCTCATTTGTAATGAGACAAAGACAGGTTACGATTGGAGTGGAACTGTGGCCCATGCTTCAACGGGCACACGAGATGTGATAGCTACCACACCGGCAGCAGAACATCCAAATATTTCTATAAATCCAAGATACAATAACAGTGATACAGATAATAAAAATAAGATAGATGCAAAATATTTTAGGCGTACCATTTTTCATGAGTTTTTTCATAATATGAGTTATCGACATGGGAGTGATGTGGAGTATGCATATGCTTGTGAAGAGTGTTGTATGGAAAAAAACACGCAGAGAGATTATAATTATCAGCGAAGGCGTTATGCAAGTTCATGTCGAGTATGTGCAGGTAAATATACTGATGGGATGAATGATCTAGAATATTTAAAAGATGTAAGTATGTTTTTATATGAAGATTCCGATTACAAACGAGCTCATCTCTACATAACCAATTATAAAAAAAGTCACAAAAAAGATAGATATTCGACCTTCCTCTTAGCAAAAAATGATACTTCTAAAAAAGATAATGTATTTGGTTTAGCTTTGGCCAAGCATCTTAAAGACATAATTCCTACTCCCAATCAAGAGGAGTCAGCGCTTTTGAATGAAAATAATCCATTAAGTAGATTGAGTGATAGTGATGTTGCCACTTATCTTCCAACCGCAGAGAAATTGGTGAAGGTATATATGACCGCCTATCATGAGCAAAATTATGATAGTGTTCCTGCTTTATTTACTCCAAATTTTGATTTAAGTGCTTTAGTTGATACTACTAGTGATCGATTAGCAGATAATGAGAAAAAACGTGAAATGAGAAATGAGTTAAAGGCAGCTGCACATGAAATGTTTACTGATTTGTGGTTTTACTACATTGCCTCTAATAATAGCAGTGCTAAAAATTTATTTTATCAGCTCTATTTGAAAACCCAATAAATATCGTACTCTTTACTAAGGTATTAGTATGATGAAAAAAGAGTTTGATTATAACGAAATTACTGAAGATTATTATGATAAGATTTATCATACAGATAAAAGCGTGCGTGGATTTTGGCATTGGTCAAAATTTGAGACTGTAAAAAAAATTATCACAGATAATAATAATGGTACAAATACAAAAACTAATACAAATAAAAAAAATGTACTAGATATCGGATGTTTTTCAGGGACATTTCTTGGAACTCTTGCAGAGAGTGATTTTTCATATCAATTAGGAATTGATATTTTACCCAAACAAATAAACTTTGCTAGTAACAAATATGGAACTAAGTTTAGAGATTTTATTTATATTTCTGATTTAAAAGATACACTTGGCAATAAGTATAATGATTTTTTTGATGTGGTTACTATTATAGAAGTTATTGAGCATTTAAATGCGATGGAAATATCACAAATGCTAAAGGGCGCACATAACTTACTAAAGTCTAATGGTGAGTTAATTATAACTACTCCCAACTACTTTAGTATTTGGCCATTATTAGAATTTTATTTAAATAAATTTTCTGATATCTCCTATAAGGAACAACATATTAGCAAGTTTACGTTTCTAAATTTTGAAAAAAAGATGCTGTTTATAATGAGTGATTTTCAAAAAAAATTTAAAATTGAATTAAAAACTACTTCTCATTTATTAACACCTTTTATGGCAAAATTTAATTATGGATTGGCCCAGAAAATGGCATCGATTGTAAATGCAAAATATTGGAAGATTTTCTTTGGACCACTATTAGTGATTAAACTAAAGGCAATAAAGTAAAGAAAATAATTAATTGCATTTAATTAAATCTTATTCGAGATTAACTAAAAAGTTTTCAGCTTCATTGTAATTATTAAAAAGTTTAATATTTGTTCTTCCGGTAAATCTTATTATTTGATTCACTATTGTTTCTCTCATACCTGTAACTCCAAGCATGGCAGTAAATTTAACATATTTTCTATTGTGATCCATGAAAAATTTAAGATGAATTAATATTTTTGGATCAAAAGATGTACCAGTTATATCTGCAATAATAAGGACCGAGTTATGTTTTTTTGTAGCAATTAAATTTCTAGCTATATCTAATTCAGTTATCAGCATATCTGGATTAAAATTTTTAAAATCCAAATGTATTATCTCTTTATTGTGAGTGTTAATAGTGTTTACAGACATTTTTTACCTTTAACAATTATTACTTTAATAATTAATTATTTTATCATAAGTTCTATCTGTTTTTCCGTAATAAATATTTTACTTTGTTATTTAAAACTATTTTACCATTGTTAGAGAAGTTATTTACATTTTTTTGATTTTTATTTGGAAAAATGTTTAATGAGTTAACGTTAACATTAATGTTAATGTAAGCGTGAAGACTAATAGAAACTGAAGAGGTAGTTGACTCAGATAATAGGATGTTTTTATAAAACTCATTTTTTGAAATGTGCTCATCAGAAACAGCATTAAATGTTTCATTCCAAGCTGATTCTTTAATTACAGAGATAATAACTCTACAGGCATCATCTAAATGAATCAGATTTATAGGAAGATTGGAATCTATTAATTTCGGATTTTTTTTACTAAAATGTGATGGCTCTCTTCCTGGGCCTATTAATCCACCTAGACGAATAATGGTTAATTTATTTGTAAATTTTTCTTTTAAGATATTTTCTACGGCCAAAATTACTCTACCTGATGCTTTAGATGGTGTTGCCGGCGTTTCTTCATCAACAATACCTTGATAATCTCCATACACAGAAGTTGAGCTTAAATAAATTATATAACCATCAAATGAATTTGGTACTGATAAAAGATAGTTAATTAATTCTTTAATTTGATTAAGATGAAATTCTTCGCCGTACGTTTTTACTTTAGGAGGGATTGAAATAATTAGAAGATCAGATTTAAAAAAATGGAGGAAGTTGTTATCGCTGTTAATGCCACTAGCACTCATATTATTAAGTGTAGGTGAAAAATTTATTAGATATGGTTCTAATCCCATTTTAATAAATTTATCAATCTTATTTATAGAAGTAGTAGATACTTTTATGTGATATTTATTTTCAAGAAGAAGCTTAGATGCTAACTCAGTTCCAAGCCATCCAGCGCCTAATATGGAAATTGTTTTTATATTCATGTTAATTTATATTCAACTATATTAATTATATTAATTATATTAATTTAATTATAAAAAATAAAAATAAAACAAAAAGAAGAGTACTAGAAACAATTAAGCAATTTACATTTTTGATGTGTTTTAAATTTAATTCTTCTAAAGCATCTCCTAAATATGGTTTAATTGATTTGCGTCCTTGATAATAATTTATTCCTCCTAAACGAATGTTTAAAGCACCTGCAGTGGCCGCCTCCGGGCGACCAGAATTAGGACCAGGATGTTTATGTCCATCTCTAAGGGCCATGAAATAAGCGTTCTTAGCATTTAATTTTAAAATTAAGGCCGCCAAAGCAATAAATGGAACTGAAAGACGAGCGGGTATGAAATTGGCCACATCATCTACTCTAGCGGCAAAGCAACCAAAGTGTAGATAGCGTTTATTTTTATAACCCCACATAGAATCCAAAGTATTAACGGCCTTATAAAAAATAGCACCTTCAACTCCAAAGAGAAAAGCAAAAAGCAAAGGAGAGAGGATTCCATCTACTAAATTTTCGGCCACGGACTCTACGGTACCGCGAATGATCTCTTTTTCATCTAAATTTAATGTATCTCTACCAACTATAAGACTTAATCTTTGTCTGGCCAAAATTAAGTTTTTTTCAATAAGTGATTGATAAACATCTTGAGAATGTTTGATAAGATCTTTTAAGGCAATAGTTGTATAGAGGATAAAAATACTAATTAAATCTGCACACACAGGATGGATGAAAAATGCCAATTGTTTAATAATGATTATGGCAAAAATGCTAAAAAAATAAACTAAGATTGCGGAAAAAATACCTCTGATAAATAAGCTATTGCTGCTAAGGTATGGATTTCTTCTAAAGAGATTTTCTATTCTTGTGGCCAAGATTCCCATTATTTTTACGGGATGAGGAAACCATCTTGGATCACCAAAAATTAAATCCAGTATTAGAGCAAAAAATATTTGATATTCGATTTTATGGATCATTTCTCCCAGATGTTTAATTAGTTTAATCAATAGATTAATTTCAATATCAGTCATTGCTATTTTTCACCTTTATTACTCATCAATAAAAAAACAAATTGTTACTCTTCATTGTTATTGATGGTTTTGCTTTTTAAGTTTCTATCATAACACCTTGGTTTTTTCATTTGTTATTTGTTCTTTTAAATTGTTCTTAGTATAAATAGTAAAACTTAGTTTAATTTTTGTACCAAAGCCATGTCTTTGTACCAGACTCTTTGCAAACACTCTGCAAATTTAAAATTTATCATTGGAGGGAATTATGATGAATTTTTTAAAAACAATTTATTTTTTATTTGCATTAATGTTGTCTTTATATTTAGCACAAGTAGCATCATTGATTGGGTCACTGATGGGATCGGGGTTAATAACGATAGCGAATGCTGCTACTGGAAATGAAAATATTAATTCTTTTTCTAAGGCCAAAAAAATTATTAATAAAATTCACAAAGAACATCCTTATACCATTTATTGCAATTGCAAATATAGTGGGAATAAAATTGATTTGGCCAGTTGCGGATATCAAATCAAGCATGATGCTAGGAGGGCCAGTAAATTGGAGTGGGAGCATGTAGTTCCTGCGGAGGCATTTGGCCGTTCATTTGTTGAGTGGAGAGAGGGAAGTCCTCTTTGCATTAAAAAAGGAAAATCTTTTCGAGGACGCAAGTGTGCTGAAAAGAATAAGCAGTTTGCAAAAATGGAAGCAGACTTATACAATCTTTGGCCAGAAGTAGGAGAGTTAAATGGTCTGCGGTCAAATTATTCAATGGCCGAAATTGCTTCAGATAACAGTAGTGGTATGGGTAAAACAAGTGGTGCAGGAGATTTCGGTGGATGTAAGGCGAAAATTAAAGATAATAAATTTGAACCGATGAGTTTTGCTAAAGGCATAGTTGCAAGAACATACATGTATATGGACCAGACTTATAAGGGTCGCGGAATTGTTAGCGAAAAAAATCGAAAATTATTTGAGGCCTGGGATAAGATGTACCCAGTTAGTGATTGGGAGTGTGTGCGGGCAAAAAAAATTATGCTAGTTCAAGGAAATGAAAATTCAATTTTAAAAGAACGTTGTGCTAATAGAGCAATCTCCTCTATAAAAAGATAAGAAATGGGAACTTAATAACTACTGGAAAGATTCATTATTTTTCATTCTTTATTTTTTTTTATTTTTCTTTATTTTTTATTTTTTATTTTTTTTCGTTTTATTTCGATAATATTCTACCAATGCTCCTCTGGTTACGATTTCTTTAAACGATGGAATCTTAAAAATTAAACTTAATTCGAATACAATGTATGGAAGTAAAGTAAGGCCGATTGCCGATCTTATTGAGGCCATTATCCTTTTAAAGATGAAAGATTTGTATGATGACCTAATGCCTAAGATGAATTGAAATAAAGATACTCCTAATAACAAATTAAAAGTTAAATAAAATAAAATTACAGGCATTGGTGGAATGATTGAAAATAGAGATCGGTACATATAATCAAGTGATATTGATGTATGTAAAATTTGATTTGAATAGAAGATAATATTTGAGTAAAAATTATAAACATATGTCGTTACAAGTGAATTGATAACAAAATATTCCTTTAAAATACTGTTAGAAAAAACATTTAATTGATTTTCTTCAATTATAAATTTACAAAGACCTGTCGGAACGGCAATGTCTAAAGAAAGCGCAAAAAGTCTTGTGGAGATATCAGGAAATTTAAAATTATTTTTTCGACTATAAATATTTTGTAATAATAATTTTTCTAATAGGGTGCTTATTTTGTCATAAAATAAAAGTAATTTAGAACTTATAATATTTTTATTTAAATTTTCTCTAATGTATTTTTGAATAAGTCGCAAACGATTAGGTATAATCATTATTTGAGCAATTTCTTGTTCAATAGTTATCTCTTCTATAACTAAATCATCTATGTTATCTTTTTCATCTTCTTGACTGGCATCATTCTTTTCATCTTTTTTATATTTATCCTTATCTTTTTCATCATCACTATCTTCATCTTCTTTTTTATTTTTTTCTTCAGCTGTTACTTCTTTTTCTTCATTCTTACTAACAGGATCTTTAATTCTTGTAATAAGAAGGGATCTAAAAATAATTTCTTTTACTGAGGGAGCGTTCATTAATAGAGGTAAATCAAAAATAACTAAAGGTAGAGTTACTATTCCAAAAATGCAACGAATGAGTCCTACTGTGCGATTAAATAATAGATTGCCGTGAGCTCTAATTCCCAAAACGAATCCAAAAAGTGTTGTTCCCAAAATAAAAGTAAATAGTATTTGTTGAGTTATAAAAAGCAAAAGGGGAATTGCATCGATATTAGTTTTTATATTGCTAATTATTATTGTAGCATGGGTCGTTCCTAGTATTGAAAAAAGAGGAGAAAAGAGAGAGAGTAGATCACTATTAAGATGGTGATTAGCTAAAATGTATTCTTTGATTTTAAGATTAAGTAGTATGAAATGAAGAGATGATGCTAAAATTAAATCTAAAATAAAGGCGGGTACTCTTCGAAAAGAGGAGGCCAAATGCGTTTTAGGATTTTTATCAAAAAATGAAATAAATAAAAGATCATTTAATAAGGCAGTGTAGATATATTTAATATTATCTTTAAAATCAGTAATAAATAGATCTATCCTCTCAGAAAAAGATAGAGATTCTAGCTTTTCCTTATCATTTTCTTTTTTTTCTTCTTCTTTATTTATCTTTTTACCATCCTTATCCATTCCAATTGACTTGTTAAATTCCTCTTCTCGCTCCTTTCTCTTACGTGCCATTTCTTCTGGATCTTCTAAAATTAAAGGAATTTCAGGGAAGATCTCTAATTTATGATACTCGATAGAAATACTATCTTTATATTTTAATATATGTAGTTTTCCTGCCTTTAAGATTTTTGATTGAACCTTTACCTCAGTTATATTTTGTAAACAGAGAAGATAAAGTAGACCATTATGAACGTAGAATTTACATATTTGAGGTGATTTATGAATATCTGCTATGTTAATTTTAGCATTTTCATTAGCACCAACAAGACATGAGTGTTTTACAAAAATGTATTCTTCTCCATTAAAACTAATGAAATAGTTTTTTTCACCACTATTTACGTCAACTTCGCCATCAATCGAATCCATAGAATCAATTTCAGTAAAGGAAGGTTTATAATTGGGCTTTGTGGAAGATCCTTTTTCATTAGCAGATGGTTCGTAAATACCAATTTCTAGTGAAGGAGATGATTTTGATTCTGCTTCTGTTTCTGCTTCAGGTTCTGTTTCAGGTTCTGTTTCTAGTGCTGATTCTAGCACTTTTTCTTCTGCGGAATTCTCCAATTCTAGATTTTCATTTTCTTTAATTAATGCTGATGATTTACCCAAGGTTTGTTTCCTCATAAAAAGAAATAGTTTATAATATAATTATAGATCAGGAGGAAAATAAAATGACAGTAATATTTTGGACTAAAGATAGTAATGAAAAAGAATATTATCTGAAGGAGTTAAATGAACTAAATGAAAGTGAAAGTGAAAGTGAAAGTGAAAGTGAAAATGAAAAAATAGATTATCGATTTGTTATTACAGAAGATGAATTTCAAGAAGAATTAAATAGTAATAAACCAAAAGCGATATTTATAGATGTAAGTGATCATAATCCAGAGATAGTTGAATTTAGTAAGTTGATAAAACCCCAATTTCCGAACATTTTGCTTTATTATTTAGAATCTGAAGAAATAAATGATGACAAAATAAGAGAAAAACAAAGTATACATAAAAATATTGATGGCATAATCAAAAAACCATTATCAATTAAATTTTTAAATGAAATATGTTGTGATTTGCAAAGGATTTGAATAAGGGGTAATTATAAAACTATAATTATATTAGGTTCCCATTCCTTACTCTATAATAACGATCTGATGAAGATTAAAATTTGGTAGTGTAATGTTATAAATTTCATCTTTTGTTAATTCAAAATTTAAATTATTTTTTTGAGGATACACTAAAGATACTTTTTTTATTTTCCTCCACTGAAAAGATACCTCTAATGTTCCCGCCTCAATGTAGGGAGCATCTCCATTACAACGAGAGGCCAGGTGAGAGAGAAGATGAACGATGATTTGATCTTTTCGTTCATACGAAACAATGCCCACAATATGAGGGGAAGAGGTAACTAAACGTAATTTAAAGTTTAAATGTTTGTCTAAAATTCCTTTAAAGATATTATCTAGAAGATGAAAATTTTTATTTTCCATGGAAAACAAATTAAATGCTGAATAAATAGTGCGTCCTTGGCCAAATTTATTTTCAACAATAGCAGCAGCAGCAGCGTTGTCGTGAGCACTATTGTGCATATTTATTTCACAGACAGCTGGTGGAGGAGACCACCAATTTACCCATTTTTCAGAGGTAACTTCAGTTACTGGATCAATAAATGTGGCCAAGACTTTTTGATTTTTATTTTTACTCTGGTCACCACTGCTATTGATATCGCTATTAATTTTAATTTTATAATGAATTGATGATACTGGGGGAAATGTTTGTGAAGGAGTGTATCTCCATATCTCATCATTAGGATTAAGTATTTTTAAGTAAGCGCCCCATTCACTTTGTGCAAATTTATCTTCTATGCCAATAAAAGAAATCGAAAGAAGTTCTTTTATTGTGGGATGAAAATCATTGTCCTTATAGTTATTTCCACTCTCATCTAATAATCCGCTCTCACCAGCAGTAATTAAAGTTCCTCCATTAACAACAAACTCTTTTAGAGTTGCCGCCAGTTGATCACTAACATGATATACATCAGGAAGGATTAAAACTTTATATCCCCTAGAGCGAATGTAATTGCATGTGGCCTGTTGTTCAGGAATAATATTCCAACTGTATTTTGAGTAATCACAAAGTTTCATCGCCCCTAACAAAGCATCTCTATGAAGGCTGCCTTTTTTAACTCTAGCTATGGCATTTACAGAAAGTGTTTGCGGAGATCTCAGCAAGTCGGCCAAGTCACTTTGAATTATTCCAATATCTGCAATCACTTGGCGATCAGTTAGATATTCTTCAAATTTTTTTACTTCAGCATAAGCGGATCCAATTCTTTTTGCTTCTTCGTGCTCTAAGGTGCCATCAGGGTGTTGAGAACCACTATAGATAAATGATCTACATCCTTGCGCTACAATCTCTGCTGCTGCTAATTTATAAATATTTTCAGAGCGATAATTATATACTTCTGATACATCACCAGGCCCTAATTGAGGATACTGATTGATGGCGGTATCGCGGGCATAGGCCGCAGATAACCAATTTCCGGCCCATGGTTCAGTAAATTGATAATCTAAAAGATCTCTAATTCTTTTGGGATATAAGGCCGCAAAGTTAATAGTGATTGCTAATTGGGGATCAATTTGTTTAAGATTTGTTACAATCTCTTTTAACATCTCATAGGCCAAATCATCTAAGAATTTATTTATTATTTTATTGTGTTTTAAAAGCTCTTCTTCACTTTTTGGTAGTCCATCAATAAAAAGATCGTTGTATTTTTCTTTGGGATGACGTTGTTTAAAAAGCTCTAAACAATTTGGACAATAACAAAGTGATTTGCCAAATATATCTAGAAATAAACTATCTGGTGAATAATTAGTTATAATTTCTTTTAGCTGTTGTAGAACATAGTTACGATATTCACTTTGATAACAGGGCATATGCCATTGAGCTCGACTGTATTGACAACGTAATGGAGAACCATCGGCCTTAAGTAATCTCCATTCGGGCCATGTTTTCGGGGCATGATTATCATATTCAAGGCAATAGTAAGCATTGAATTCAATATTATTTTCTTTTAGAATGGGCCGTAACTCTTTTATCCAATCTCTATCTCGAAGCCCTGGATGACGTTTACCAATTTTAGTATCATAATAGGTAACTCCCCAATGGTCTTTACAGTAGAGCATTAGATTATTAATGTGCGCCTCTTTAAAAAAAAGCAGATATTCTTCAGTATTTAATTTATCAAAGGTAATAGTTGGGGGATCTGGTGAGTGATGATCTATTAAGTAACCTCTGAAAGTTTTTTTGAAGAGATCAGACATAAAATACCCTCGTTTTACAAGTGTTGGATGTTGGATGTTGTATTAGGACAAATAGTAAAAGAAAATAAATATTAAATCAAATATTTTTTGGTGTTTGTGATAAAATAGAAACTCCTACAAATAATGAGATGAAAATAATAAGCATACCTATTAACTGAATAAATGATGGTCTTTCTTGTAAAAAAATAAAGGAAAGAATGGCAGTAAAAATTGGTTCTAAAATATATATTAGTGCTGCTAGAGCAGAGGAAACATATTTTTGACCATATACCATTAATAAATAGGGTATTATTCCTCCAAGAATTATAAGACCAAATAAATTTATTAGTACCTTTATATCTAAAAAAGTTTCTAGTGATGGAAGTGATTTATCTATTAATGGAATAAAAGGCAGAGATAATATGGCCGTGAACAAGAAAACGTAAAAAATTATAGTTGCTCCACTAAATTTGTTTGCAATTTTTTCTAAGATAGAGATGTAGAAAGCATAGAAAATTGCTGAAAAAAAAGTTAAGAGGTCTCCAAAATTAATTATCTTAGGTAATGTTAATCCAAAACTTATTAGATAGATTCCACAAAATGCAAATAAAACTGTTATGTAATAAAATTTTGGAATTATTTCCTTGAAGATGAATTGATTTACGAGAGGTACAATTAAGATACAAAGTGAAGTGATTACTCCTGATTTAGAGGCAGTTGTATATTGTAATCCTGTAGTTTGAAATGCTATTGCTAAGAAATTTATAACAGCAAAAACTTGAAAATAGTGATTAACTAAGATATTTCTACTTTCCCTAATAATAGTTCGTGGATAAATTAAAAAAAGAATTAAAGAGGTTAAAATAAAACGTATGCTTAAGAGTGCAAACGGGTGATAGGAGTTTATTAATACCTTAGTAAAAATAAAAGTAGTTCCCCAAAAAAAATTGGTGATAATTAATGCCCATAAAGGAAAATAAAAGGACAAAGAATCCAATTTAAGTTTAATTTTAATTTTTAAATTCTTTTCCGCTTTTATCTTTTTTATCATTGTGTAAACTCATTAATGTTTGATAACTCTGATTTAATCATCTTGATTATAATTTATAAATTGATTTAAAAATTTTTTTTACTTCAAGCTAAAATCTTGGATATATTTGGTAATTTTTAGAACTAAAGCTCTATTCTTAAGAAAAAATAGTATTTGCCACCAAATGACTTAGATGTTAGAAAAAATGGATTAATTATCATCCAATATTACATATGACAATATGACAATATGACAATATGAAAATATGACATGCATTTTATCGAGGGAGAATTGCTTATGACAAAAACATTAGGAATTGTTGGTTGGGGTTCCTATGTTCCAAGGTACCGCATTAAAGTTGAAGATATTGCAAAAGTATGGGGATTAGATGCGGATACTTATAAAAAAGGCCTAATGTTGAGAGAGAAATCTGTTCCAGGCCCTGATCAAGATACAATTACAATGTCAATCGAAGCGACAAAAAATGCTCTTAAACGTTCAAATATTAATCCTCAAAAAATTGGTTCTCTCTATGTTGGTTCTGAGTCTCATCCCTATGCTGTAAAGCCAAGTGGTACAGTGGTAGCTGAAGCGATAGGAACTACCTCTCATATTCATATTAGTGATTTAGAATTTGCATGTAAGGCCGGATCTGAAGCAATGTATATTGCATACTCTCATGTTAAATCAGCAGAGGTACAATACTCACTCGCTATTGCCGCCGATACCTCTCAAGGAGCACCAGGCGATGCTTTAGAATTTTCTGCCGCAGCAGGTGCTGCAGCATACATCATGGGTAGCGAAGATGTAGTAGCTACTATCGATTTTACTCATTCACATACTACAGACACTCCCGATTTTTGGCGCAGAGATTATATGCACTATCCTCGCCATGGAGGACGTTTTACGGGGGAACCCGCCTATTTTTCCCACTCAGTAAATTCTGCTAAAGAAATTATGACGAAAGCAAATATGCAAGCAAAAGATTTTACCTATGCAGTTTTTCATCAGCCAAACGGAAAATTCCCTCAAAGAGTTGCTAAAATGTTAGATTTTACTGACAAGCAAATTGAAGTTGGATGGTTATCTCCTCGTTTAGGAAATGCCTATTCAGGATCTTCTCCTCTAGGGCTCGCTGCTATTTTAGATATTGCAAAGGCCGGGGATAAAATTTTAATGGTCTCATATGGTTCAGGTGCCGCTAGTGATTCTTTTATTTTTACAGTTACAGATAATATTGGAAAAAAGCAGAATCTGGCCGCAATAACTACTGACTACCTAGATAAAAACAAAATTTACATAGATTATGGAACCTATGTAAAGTTTAGAAAAAAAATTAGAAAAAATTTAGAGTGTTAATTTAAAAAAATTAATTAAAAAAAATTTGGGGAGATCGATATATATATGAGAGATGTTGCAATTATAGGAATAGGAATTAATAAGTGGGGGGAGCTTTGGAATAAGTCTTTAAGAGATATTTATGTAGAAGCTGCTTTAAATGCAATTGATGATGCTAAAATAGATAGAATAGATTCAATGTATGTTGGTTCAATGTCACCAGGAATTTTTATAGGACAAGAGCATTTATCATCGCTCTTAAGCGATTATTTAGGTCAAGGATCTATTCCTACAACAAGAGTAGAGAGTGCTTGTGCCTCTGGTGCTTTGGCCATAAGACAAGGTTTTATTGACGTGGCCTCAGGAATGAGTGATGTTGTTTTAGTGGGTGGAGTTGAGAAGATGAGTGATGTTGATAGCTCGAAAGCAACTGACATTTTGGCCACTGCTTTAGATAGTGAATGGGAAGCATTTCAAGGAATATCTTTTGCAGGTATTTATGCTTTAATTTGTAGAGCGCATATGGAAAAATATGCAACAACTCGAAATCAACTTTCTCAGGTAGCAGTTAAAAATCATCAAAATGGATTATTAAATCCACATGCTCAATTTCAAATGAAGTTAACAGTAGAACAAGTTAATAACTCATCACTGGTTGCTGACCCTCTAAGATTACTTGATTGTTCACCAATAACAGATGGAGCAGCAGCAGTTGTTATGTGTTCAATGGATGTGGCAAAAAAAATTAGTAGAACAAGTAGCACAGGTACTCCTAATAGACCAATTATAAAATTATCAGGCAGTGGTCATGCTACAGATACTATCGCTCTTCACTCAAGACATGATTTAACAACATTTAACTCTACTACATTGGCCGCTCAACAAGCATATAAGATGTCTTCCCTAACACCAAAAGATATTCACTTTGCTGAAGTTCACGATTGCTTTACCATATCAGAAATAATTGCTTGTGAATCATTAGGTTTTTTCGAGAGAGGTATAGGCGCTCTGGCCACTGAGAGAGGAGATACATCACTAAATGGAAAGTTACCTATTAACCCATCTGGGGGACTAAAATCCAAAGGCAATCCATTAGGGGCCACTGGAGTAGCGCAAGTTTATGAGGTGGTTACTCAGTTAAGAGCTGAAGCAGGCAGTAGGCAAATAAAGAATGCAAGACGGGCCTTAACTCAGAATATGGGAGGAAGTGGAGGTAGTTCACTTGTTCATATATGGGAGGTATTATAAATGTTTCCAGCAAAAAATTGGCGTGAATATAATCATAGATATCGTTTTGAAGCTTCTAAGTGTAAGAAATGCAATCACATAGAATTTCCCTCAAGAATTATTTGTCCAAAATGTAAAGGGCGTGATTTTGAAGTAGTAGATCTTCCCCAAGAAGGAAAGATAGTTACTTACACTATTCAATATGTACCACCAGTGGGTTTTGAAGATTTATCTCCTTATGTTGTGGCCATAGTAGAGCTAACAAATGGAGTACGAGTAACTACTCAAATTGCAGACTGTACAGTTGATGAAATAAAAAATGTTAGTAGGGTAGTTATGGAGATAAGAAAGATTAGAGAAGACGGGGAGAGTGGAATAATTGCCTATGGATATAAATTTGTGCCTCAAAATAAATAAATAAATAAATAAATAAATGCGCATACATCTGTTTTTAATTGCTATAATTATTGTTATGGCATTCATTCTTGGACGTTGGTCATATCTTTTTAAAGATCAAGATTTTTATAATAATCAAGAAAAAGAAGTTTCAGTTGAAGAAACTATTTTTAAAATGGTTGCATCTGTTAAGGCAAATGGAATTATTGATATCTTTAAAATTTATGATAATTTTGAGAAGAGAAAGCTTCTTAATCCTGAGCTATACAGCTCATCGTCTCTCTCTCAAAATAATAAAATTAATTGCCAACAAAAACAAAAGGAAAAATATAAAAATTTTTTAGATATATATCGTAAAGATGAGTTGTGGCAACAATTTGAATGTTCTTTGATAGATGAATTGCCAGATATGTTTTTTGAATACCCACCATATATACATCCAAGCGGTAAAAGTTATGTTTATCTTTACTACAAAATGAAAAAAGTAAAGTTAAATCGAGATTGGATTGAACGTAATCTAAATCTATTTCATATTCTTGAGTTAAATGAAATTAAAAATGAAAAGAAAGTTTCCAAGAGTAAATTGTTAGATATTTTTGGTAGTTTTAATCTTGCTCGTTTGCAATATCTTGTGAACGCGGATGTTTTAATTTTACTTGATGATTATTTGTTAGTTAAAAAATTCGATTCATTAGTTGATGGACGTTATTATATCTATGATTTAAATGAGGTTCAAAAATTTTTGGATAGTAGTCAATTTATAATGATTGAAAAACGCCAAGATCAGAATCAAAAAAAATGTCTTTATGAAATGGGAAATAGTTGTTGGAGATATTCTGTGGGTTATCTTTTTCAAATGGTTGGGAGTTTTTCAATTTATCTTTTTGTTACATCTATTGTGCTTTTGATTCTTGTCGTTATGGTGTTAATAAAAAATATTTTAAAAGAGAGAAAAAGCGAAGATCAACGTAGGCATAGTTTACAGATTTTAACTCATGAATTTAGAACTCCTGTGGCGGCCATGCTTTTGGGGATTGAAAAAATTCAACAAAATTTTAACCATATTGGATTACCACTGCAAGATATAGCATTAAGATTATCAAATGATGTATATCGTTTACAAAGGCTTGTTGAAAAAAGTTCAAGTTATCTTAATCTTTCTTCTAAAAATGTTTTTAAATTTCAACTTAAAAAAATTGATTCTATTAATGTTTTTTTATCTGAAATAATTGATCACTATTTTTTAAATAAAATAGAAGAAGGGCAATTAAAAATTGTTCTTTTAAAAGAAGATTCCTTTTTTTATTTTGATCAGCATTGGATAGGTATTTGTTTAAAAAATTTAATTGAAAATAGTTTTGCTCATGGATTGTCACCTGTCACCTTTTCTTTGTTTTTTTCTAAAAATAATGAATTGCTAATTGAGGTTGCTGATGAGGGAAGTTGCAGTTTTAAAACTATTGAGCAGATGTGTGGTGATTTTGTAAAATCATCTAAGAGCAAGGGAATGGGACTAGGATTAAAGATAGTAAAAAAAATTGTTGAGGATTTAGATGGACAATTGAGTTTTTTACCAACACCAACACGCTTTCAGATAAAATTAAGTCGACATAAATTGGAGAAAAAATTTAATGAAATACAAAGATTTTAATATTTATCTTGTTGAAGATGATCTTAGTCTTGGCCAATCTTTAGTAGATTATCTAAAAACATTTTCAATGAATATCACTTGGTATAAAAACCTTAGTGAGGCCGATGAAATATTAAAATTAATTTCTCAAGGATCTTCTTCAAAATCAATGATACTTTTAGATTGGATATTACCTGACGGAGAAGGTCTGGATTTCATGAAAAAGGTTAGAAAGTTAAATCAAAATATTCCAATAATCATGTTAACTTCAAGAAATGAACTTGTTGATAGAGTTTTAGGTCTTGAAAGTGGTGCCGACGATTATTTAACAAAACCCTTTGATCCTCGTGAACTAATAGCACGTATTCGAGTGCAAATTAGAAAATTTGAAAATAATAGTGAAGAGATATCTGATGCACTAAAAAATGAAAATGACGATTCAATTGAATTAGAATTATTAAAAATAACTTTAAAAACTAGAGAAGTATTTTATAATAACAAAAAAATTGAACTAACTAAGATGGAATATGATCTTCTTCTTCTATTGGCCGAAAGTCCAAAACGTGTGTTTTCTCGGGAAGAAATTTTAAATAAAGTATGGGGTATGAATAATTATCCAACAACCAGAACTGTGGACACACATATCTTGCAACTTCGTCAAAAAATTGCTGATCATCTATTTGAAACCGTGCGAGGAATTGGTTACAAAATAGTAGTCAGCTAAAATTGACAATCATTTGACAATCATTTGACATTCTTCTGACACAAAAATGTTTATTTTGTAAGATAATTTATTTGTATCGGGTAGGAATTTTACAGATTCTTATCTGTATTAATAAATTTTTTATTAATAAATTAATAAATTAAGGAGAAAAAAATTATGAAGAAGTTTATCCAATCAAAAAATCAAAGATTTTATTTCCATAGAAATGTAACAGTAAGAAAAAGAAAAAGACCACATAAAAGTAAAAAATTTAGAGGGTAATGTAATTTACGACTATAACTTATGATTATAAGCACGTGGAGGATTGGTTATGATTAGGAAAGAGAGTATGATTTCTCCGACCACATTGATTTCAATTATTTTATTATTGTTAATGATAATTGTAAGTAATGTTATTTTTTGACAGGCCTTTAGATCAGAAAAAGTTCAAAAACAACTCAAAAATAGTTCAGAAATAGTTATTTTGTAGAAACAATTTCTATAAGAGTTATTTCATTTCGACTACCAAAGCGTATGGGTGGACCCCAACTTCCGGTACCAGCAGAAACATAGATTTGTGTATTTTGAAAATGCTTATGAAGTCCAACAACGTAAGGTTGTACTAATTTAACAAAGAGATTAAAAGGAAAAATTTGACCATTATGGGTGTGTCCCGATAAAATCAGATCGATTTTATTTTTTTCTTCTAAATCGGCGACACATCTTGGTTGATGAGCAAGCAAAATAGTAGATAAATTAGGATCTCTATTTCTAAAGGCCATTTTATAATTAGGAGCGTATTCACCAAGACCTACGCCACTATAATCATTTACCCCCAGCAAATTAAAAGCATGTGGAGGTGTTCCAATAATAAGACCTTCATTTTTTAACAAATGAATATTATATTTTGGCAAAATATCAATTATTGCTAAAAGATTATTATAGTATTCATGATTACCAAGTACCATATAAGAAGGAATTTTGGCGGTGATTTCTAAAAATGGTTGCAGAATTAGAGGGAGAGAGGGTGAAAAAAGTGGGTCTAATTCGATAACATCTCCTCCTAAAAGTAGAATATCTGGTTTTATATTTTTAATCTCCTTTGCTATATGCCTAGTAAATTTTTCTTTCCATAATGGTCCAAGATGCAAATCAGTTAAATAAACTAATTTTAAATTAGGATAAGAAAAATTAGGAATAGCAATTCTCACACTGTTTACGCTAGGAGGCCTGTATCCTTCTTGAAAACTTGAAAATAGATAATAAACAGCAACTAACAACCAAGCAATTTCTACTGTTATTACTAGTGATCGATAATAATTAATGGAAACAAGCTTAGAGAGTATTTTGATTACCAATAATGTCAGTTGATATCCAATGGTTATAAAAAACAGCAATGCCAATAAACCCATTAAGATGGCACCAACTTCTGCTAACAAACTATTTTGTAATTTTTTTATCGAATAAAAATAAAGAATAGGACCCATTCCTATAATAAAGGTAATTATTTTCGCCACCCAATGAAAATAATTGTATTTCAAAAAAAGAATTTTAGTGAGAGAGTAAGAACAAAAAAGACTTTGATAAATCAAAATTGCAATCGTTATGTTTATTAATAGAGCTATTATTGTTATTATATTTATTCTACTTTTATAGCATTAAGTTAATGGCCTTTTTTTTATTATTTGACATCTATAACTTTAACAGTTTTCTTTTTTATTGCTTCTTCTTTTTTCGGAAGTTCCAGGGTAAGAACACCATCATTATATTTAGCTTCTACTTTATCTTCCATTATTGCTTCCCCAACAGGAAAGCTTCTTTGAAATCTACCATAAAATCTTTCTTGTCTATGATAGCCTTCATCTTTAACATCTTTTTCTTCTTTTCTTTCTCCAGAAATAGTTAAAAATCCATCTTTAACTTCAACTTTGATATCTTTTTTATTCACTCCCGGTAAATCTGCTTTTAAAATATATTTATCTGTATCATCTATAACATCAATTGAAGGTGAAAGAAATTTACTTTGCCTTTTATGAGCAAAAATGTTTTTAAAATCATCATCATCAAAAAAATCATCAAGGATGGATGGTAATGAATTATGCCCTCTGAAAATGTTAGGTAAAAATTTCATAGCATTGCCTCCTGTTAAAATTGCAGCTAAATATTTTAACATGAAAATTAATAATATAGAATTAAAGTTAGACATGCTTATCTATTGTCTAATTTAAAATTCAGCTGTCCTTTTATTTTATTAAAAGGGATTTATTATTTATTCCTTTATGTATTTTTTTATAATTTTATTTTTCCTAATCATTTCAAAATATGAACTTGACTCTGATAGATTATTCTATTAAAATGCACAACCGCTTTTACAAGCAAGCAACTATGAAAATGCCATAAATGTGTGGTGTAACTTTTAAGTTTCTTCGTGTGAAAAACGAGGAATTTTTATTAACATCTTACCATTTGGAGGTCTTATGACTAAGTATTTTCTACCCTTATTCGCGTTTGTAACTTTTGTTTTCTCATTTTCCTTGTATGCAAGCAGTGAAAAAGTTAATGAGTTAGTGAACGACCTGGCCCAAAGTGCAAGTGATTTAAATGCCAGTGTTGCCAATGATCTAGGATACAATGATATGGATGAGGATGTCTTGAATTCAAATATAGAGAATTCTGATTTTATCTCATTATTGGACCGAGATCGTCGTTCTTTCCGCCGTGGTGGTGACAGACATTTCCGTGGTGATAGAAATTTCCGTATAGGTCGTGGTGGAGACAGACATTTCCGTGGCGATAGAAATTTCCGTATGTATAGACCTTTCCCAGGTAGATATTATCCAGATTATAGATATGGATATGGATACAGACATTATAGACCATATAGACCATACTATCCTCGCTATTGTACATTTAGAAGTAATCCAGCATGCTATTGCTACTATCATCCATATAGATTAGTATGTCTTGCTTATAGATATATTGGTTATCCTATTTATAGTACTAACGAAGCAGCTAATGATAACTCAATTCCAGCAATAGTTGATGCAACTAATGTATTTGCTATGGAAGCTAAACTTTTAGCAAAAATTGCTGACCATAAAAAAATGCTCGATAATCAAACTCAAGATCAACAAACTCAAAGTCAAAGTGTAAGCAAACAAACTAAGTTAGAGCAAGAAAAACAACAAAATCAAAAAGACATGAAGCAAGGATTGGAATCTCTTAAAAATCAAGTTTCAGAAATAAAAGAAATGGCAGAGAAGATGGAGATGGACAATAAAACACTAAAGCTTCAACCTCAGCAGACTCAAAAGCAACAAGCTGTAGATCAAACAAACAAAGAAGATGTTTCTATGCCAGCTGAAGATCACAATAACAAAAATTTATCAGAGCAAAGTAAGCAAAACTTACAAAAAATTGATAAGACTATGAATTATTTAGAGCAAGAAATAAAGTAAATAATTTATTTTTTTAATTAAATCATCATCGAATAGTTTTTCCCTCATCCTATTTTCTCATCCCATTTTCCATTTTTTTCATTAAATTAAAAATTTATTTATTTATTTCTAATTTTAGATTTTGTGTTGTTCATCTATACCAATAGGTTCCGGACCTTTATGTTTTTTTCCTTTGGCAATTCCCAAATAAAGAGCGGAATTGATTAATCCAATATGGCTAAAGGCCTGAGGAAAATTTCCCAGCTGTTCTCCAGTTAAAGGATCCACCTCTTCGGAATATAGCCCAAGTGGACTTAAATAATTTAACATTTCTAAAAAGTATTTTTCTGCTTCTTCAATTCTTTCAGATAGGGTCAATGCCTCTATTAACCAAAAAGTACACAGTAAAAAGCAACCTTCATCACCGGCCAATCCATCATCATTGAGATAACGATATATTAATCCTTTTCCAGCGCTGAGATGCTCTATTATAGCATTAATAGTTCCCTGCACTCTTTCATCTTCAACTGGTAAAAATCCTAGAATAGGAATTAATAGAAGTGAAGAATCGAGAATGTCGCTATCTAACACCTGAGTAAAGGAATTCATTTTTTTACTAAAACCCTGAGTAAGAATAACGTTTTCTATTTCTTTTTTAACTTCTTTCCATTTATTTAATTGTATCTCACTTAGTTCAATTGTTTCATTTGTTTTATTTGTTATAGATATTCTATTATCATTATTTTTTTTATTATTTTTAATCTCAGCAATACGAATGCCACGATCAATAGCACTCCAGCACATTAATTTAGAATAAACAAAGTGCCGTTGCCCTCCTCTAATTTCCCAAATACCAGAATCAGGAGTATCCCAGATTTCACAAACATGATTAACAATTCTTATAGTCACAATCCAGCTGTCATCAGTAATATCATGTCCATATCGACTGGTATCATAGATGACATTTACTAGCTCTCCAAAAATATCATGTTGTTTTTGTTTAACGGCATCATTACCGATTCTCACTGGGCCTGAATCTTTATAACCAGAAAGATTAGAAAGAACTGATTCATATATATCTATATCATCTAGTTCGCTATGCATGCCATACATAATATATATTTTTGAAAAATCTTTAGTATATTGAATTATTCCCTCTATCCATTTTCTATAATCATTTACCTCTTGAGTATGACCTAGATGATAAAATGCTTGTACTGTAAAAGATGCATCTCTAAGCCAAGCATAGCGATAATCCCAATTGCGAATTCCTCCAATTTTTTCTGGAAGTGAAGTGGTGGCCGCCGCTGCAATGGCACCTGTATCAGGATTTGATAGAAGCTTAAGTGTTAGGCCTGATCGAATTAGTAAATCATACCAAGGATTATTATTAACTGATTCGGAACTAGTAGCGCTTTCAACCCACTTGCGCCAATAGCGGATAACTTTTCGTAATAAACTTTCTAGATTTTTCTGAGAGAAATTTTTAATTGTAAAAGGAGTTTTAGTGCTAGTATCAACAATAGCAATTTTTTGATTTTGATATTCTATTGCTATCCAAAGTTGATCTAATGCTTCTCTTGCAAATAGATTAAATACTCCTTTTGCCTCGTTATCAGCAATTATATCTAAAGGAAGAGTAGTATGAAGAATAAGTGCTTGGTTATTACTTTTGCAGCAAATGCCTTCTTTTATTTTTTCAAAAGTAGGAACATCTTGAGCGTAGTTAAAGCGCGGACTGAAACTTATTTCCATGGTTATAAATCCAGAAAGACATCTTACTTTTCTAAAAAGCATAGATAGAGGATAAGAGTCATCAATACCTTTTAATGGCATAAAATCTGTAATAACTGCTGTTCCAGTTGCTGTAAAAAAAGTAGTTTCTAATACATTTGTTTCTTTTATATAAGTTTGTGTTGAATTATAAAAACCAGTGGGGGTAATATAAAAATGTCCGCCTCTCTTTACATCTAAAAGGGCGGCAAATATTGAAGGTGATTCCAAGTAGGGAAAACATAACCAATCAATAGATCCATCACTAGCAATCAGAGCGCAAGTTACAAGATTACCAATAACTCCATAGTCTCTTATATTTTTAAATGAATTTTTCATTTGTTTATCTCTTTTAACAAAGATTCAAATCCTAAGGGTTTGTAAAATAAATTAGATTTATTTTAGTTCTAATTGATTGCTTAATGAGAAGTGCATATAACACTAGCACTATCACTCGCACTTTTCAATTTTTTCTATGTTTTTCGAGTTTTTATTTTTTGTTTTATTTTTTTAAACCGATAGGTTTTTAGGTTTAGTATATTTTATTTTTATACTTGCAATATTGCATTAGGAGGTATTTTTATGGATTTTAATAAAGTCATATTAAAATATAAGATGAATACTAAAGGAACTCACTATATCGCTTATTGTGATGAATATCCAAGCTTGCAAGGTATTGGTCCCTCTGAGGGACATGCAACTGCAAATTTTTGGAAGGCCTTTAATTCTATTGAAAACAAAGATGAACATCAAAAAACTATAAATAAAAAATCTTTAGAAATAGTTGAGGACAACAAAAAAGATAAAAAGCATGGGAATAATTCTAATAATGATAAGAAGAAGAAAACAGCATAATCTTTTTAGGGCCTGTGAAATAATAACTTGAAAACTTGTCTGCCTCCATTATCAATTGTTGATTTATTTTTTTGAATATAATCATAAACTTCACGAGCAGAAATGGCCAAAAATCTACTACTACTTCCTCCTGTTTTTACATCTATTACTTCAGTAATTCTCATAGTACTGATACCAATTAGATTTCCTTGAGAATCAAAGATTGGGCCTCCACTGTCTCCTGGGCGCAATAACGCACTTACTTCAATAAATTCAACATTACTATTTTCAGTAGTTCTATAATCTAATAGGAAAGGAATATTTGCTTCTCTTTTAACAGTGAATCCTTGAGTGAAATTATATTCCAAACTGTGAGCATGACCAATTTTATAAACAACATGACCTAAAGAAATTTTATCATCAGAGACTGGAAACCATGCTTTTGCAGTAATTGGTAATTTAAATAAACATAAATCAATTTGCCTTTTATCCGAACATTCAATAAAGATGACATTGGGTAATTGTTGTTTACCATAGGTGATAATTTCTATTTGGTATTCAGGATGAAATAAGTACTGGGCCACATGCTGATTTGTAATTAGGAGACCATCTTTTGAAACAAATGTTCCAGTGCCATGACTTATTGGAGAGTTTTCATTTTTTTTATAGATATTAATTTTTACTACTGCATTTACTCTTTTGTTATAAAGAATTTGGGGAGTAATATTTAAATTCATTATTTTTTGAGAGTAGCAATTTTTAGAATTAGCTAAAATAAAAAACAAAAATAAAATTATAAAGATAAAGTAATAAATAAAAAATATTTTTATAGGTTTTTTAATTTTAAAAAAATACATAAGTTATTATCGACTAAA
Organism: Oligoflexia bacterium; assembly: GCA_015232015.1. GTDB lineage: Bacteria > Bdellovibrionota > Bacteriovoracia > Bacteriovoracales > Bacteriovoracaceae > JADFZW01. The sequence goes on along the minus strand of JADGAM010000005.1, from coordinate 13,544 downwards.
ATTAAAAAATGGTTACAATTTTTATATGAAATTTTTATGTGAAAAACATTTATGTCATGATATTTAATGATAATAAAAATTATTAAAAAGGTGGTTAATAATGAAATCCTATTCAAAAGAATTATGGTTAGAAATTCCTATAAGAAGAAAAATTGTTTCTATACATGATGATGTAGAAAATGCATTGAGAGAAAGTGGTGTGAGAGAGGGGTTGTGTTTAGTAAATGCCATGCATATCACAGCCTCGGTTTTTATAAATGATAATGAATCAGGTTTACATAATGATTATGAAAAATTTTTAGAGCGTTTGGCACCACATGAACCAGTTTCACAATATCAACACAATGGTTACGAGGATAATGCTGATGCTCATATAAAACGTCAAATTATGGGTCGTGAAGTAGTCGTGGCCATAACTGATGGAAAATTTCATCTTGGTCCATGGGAACATATTTTTTATTATGAATTTGATGGAAAGAGAAGAAAACGAGTTTTAATAAAAATTATTGGAGAGTGATTAGGGAAGTGTGATTATGAAAATGAGTGAAAATATTTTATATTTTTTAATGATACTGTGCTTTTTTTTATTATCATGTTCTGGAGAACCTATGAAAAATAGTGTTGATAATAATATTAATAAAAATATTGAAAAAAATATTGAAAAAAATGAAGTTCCATACTTTTGGCTTGAAGATATTAAAGGTGAAAAAGCAATTAATTGGGTCAAAGAAAGAAATGCAGAGACTTTGGCGGTATTAGAAAATTATGTAGATTATAAAGAATTTTATTTTAAAAGTCTTAATATTTTAAATGCCAAAGATAAGATTCCTTACCCAACAAATAGAGGGAAATTTCTTTATAATTTTTGGCAAGATGAAAAAAATATAAAGGGTCTTATTCGAAGAACACAACTTGATAGTTATTTAAAAGAAAATACCCAATGGGAATCTGTTTTAGATATTGATCAATTGGCGATAAAGGAAAAAGAAAATTGGGTTTATAAGGGTTCTAGATGGTTGTTACCTAGTTATGATCGAAATCTTATCTCTTTATCTAAAGGAGGAAAAGACGCTGTTGTTGTTAGAGAATTTGATTTTTTTAAAAAAGAGTTTGTTAAAGATGGGTTTAATTTATTAGAAGAAGAGAAACATAGAATTACTTGGTATGACAGAGATACAGTTTTTGTAGCTACAAATTTTGGAAAAGATAGTTTAACAAGAACAGGGTATCCTAGAATTGTAAAGAAGTGGAAGAGAGGAACAAACTTAAATGAAGCTAAAACTATTTTCGAAGGAAAAATTGATGATAACTCAGCTTCTGCATTTACAATATTTACTGAAAAGAAAAATTATCACTTCGTTTTTAGAATTATTTCTTACTTACAAAAAGAGGTATTTATTTTAAAAGATGATGATACCCTAACAAAACTTCCTATTCCTCTTACCGCAGACTTCTATGATGTTTTTGATGGAACTATTTTATTTAAAATTAAAGATGAGTTTGAAATTTATAAAAAGAAAGTAAAGAAAAAAGTAGCTGCTGGAAGTATTATAGGCCTAAACTACAACGATGTAGTGAAAAATCGAGTAAATGAAAAAAGTTTTAATGTGGTTATTGAAAATAGCGACAAGCAAATTATTCAATATGTTTTAAGTGGAAAAGATGCCATATATGTTGGTGTTTTAAATGATGTTAAATCAAGTATTTTAAAATTAAAACCTAATAATAAAATTAATAATTGGGTAGCAAAAAAAATTGATCTACCTACTATGGGTAATGCAAATATTTTTGATATGAGTGTATTTTCCAATTTAGCATTTTTTTATTACACAGATTTCCTTACTCCAACTTCGCTTTATTTATACAATCAACAAACAAATAAATTACAAAAAATAAAATCGTTGCCACAAAGATTTGATTCATCAAAATTTATTACCCTTCAAAAGTTTGCCACTAGTTTAGATGGAACCAAGATTCCTTATTTTATAGTACATAATAAAAATATAAAATATGATGGAACAAATCCAACGCTATTATATGCCTATGGAGGATTTGAATCATCAATGACTCCAAATTATTTGGAGATGGTTGGTAATGCTTGGTTGGAAAAAGGTGGAGTGTATGTTTTGGCCAATATCAGGGGAGGTGGAGAATATGGGCCCAATTGGCATAAAAGCGTTTTAAAAGAAAATAGACATAAAATTTTTGAAGATTTTTTTGCTGTTTCTGAAGAATTAATTAAGGAGAAAATTACCTCAGGAAAACATCTTGGGATATGGGGAGGAAGCAATGGAGGATTATTGGTGGCAACTGCGGTTACAAAGAGGCCAGAGTTATATAATGCAGTTGTTTGCCAAGTACCTTTAACAGATATGCTTCGTTATTCAAAACTTCTTGTAGGCAGATCTTGGATGGATGAGTATGGTGATCCAGAGGATCCAAAAATGAGAGAAGTACTTCTTAGTTATTCTCCTTATCACAATTTATCTAAAGAAAAATCATATCCACAAATATTTTTCACCACAAGTACTGAAGACGATAGAGTTCATCCCGGACATGCAAGAAAAATGGCGGCCAAAATGTTAGAGTACTCTCATAAAATTTATTATTTTGAAAATATTGAGGGTGGGCATGCTGGTACTACAAACAATGAACAATTAGCTAAAGTGAGTGCATTGATTTATTCATACCTCTGGAAGCAAATTGGGAAATAGTTTATAGCATGCCAGGTATTTTTTATTAACAACTATTCCATGAATTCGAAACAAGCTTTCTTATCTAGATTTAACTCACGAGTGATATCAAAAAGATTTTCTTGGTGTCTTTTTTCTGTTTCAGCGTAACAGTTGTTATAACGGGAGCTTTCGAAAGGAAATTTATAACAAAATTTTAGGTCGTTAAAGAAGCGATCATTTTCAAGTTGTTTTGAATGATCGTGTTTATTAAATGCTTCTTGTAAGCACTGTGAATATGGATCAATTGTAGCATTTGCATCGTTAGCAGAGGTGAATAGAGAGTAGCTTAGGATTAAGGTTAGTACTAAAGTTAGTGACAAAGTTAGTTTTGAACATAAAATTAAATTTCTTTTCATTTGAATCTCCTGGAGATAGGTTAATAAAGTTAAAACCGTTAAAGGGCCACATATTAGGTTATTTTGTTTTGAAAGGTCAAGGAAAAGTTACTTTGAAAAATAATTTACTTAAAAAAAAATCAAAAGAAAAATCAGTAACAAAATCACTAGCAAAATCAATAGCAAAAGAGAAAATACTAAAAAATAATTTTTTATATTCTACAATAATATTAGAGGGATTAAGGCGAAATGGAGTAAAAAATTTTATTATTTCTCCCGGCCACCGCTGTGCACCCCTCGTATGGGCCATAAATTATATTAAAAAAAGAGATGCTTCAATTATCTCAATTCCTGCAATAGATGAAAGAGCGGGGGCCTATCTGGCATTAGCAGCATCGAAGGCCAGTAATAATGTGGCAGCAGTTTTAATTTGTACATCAGGAACAGCGCTTGCTAATTATTATCCCGCAATTATCGAGGCATATCGAGATCAAATACCTCTTATAATATTAAGTGCTGATCGTCCTCTAGAGATGGTTAATAGTGATGCTAACCAAACCATCGATCAAAATCAAATATATTCAAAGTATAGTAAAGCTAATTTAAATATGTTACCTGCTGATTCTGATTATCCTATTGAGGCATTAGTAAGAGAAATTGATCAAATATTTGCCACCGCCCATGCCTATCCAAGTGCCCCCATTCACATCAATGTTCCTTTTAGAGAACCATTATGGAATAATCAAAGAAACGCCTTATTGTTAGAGCGTTTTGTAGAAAAAAAATTAAAACAAATATATAAAAATAATTTTAATAAAATAGTTAAAATTATTCGCCCTTCAACATATCTTTCTGAAATTGCCCCAACTGCCACAACAATAGCAAATGCTAAAAAAATTTTAATAGTAGTAGGCCGCCTAAAAACAACTTGTAATTTAAAACCTATTGTGGAGATGATAAATTTTTTAAGTGAAAATAAAATCACTTATGTTTATTATGATGTTTTGTCATCTCTAAGATATGCTCGCTACTCTTTAAACTTTGAGAATGATTTTGTTTTAAATTTTTTAAGTGAGAAAAAACACTCGCCTGATTTAATTTTACATTTAGGAGGAAGAGTACTTTCTAATGGGTTTTACAAATACTTAACAGAAAAAAACAAAGAAAGTAATTATATTTTAATTAATGAATATCCTAATAAACAAGATCCAGTTCATAGAGTAAACTTAAAAATTGAGTTAGCGCTTGATGTTTTTTGTTTGCAAGCAATAAATTATTTTAAAAAAATAAATTTTAAAAAAGTAGAATATAATAAAATTAATAAGATTGAAAAAATAAAATTAGATCATCCTGATGATGAAAATTTAATTTTTAAAAATCTAGTTCAAGAGATTTCAAATCAATGTTTTATTAATGATCATATTTTATATTTGGCCAACAGTTTGACTATTAGACTTTTTAATCGTTACCTTCCAAATAAAATGAATATAGGTAAAATGAATCCAAATAAGAATAAAGAATTGAAAATTATTTCTAATAGGGGGGTAAGTGGAATCGAAGGTTTTATGGCCAGTAGTATAGGGTATGCTATTTCATCTAAAAAAGCAGTAACTTTAGTAATTGGTGATTTGGCCATGATCCATGATTTAAATTCATTAATATATTTAAATGCAAATTTTCTTAAAGAATATAATTTGTATCTTCCCCCTCTTATAATAATTATACTAAATAACTTTGGAGGAGGAATTTTTAAAACTTTGCCAGTTGTAAATGCTAAGGGAGAAGTTGATAAACATATTTCAACACCTCATAATTTTTCATTTGAAAATTTTTTCAAAACAACAGATGTGAACTATTTTTCGTTTAAGATATCCCAAATACAAAGTTTAAAAAAAAGTATTCATAATATTTATAAAATCTCACAAGAATCAAAAAGAGTGATAAATAACGTTTGTGTACTAGAAATAATTACTAAAAATACGTAGATTCCCTCCCTCCCTTATTTTTAAGTTTTGAAAAGAAAAACTTTGCTTTCTAGAGTAAAATGCACAAAAATTATAAAAAAGGAGTTTATGGATATTATGAATATTAAAAGTAAAACTTTATTTATTTTTCTTTTCTTATTTTTGACCCTTACATATGGTTGCTCAAAAAATAATGATACAGCAATTCCTGCCTCTCGTTTTACAAATTTGTATGAAAATACTTTCAAACCAAATTGTATTCGTTGTCATGTTCCTGGACAGGATCCTTATGATAATCTAGGAGTAAAATTGGATTTTTCTACTAAAGAAAAAGCTCATAGTACACTTACAACACTTAAATGTGCGGGACAAAGTAGTACTTTTTGTGCCGATATTCCATATGTAACAGCAAGGGATTTGAATCAATCATACTTAGTTGCAATTTTAAATAGGACCTATAATAATATTACCAACTATGCAGGTAAAGTAAATTGTGTTCCTTATAATATTCACATAATTGATCAGCATCTTACTACCGAGGAACAAAATTCTATTATTGCTTGGATCAATGAAGGTGCTGCTATCTAAAAATTAAGTTCCCATTCCTAAGTCGGTGTTCAAAAATTAAATTTTCATTGCTGTAAAAAACCCTTGGTGGATTGCTTCGCGAGCATCAAATGAACTTGTTTTTTCATCGCTAGTAGCTCCCACAATATGTACATTTTTATAATTTTTAAGGGAAGTACTTTTAAGCAAAGTGCAGAGTTTTTCATAAAGAGTTGGATCAAAATTAGTGGTTTGTCCATTACAGAGAATAACATTATCAACATTTAATAGGTGTGGAATTTCATCAATTGTAATATGTAATCCTTGATCATCAATTTTTTCATAACAAGCATTACGTATCACTTCTACAATATTACTATTTTTAATTGTTTTAAGATAAATCCAACGAGAGGTTTTTCCAATTCCTCGTGCTAATTTTTTGTCACCTCGTTGTAATAGATAGATTTTTTTTATTCTATTTTTTTCTTTTTGCCCTTCTTTGTCTTTCTGTTCTTGCTCTTGTTCTTGTTCATTTTGTTGTTCGCAATTAAAAAGTCCTCCTCTATTTGTGTAACTTAAATCGATCTTCCAATCCTGATAATAATTTTTATTATTACTACTATTGTTGTTGTTATTCTTTAACAACATATAGGCCACACTAATTGCAATGGCACCACTTCCTATGATGGCCACCCGACTACCTAGTTGAATAGTTTTTTGCTTTAATTGTTTTAATAGATTGTAGTAAGAGACGACTTTAGGATGATTAATTCCAACAATATTAGTAATCATATTTGCTCTCGTACCCAGGGCCAAAACTACTTTATCCATTTTAATTTTGTGATTAAAAAATTCATCTTCAAAATTTTCTATTGAAATTTTTTTATTAAGATAAAGTTTAATATCTAATTTTTTAATGGCGTTTTGATAATAATTTATTATTTTTAAAAATTCCTTTTTGCCATCTATACTTGTGGCCGCCAAAAAAAGTTGCCCACCAATATAACTTTCTTCTTCAAATAAATGTACCTTATGACCTTTTTCAGCTAAGGTTACTGCGCAAGAAAGACCTGCTACTCCTGCTCCAATAACTGCAATATTTTTCGAGTGAGTTGAATCTTTAAAACTGTTTTCGTAAGTGATTTCACTTAAAACATCAGGGTTTACCATGCAATTTATTACATTACCTTTAAATATTTCATCAAGGCACCCTTGATTACAGGCCACACATGTTCTTATTTCATTACTTCGCTCCTGCTTGCTCTTGGTAAGAAAGTGTGGATCGGCCAATAGGGGACGGCCGAGTCCTATTAGATCAGCATATCCTTGGGTCAAAATTTTTTCTGCCATCTCTGGAGTATTGATTCTAATTCCTGCAATCAGAGGGATATTTAATTTAGCATTTTCTTTTAATTGCTTTATAAAAGGTAAAAATGCGGCCTCAGGAACTAGCATTTGGGAGGTGGGAACAGAAGACTCATGTTGGCCTATTCCTGTATTTATTATATTTGCACCTGCATTTTCAATCTCACGGGCCAGATGTATTACTTCCTGAAAACTTTGTCCACTACTTATAAAATCAACGATAGATATTCGGTAACTGATAATAAAATTTGGCCCAATGGTTTCACGAATTCCTCTTACAATCTCTAAGGGAAAACGAATCATATTCTGATAATTACCACCATAAGCATCCTCTCTTTTATTGGTTTTAGAGTTTAAAAATTGATTTATTAAATAACCTTGAGCACCCATTACTTCCACACCATCATAACCGGCCTCTCGGGCCCGCATAGCACATTCTATAAAATCATTTACTGTTTTGGTAATAGTATTCAAACTTAGTTTTCTAGGAGTGAAAGGAGCTATATTGGATTTAATTCGAGAAGGTGCAACACAAAGTGGGTGATAAGCATATCTTCCACTATGAAGTATTTGCATAATTACTTTGGTTTTATTATCAATTGCATGCAAATTTTTTGTTAAATATTGATGTTTTTTTATTTCAAACCAATTACTAAGCTTGGCCCCCATAAATTTTAACTCTCCACTAACGTTTGGAGAGATTCCTCCTGTTATAATAAGAGAAATATCTCCTCTCACTCTCTCTTGATAGAAATGTAAAAGTTTTGTAAAAAAAAAATGATCTTCATGGCCTGTATGCATCGAGAGCATCACACTTCGATTTTTTAATGTTGTGAATTTTAAATCAAGAGGAGAAAATAGATGAGGATAAATTTGTCCAGTATATTTTTCACTTTCGGTCCCCATTTCACTTCTCATTTCTCTTCCTCTTTGTTTGATATCCATAAAAGGTTTGATATCCATAAAAGGTTTGATACCCATAAAAGCATTCCTGCTAAAATAAATGCATAAATAAATGCATAAATAAATGTAATAAGAAATATGTTATATAAATACTATAACTGTTTAAAATTGCGTTAGTAAAAATAAAACTTTTTTATATTTTTTTATATTTTTTACAGAAGATAATTTTATGAAAATATTATCATTTCTATTGAAGAGTTCAGACATTTATTTTAAATTTTAAACTTCAAAATTTAAAAATCTAATTTACAGAGATTCAGTCGGGTAAAGTACTTATATCTAATTTGATTTGAAATATAAGATTTGGAGTGTAATTTGAATAACATAAATAATAGATCACGCGTAGTAATAACTGGAGTAGGAATTGCTTCTCCTAATGGAAATAATTTGCCGGAATTTCGAAATGCTATCTTAAATGGAATTTCGGGAATAGAGCTTAAAGAAATAAGATATATGGGAAAGTGGCCTGCTGGTATTTGTAAATTTGATGAATATAAATATCAATCGAAGAAGGCCAGAAGAAGAGGCACACGCGCGGGAGCAATAAGTATTTATTGTGCTAATGAAGCAATTGTTGATTCGAAGTTGCCTTGGGCCGCAGTTGATAAATCAAGATTGGGAGTTTATTTAGGCATTACAGAACACGGTAATGTTGAGACTGAAAATGAAATCTTTGAATTACATCAAAATAATTTAAATGTAGATTTTTGGTCGCATCATCACAATCCTCGAACAGTTGCTAATAATCCTGCAGGAGAAGTAACCCTCAATTTGGGAATTACCGGGCCACACTACACTTTAGGTGCTGCCTGCGCTGCCGGAAATGTAGGACTTATTAATGCTTGCCAAATGCTACAACTTGGAGAAATTGATTTCGCATTAGCAGGAGGAGTCTCTGAGTCAACTAATACATTTGGTATTTTTGCTGCATTTAAGGCGCAAGGGGCATTAGCATTTCATGAGATGCCATCTTTGGCATCACGCCCTCTCGATATTACTCGTAATGGAATAGTTATTTCAGAAGGTGGAGCAATTCTTACCTTAGAAAGATTAGAGGATGCAATCAAAAGAAATGCTAAAATATATGGAGAGATTGTAGGATATCATATAAATTCTGATTCAACTGATTTTGTATTACCAAATGCTCAAAGACAGATGGATTGTATAATGAAAGCAATATCGATGGCAAAAATTTCTGTCAATGATATTGATATTATAAGTCTTCATGCTACCGGTACGGAGTCAGGTGATATTATTGAGTGTGAAGCGGTGGGAACTCTATTTAACACTTCTAATAAGGTAAATATTAATGGAATGAAAGATCTTATTGGTCATACAATGGGAGCTTCAGGAGCTTTAGAGCTAGCAGGAAATCTTCCAAGTTTTACTGATGGATTAGTTCACCCATTTACAAATATTAAGGAACTGGAGCAAAAATGTATAATAAAGGGATTAGTTATTAATGGCCCTATTAAGCGAGAGGTCAATTATATTTTAAACAACTCTTTTGGAATGTTAGGCATAAATTCTACTCTGATTGTAAAAAAATATTAGACTTGTTGTTTGATTAATTAATTTGTTGTATTTTTTATTGTTATTATTTTTTTGAAGTTTATAAGCATAAGCGTAATCCAAGTAATCCATTTTGGGAGGTAATTTGATGACTCAAGAAGAGGTAAGACAGGTAGTAGTTGATATTATTGCAGATATTGCGCCTGATGAAGATTTGAAGAATTTAAAAGATGATATTGCCTTAAGGGAACAATTAGAATTAGATTCTATGGATTTTTTAGATATCGTAATGGAACTAAGGAAAAAATATAAGATTGAGGTTCCTCCTGAGGATTATCCAAAATTGGCCACACTTGGTAGTTGTGTTCAGTATCTCTCTCCAAAGTTAGTAAATTAAACTAAAAAAATCCAAATGACTTACTACTTGTTGATTTCTTAATTAAGTTTAAGCATATGAATCAAATATATGATGTCGTTATAATCGGTGCAGGAATGTCTGGATTAGCAGCAACAATTCGTGCATTAATGTTTGATAAAAATGTCTTATTATTAGAAAAACATTCAATTGCAGGTGGACTTAACTCCTATTACTCGCGAGGATCACGAGATTTTGATGTTGGCCTACATGCCTTAACCAACTATGCAAATCCCAAATTAAAACATAAAAACGTTAATAATAATAATAATAGTGATAATAGTAGTAGTGATAATCATAGTAGTAATATTTCTAATCTTAGAGCAAATCTTAGGGCAAATTACAATCCCAATGCTTTTTTAAAGGTGTTGAGGCAACTAAGAATTCCTTTTGATAAAATGGATTTGCAACAACAACGTATATCTAAAATTGATTTTGCATATCAAGGATGTACTTTAAAATTTTCTAATGAGATGGAACTTTTGATTTCTGAAGTAAAAGAATATTTCCCTAAAGAGATTGATAATTTTATAAAATTAATAAACTTTGTTGTCTCTTACTCTGATGATAATTTATATCAACCTTATTTAAGTGCTAAAGAAAAAGTATCTGAGATAATAAAAGATCCACTTTTATTAGAGATGATTTTTACTCCACTTTTTTTGTACGGTAGCTCTTGGGAAAATGATATGGACTATTCACAATTTGTGATTATGTTTAGAAGCATTTTTCTAGAGGGATTTTCTAAACCTAAAGGTGGAGTTCGTACCATAATTAATTTATTACTCTCACGCATACAAGAAGAGTGTGATAAAAATGCAATTTATAAGATTGAAAAGGTATTACAATTTAATAAAAAAGTATCTTCTCTAAAACTTAAAGATGGAAAAGATGGAAAAGATGGAGAGTGGGAAATTACTTTGCATTCGGGAGAGATTATTCAGAGTAAAAAAGTGATCTCAACAATAGGATATGTTGAGACTATGGGATTAGTAGAGAAGTTAGAGAAAGAGAAATTAGCGAAAAAAGATTCTGAGCATTCTGAGCTAGTGGGAAATTTATCATTTACAGAGACAATTTTAATTTTAGATAAAGAAATTCCTGCAAACTACCAAGATACTTCAATTATATTTTACAACAACAATTCTTTAAATAAATTTTTTTATAATAAACCAAAAGATAATGTTGATAGCAATAGTTCAGTGGTTTGTTTTCCTAATAATTTTGGAGTTAATTCACTATCTTCCACATCATCATCATTATTATCATCATCAGAAAGCATGATCCGTTTTAGTATGTTGGCCAACTATCAATTATGGTCGAAATATTCTAGAGAAGAATATATTATAGAGAAAGCAAGATTACTTAAAACATCAAAGACACTCCTAAAAAAACTTCTACCTACAATTGATAGCGGTGACACTGGCCAGGCCAAGATAATCGATCATGATATTTTTACTCCTAGAACAATACACAAGTATACTGGGCATTTACAAGGTAGTATTTACGGAGCAAAATTAAAATTTAAAGATGGTCGTTTACCAACAGCAAACTGTCATAATCTTTTTTTAGCAGGCACAGACCAAGGTTTTTTAGGAATAGTGGGTGCTTTACTTAGTGGAGTAACCATCGCTAACTTTTATATTAATCAAGAGTAATTATTTTATTTATGTAATGTTATGTTGAGGTAATTTTATTATGAATATTGAAGAAAAAGAATTGCTTCTTTGGACATATAAAACAATAATTGATTATCTAGAAAAATTAGATAATCCTCAACAAAAAATTACTAATGCCATTTCAATTAGTGATTTAAAAACAAAATTAAATCTAATAATTCCAAATAATATTGAAGATTGTGGCAAGGCCTTTACAAATTTTTGCAATAGTATGCAGCTATTCTTAGATCATAGTGTTTTAAGTGGGCACAGGCATTTCTTTAATCAGTTATATGGGGAATTGCAAATTCCTGCATTGGCCGCAGAATTTTTATCTACTCTTAATAATTCATCGATGGCCACCTATGAGATGACACCAATTGCAACACTAATTGAAAAAAAATTAATTGAAAAATTTGCTGAGATGATTTGGTCCAAGGATAAGCATAAGCTTGCAGCTGGTTCGGTGACTGAGGCCGATGGTCTTTTGGTTTTGGGTGGTAGTTATGCTAATATGATGGCCTTGTTGTGTGCAAGAAACTATCTTTTTCCAAAATTTAAGGAAGATGGTTTTTGTACAATAAAAAATCAATTGAAAGTTTTTATTTCTGAAGAGGCCCACTACTCATTTTTTAGAGCTGCAAATATACTAGGTATTGGTCACAAAAATGTTGTAAAGGTTGCAAGTGATGAAAATGGAAAAATGAGAGTTGATGAATTAGAAAAAGCTATTTTACAATCGATTACTGTTGGAGATAGACCCTTTTTTGTGGCCGCAACTTTTGGAACAACAGTTACTGGCTCAATCGATTCATTTAACAAAATATATGAAATAGCAAATAAATATGGGTTATGGTTTCATGTGGATGGTGCTTTTTTAGGGCCGCTACTAATTAACCCATCAAGATTTTTTTCAAAAGAACAAAATGAAGATATACTTAAAGGCATAGAGTTTGCTGATTCTTTTTCTTTGGATGCACACAAACTGATGGGAGTTCCATTAACTTGCTCTGCAATTATGTTAAAGGAAGGAAGTATTTTAAGAGATGCCATTTCTGGAGGAGAAGGAGATTATTTATTTCATACTCAAAGTCCTGATGATTTTCAAAGTGATAACAATAACAATAACAATAACAATAACGATAATGATAACGATAATGATATTGGTAAGTACTCTCTACAATGTGGAAGAAAAATAGATTCACTGAAGCTGTGGGGTTTATGGCAATATTTTGGTGATGAGGGAATAGCAAAGAGATTTAGTAAACTTATTTCTCTTATAGAGTACGCAGAAGAGTGTATTAAAAAAAATGATAATTTAGAATTAATTGTGCCAAGACAGTCACTTATCCTTCTTTTTAGATATAACAATAATAATACCGACAGTTGTAGTATAGAATGTAATGTAGATAATCTCAAAATTCAAAATGATATAAATTATCATATTAGGCAAAAGATAATTTCTGAAGGGCATTTTATGATTAATTATGCAATTTGGAAGGGAAAATTGGCATTAAGATTGGTAATATTGAATCAAAATACTGCGTCTGAAGATCTTGATAAGCTTTTTCAATTAATAATATCACTGGGCAAAGAAATATCTAAAAAAGCTATTAGTACTTGATATTTTTTTTGATCGATTTTAATCTATATATATGTACACATAATATATTATGTATAGATGCTTATGTTGATGATCACTATTTTGTTTAGAAATCGAGGAGAATTTTCATGGTAAAAGGCAAATATAATTTTCTTGTTGTAGATGATGAGCAAGATATAAGAGGTATTTTATCTGATTTTTTGCAAGATAGTTTCACCTGTGATGTGCAGACTGCGGGGTCTGGTTTAAAGGGTCTTGGTTATGCTAAACAAGAAAAATATGACGTTATCATCTCAGATCATAGAATGCCTGAGATGACTGGAGCGGAGTTTATAAATTGTGTAAGAGCAGAAGCTGGTCCAAATCAAAAAACTCCTGTGGTATTTTTATCAGGGTATGTTGAAGAGGCAAAAGCAGGGATAAATATTAAAGAAAATGTTGTGTTTTT
>JADGAM010000059.1:2553-21839 GCA_015232015.1 Oligoflexia bacterium | reverse complement strand
CATACAAAAGAATTAGAAGAGATTTATGATGAAATTGATAAATTAGAAAAAAATGAAATTAAGCTCAAAGAATATACTGAATACAATGAATTGTTTCATTGGTTTTTAATAGCAGGTTTACTACTACTTTTGTCGGAGATTTTATTATCTCAAACAATTTTTAGGAAAATACCTTAATTTAATTTAATTTTTTAATTTGGGAGCAAAGTAACATATGAAGTTTGGAAATATTCACTATCTCTTCCTTCTAACTTTAATTCCACTTATTATTATTTTCTATTGGTGGGCCTTTAAAAAGAAATATCTTCTGATTGAAAAATTTGTAAGCAAAGAATTAAAGGAACGGCTTTTAACTGGAGTATCTTTTACTCGTCAAAAATTAAAGGCGTTGATAATAATTTTGGCCATTATGTTTCTAGTCATATCACTTCTTCGTCCTCAATGGGGTTTTCATTGGGAAGAGGTTAAACGTAAGGGTGTAGATATAGTAATTGCACTTGACGTATCAAAAAGTATGTTGGCCCAAGATATAACTCCTAATCGATTAGAGCGTGCTAAAAGAAAAATAAAAGATCTTTTACAAATTGTCCAAGGAGATCGTTTAGCATTAGTTGCTTTTTCAGGAGTAAGTTTTTTGCAGGTGCCACTAACACTTGATTTTGGTGCTATTCAACTTTTCTTAGATGAACTTGATACTGACATAATTCCTGTTCCAGGAACTGCCATTGCCGAGGCAGTTCAAAAATCTATAAAAGCATTTGACAGTGCTGATAAAAAATCACGAGTCTTAATTTTAATTACCGATGGTGAAGATCATGAAGGAGATCCTATTGAGGCCGCAAAGAAGGCTGCAGAACAAGGAATTAAGATTTATACAATTGGAATTGGGAAAGAGGGAGGTGCACCTATTCCTGATGGTGAACATGGAGGTTTTAAAAAGGATGCTAAAGGAGAAGTAATTTTATCTCAACTTAATGAGGAGGTTTTACAGAAAATGGCGTTGGCCACAGGTGGAAGTTATGTTCGCTCTGTAACAGGAGATCTCGATCTAGAAAAAATTTATACTGACATAAGAAAGACTGTTGAAGATAAGGAATTAAAGAGTGGGAGACAAAAGCGCTTTGAAGAACGTTTTGGGTGGCCTCTTTTAATTTCAATCATGCTTCTTGTTTTTGAGGCAATTTTTAGAGAACGTAAGCGAGATCAGCGTGGACGAAATGGAAAAACAAATTTAACTACTATTATCTTCATACCTTTATTTTTTCTTTTCTCACTCGGTTTAAATTTAGCTTTAAGTTTATTTTTATCTTTAAACTTTAGTAATAATGTTCATGCATCAATACCATTTCTAAATGGAAAAGCTCAAGAAGGCGAAAGTAATTATAAAGATAAAAAATACGATCAAGCTTTAAAAAAATTTCTAGATGCTCAAATTGAAGATCCCAAAAATGAACAACTAAAATATAATATGGCCAATAGTTACTATAAAATGGGACAATACGAAGAGGCCGATAAATTATATCAATCTCTTGCTCAAAGTAGTGAACCAAGAATGAGTTTTAATTCATTTTATAATTTAGGAAATACCTCCTATCGCCAAGGAAAACTTTATGAAGCAGTAGATTTTTATAAAGCGGCCTTAAAAATTAATCCTAACGATGAAGATACAAAACATAATTTAGAATTTGTACAAAATGAAATTAAACGTAGAATAGAAGAACAAAAGAAACAACAACAACAAAATAAACAAAATCAGCAAAATAAAAATGATAGCTCTTGCCCGAACAAGCAACCTGGGGGAAGTGGACAAAATGGTGATCAGAAGAAGCAACAAGATCAGAAAGACCAAAAAGATCAGAAAGATCAGAAAAACCAAAATGATCAAAAAAAGCAACAAGAGCAAAAAAATCAGCAGCAACAACAGCAACAAAATGCTCAAACTGCTCAAGGTGAACAACAAAATAAAAACCAAAATGATAAAAAAGAAGAAGATAAAAAGCAAGATGATAAAAAGGCCGCTGAAGCAAAGTCTGCCACCAAAAAAGGAAAATTCAGCGAAGAAGAAGCAAGAAGAATCTTGTCAACTCTTGAAGAAAATAAGAAAAAGTTTTTAAAATCCGATCAACAAGAGGCAACTTCAGGTAAATATCAAGTTGAAAAAGATTGGTAAGACACAGAATAATTTTAAAATAACAAAGATTAATTAAAGGATCATTCAAAGGATTATTTCAAAGTGAGAAATTTTAAAATTTATAAAAACTTAATAAATATAAGGAATGGGAACTTAATTACTTTATTGTTAGTAATTTCTTTTTCTATAGTTACTCTAACAAAAGCTACGCTAGCAAATGATGTAACTTTATCTTTAGATAGAGAAGAAATTGGATTAGATGAGCAAACAACACTAGAATTATCTATCTCTGGCAATAATGACATTAATTCTGAACCTGAAATTTCAAACACTCAAAATTTCGATATCGACAGTGCTGGTTCCTCTTCTCAAATAAGTATTATAAATGGAGTTAGCTCTATTAAGAAAAATTTTAATTATGTCTTAACTCCAAGAAAAGCTGGAACATTTACAATTGGCCCAGCAAAGGTAAATATTAATGGTAAGGTAATTATCACTAATCAAGTTAAATTAACCGTTTCTGCAAATGGAAATACTGGTAGTGGTAGTGGTAGTGCTGCTAGCAGAGTTAATCAAAATCAAGACCAAGACCAAGATCAAGATCAAAACGCTGATTCCAAAAACCAATATAAAAATGATCAAAAAAATATTTTTATTGAAGAAAGTGTTAATAATAAAAACCCCTATATCAACCAAGAAATTGTTTATACCTTTAAATTGTTTGCACGCGTACAAGCAACAAATGTTGGTCTTGCACTTCCTGATTTTAAAGGTTTTAGGAAAGAAGATATCACAGACCCTAATAGGCCAAAACAATATGAGACTACTATAAATGGATCTCGTTACATTGTTTCTGAATTTAAGATCGCACTTTTTCCAAATTCTGTAGGAGCCATAACAATTCCTCCTGCAACAATCACTGCTGATGTTATTGTACAAGATCCTCGAGTAAATAGGCGTTCTTCAATGGGGTCATTCTTTGATCAAGGTTTTTTTGGAAGTGGCCTTGCTCGAATGAAAAAAATAAAAATACAAAGTAATGATATAAAGTTAAATATCAAAGCACTCCCTGAACACAATAAACCCGCTAATTTTTCAGGATTAATTGGTGATTTCCGAATTGAGGGAAATATTAGTAAAAGCACTTTAAAAGTAGGAGAGTCATCAACACTAACTATAAAAATTTCTGGTAATGGCAATATCAAAGAGGCCAATTTAGACAACCTCGCTATCGATGGTTTTAAAAGTTATGATGACAAACCTAGCATTGAAATTAGACCTGGGATTGAAATTAGTGGTACAAAAACTTTTAAGAAGGCATTAGTACCTACTAGACAAGGAACTATTACCATTCCTCCAATAGCTATAAGTTATTTTAATCCAAGAACTGCAAGCTATAACAATATTCAAACAACTCCTATTGAAGTTAATGTTTTACCGGGAGACCCCACTGATAATCAAGATAAATACTTATCCTCCAATAATTTGCAGGCAAAAAATCCTAATAATCTCGATAATAAAAAAGAAATTAAAATTATAGGTCAAGATCTTATGCCAATAATAAGAGGAAAAGAACTTGAAAAAAATGAACAACTATCTTTGAATGAAAAAATTTTTCTTTTCAGTTCAATATTTATCCTTCCTTTAATTTATATTTTTGCATTTTTTAGAAAAAAACGTTTAGATTTAATTGAAGGTGACACTGGTCTATTACTTAGAGAAAATGCTTATAAGAATTTTAAAATAGAAGTTGCAAAAATTAATGTTAGTGGTCCTAATAATGTATTCTTTAATCAGGCATCAAACCTTTTAAGAGAATACTTAAGTAACAAACTTGGCCTTCAAAGCAAAGGTATCACCTATATGGATGTCGAAAGAATTCTTACTCCTTTCATAGTTCCTGATAAATTTATGATGGACACTAAAAAATTTCTTGAACTCTGTGAATCTTTGCAATACGGAGGTACAAGTGATGCATATAATACAAATAAAAAGAAAGAATTAAAATTGCACTTAGAAGATATTGTTAAAAATTTAGAAAAAGTAATTAATAAACAAAAATAAAAAATAAAGGTATTGATGATGAATAAAATCGTACTGCTACTAATACTAGTATTATATTTGTTTCCTCTAAATTTGAGCGCAAATGCAGAAATTCTTTATAAAGCAAACTCCCTCTATGAACAAGGAACTTACTCTGATGCCATTGATCTCTATAATCAAGCAGTAAAACTTGGTACAATTAATGGCGATATCTATTACAATATTGGCAATAGTTACTTTCGCCTTGGACATTTAGGTGAAGCGATATTTTATTACAAATTGGCATTAAGATATAATCCCGAAAATGGTGATATAAAATTTAATCTAAATTGGGCCCAATCAAAAACTATCGATAAAATTCAAGATCAAAAAATTATCTCCTCTGAAAAAATAGCAAATTATATTCCAATAAATTTAAAAGATTCATTTTATTTACTGGCCATTTTTTCTTTATTATTTTGGGGAACTTTAACATTATCCTTATTTAAAAGTTATGAATGGATTAAATGGATAAAAATTTCTACTTTTACTTTATTTATTTTGTTAACAATAATTACTGCACTTAAATTTGTTAATAATGGTCGCGAATTCGGAGTAATTGTAAATCAAGAAGCAAATATTTATTCGGCCACAGGTAAAGACAATGTTGTTTTATTTACTCTTCACCAAGGGGCAGAATTTGAAATTAATGATCAATTAATAAATAATAATCAAAAATGGTATCAAATTACTTTAGTAGATGGAAAAAAGGGTTGGCTTAAATCCTCAGATTCAATTAGTACCTACTCAATTAATAATTAATCATTTTACTCAAATTGTAACTAGTCAGTTACCTCAAATTAATAAACTCCTTGATTGCATCAATATATTGCGTATACAATATAATCTAAATAAATTTTATTTTTTTAGGGAGGGTTTTAAAAAATGATTAAATTAGTAGGTTTTTGTTTTTCATTAGCTATGTTTGCTCTATTAGTATCGTGTGGTAGTAAAAACACTACAACTGATAATGTTCCATCCGCTTCAACAATTGATCAATTACCGGCGGCCACTGGCAGAGTGGTTTCCAATACTGCAGATGCATTTTGGGAAGTTGGTTTTGATAATGATGGTATTATGACTAAAGCTGCTACTACCGGCCTTGCTATAAAAGCTGCAACTGGGGCTTCATTTACTACAGGTAAAAGCCGAGCAATGTGTGAAGCTGTAAACTTAACGAAACAACTTCTTGATAGGGCCGCTGGTGCCGATAGAACTCTTTGTTATATACAAAAAACTTTAATAAGATCTGTAAATCAAACAACTCTAAGTAGCGCAGGAGTAAATATCTATGATGGAAATTATCACACTTTGACTCTTAATATGACAGATCCAAATGTTACCAACGCTGCTCCTAAATTTAAAATGAAGGTTGTAAAATCAGGTTCTGGTATATCAGAATTTGTAATGTATGGTTGCTTTGGAGGAACTGCTGCTGCTCCAATACAAACAGAATATATAAGGCAAGCAATTACTGGCAGTGATATTACTATCACCTCTAAAAATGTTGACCCTTCAGGATCTAGTAATAAGGGATCAATGATAGTTACTGGTAAATTAAATACTTCCCTTGTTTTTAAGGAAAAAACCATGGTAGCAGAACAAACATATGGTACTGCTGGTGCTAATAATAGCAATTCTTCAATGGGAACTCTTATTCAATCTGCAGACGACTTTGTTTTCTCAGGGTTTAATCAAGGAAGATATGGTAATATGGATTACAGCAATAAAGTTTATATGAAATATCAATTACTGGATACAAATGCTACCACTGGTGTTTATGATCTTGGAAAATTATACATAGGAGACGGTAGTGCAAAAGTTGTTATGTCATCAGGAATAACTAATGAAAGAACTGTATCCTGGACAGGAGATGATAAAGCACAATTAAGTGATGCTGCCAGTGGAATGTATTATGCCACTGTTAATGCAGGAGCTGTTCCAGCACTTAACACTGTAAGCATATCATTTACTAGCGATCAAACATGGGATTGTTCAGATACCTCTGAAGCAACTGTGGCCGTTGATCAAGCTCAATTAGATAGTGATTGTGCAGTTTACAGTATGTATGCTAACAACAACTACTCATGGTTTGATTGCTACACTTCATGTGGTAATAATTAATTTTGCACTATCATTACGTATATAAAATATTTTAAACTTCAACTTTTTTTTCTGCGTTTTTATTTTATCAATAAATAAACTTATTTTATGTTTTCCCGGTGTTAATTGTTTCCATACACTTTTTATCATATTTCCAAATTCCAGATGCTGATATAGATCGTTTTTTTGATAAATTCTTTTATTGTCTAAAAATAACATCCAATTACTCATCTCTTCTTCTAATAGTGGAGCAAATTCTATTAATAAAATAGAGCGATCTTTGTTTGCATCGGATTTAGAAACATAAAATTCGCTATCAAAACTGTGGATGAAATTTAAATCTGCATCTTGTATTATGAAATTATTTTCTAGTTTTTTATTCTTAAAATTAATTATTGGCGTTTCATAATAGGGATGATTATGATTTAGCAAAAAATCAAAAAGCTGTGCTTTATTGACTTTAAAAATCTCATAACCTGCAACTATCTTGATAGGTGTAAGTTGCTTAAAAAATCTGGCCAAAGGATTTCCCCATACCATCGTTAATTCACTAGCGCCAATTCGAATAATGAATTCATTAGCTTTACTTAAAAAATAGTTACTCCAATTTTCTTCTAACCTTTTACTTTTTTGTAAATCGAGATCTCTTTCCATTAGATGTTTAGGAATATCTTGTCCCCAATCAATATTACTATCAGCAAAGTTTCTAGTTGGTGTTGGAGCAAATTGATTAAAATATGACATGTAACTTGAAGTGTTTAACGTATACACATCTTCGATTGAAATCACTGCTATAATAAACAAAACAATAATAGCTATAATAATTTTATTTTGCTTTATATTTATATTTTTATTTTTATTTTTATCTATCGTACTTACTGCTGATACTGCTGATACTGCACTTCCAAAAACAAGAAACATAATAAAAGGCAAAGCATATCGATAACCACTTTGTATATCCATTTTTGAAAGAATAAATAAAAACCCTAAAGCGGGTAAATAAAACAAAACAAATGATAAACGATTTATAAATGCTAATAAAATAATAAATATTAGCAACATAATAATTGGAGTTTTAAAAATAAAAAGCATTAGGTAATAATACCAAAATCCACCTCTGCTTAATTCTCCAAACAGATATGTTAAATGGCCGCTAGTATTGTGTTTAAACTGATAAACAATTCCCTGCCAATAATTTATTAATTCAGAAAATTGAAAGTGATAGCAGATAATAAATGCCAATGCTATGGCCAGCAAGGAAATAAAAGCATTATAAAGCATTTGTTTTAAATCTATACGTCTGCCTCTGTAATACGAGTTATAAAAAAATGCTATAGCAAAAAAAGGCAAATAAAAAAGTGCTGAAAACTTTGTATTTAAGGCCAATCCTAAAACAAATGATGAAAAGAATACATAAGTAAAATTAAAATTTATGTACATAATAAATGCCGAGAGTGCCAGTAGTAGCGATACAACAAAATCGGTTACATTTAATGAAGCAAATGCTTTAAAACTAGGATTAAAGAAATAAAGCAAAGAAAAAATCATTGAAGTAAAATAATTTTTTTTAAAATAAAAATAAAGTGTCACCCAAATTCCGGCCATCAAAAATAACAACAAATGAGGTAAACGATAATAAATTGAGTTATCTTTTTTTAGTAAAACAGGAAGAGCGGCCCCCAACAATTTTGCTACAGGAGGATGCTCTTGGTTTTCAAAAAATTTATGCGTATTCCAGTAAATTTTCCCCACCCACCTATAATACCATTCATCATGAGCAGTTCCCGAATCGCCAGCGGTAAAAACTATTGCAAAGGTATTATATAAAAATACAACTATTAAAAAATATTTTGTAATTATTCTCATTATTTATTTTAATTATTTTTTTAATTATTTTTGGTCGTACGAAAAAAAGTATACACAAATTGTAATGTTAGAATAAAAGAGATACCCCAAGTGCGGATAAAATTTTCTAAAGTTAAAGGTAATAATCTTATAAAAAAATAAAAAGAAGATTTATCTAAAAAATGTTTTGTTTGAAATAATAATTCACACTCGTATTTAGAAATAAGCGCTTGATATGATTTTGATAAATTATTACATCCTCCTAGTTGTCTTCTATGAATTGCTACTGCTTTATCAGTATAGTAATTACTATATCCTATTTTTTCTAATCTTAAGCAAAGATCACTCTCTTCTCTCAAAGCAGTTCCTTGAAAGTTTTCATCAAATCCTCCAGACAATTCAAATATACTTCTCTTTAAAGAGGCATTGCAACCTCGAACAGTATTAATTTTTATAACTCTATTTTCTTCAGCTATCACTTGATCAAAATCACAAAGGAAAAATGATTCAGCAGTTACTCGTCCCACATATCGCTGGGCCTTGTATTTTGCCTCCTCTTGTCTCTTATTATTTATTTCTTTACTTAATTTACTATTAAGATTTCCTTTATCTTGATTAATAGTAATTAACTCTCCTGATACAAATTTTTCCATCTTATTTGCTAAATACTCTCGAAACTTACTTCTGCCTTTAGTTGGTGGATCTATGATTTCTCGCCCACAAACAAATCCTGCATCTGCATATTCTTTATGAACTTTAATGTGAGCATCAATAGCACCTTTTTGAATTAAAACATCATCATCAAAAAAAAGTAATAACTCTGCTTGGGCCAAGGCAATAGCATAGTTTTTTGCAATTGTTGTAGATGGATTAAGAGAAATAATGTGTAAGAATTTAATTGCAGCAGTTGTTTCTAAATCAGATTCTGATTCTGATTTAGAAGAAAAGGTAATATCAAGTTGAGCACTTTTACATTTACCACAATAAAGGGTGTAATCAATTTTATCTAAATACTCTTTTGGCCAATTGGCAAACTTAAGATCAAGTTTTAATGGTGATAAATTTTGATCAATCAAAAAAATTTCTATACAATTAGAAAAAAATTCTTCTCTTAAGGAAAAAAGAGCTAGTAGTGTTTCTTCAATAACTTCTACACTTCTACCATAAGCTGGAATTATACAACTACATTTCATTTGCTTCCTGTTCCTTTCCTATTCCCGTTCAGATTCCCGTTCAGATATATGCATATGCAGTTTTTTATTATGCTTCATCTTCTTAAAAAATCGTAAAACTTTATCCGTCTTTAAAAAAAGCATCATCATTCTAAATTTATATAGACTAAATCTGACCACAATTCCACACAAATTAACTCCAGTTAAATTCTCACTCTCCTTCAAAGCGCGATAACATTCACTGATTCCTACTCCTTCTTTGGTAGCAGATACACCTTTTCCATCCATCATCACCACAGCATTGTCTTTGGAAGTACTTTTTTGTGCAACTTGAGTGATTTTCTTATAATCATTTTGAATTTTTTCTAAATCTTTTGAGAGTTTTCCTCCTTCTTCGGACAATTCATCATCATCATGGAAAACTTCTTTTAAGACATCTTTGGGAGAGTATTTACCTGAGCCAACATTAACATATAATTCATCTTCATTTTTAAAATGAAAAGACTTAAGTAATTTTTCTAATTCACCACTCTTTTTTAACGCTTTAACAGAGGTTGAATATAATCTAAATGCTTTTTCAAGCAGCTCTTCTCCAGTAATTTTTTGTTTTTCCCTCTCAATTTTAAGAAGGTATTGTTTAATTTTTGTTTTTGCACGCGAGGTGCGAACTAGTTTTAGCCAATCTTTAGAGGGAGTTTGAGTTTTGCTAGTTAAGATTTCAACAACATCACCCGATTTTAGACGATATTTAAGAGGAACAATTTTACCGTTGATCTTAGCACCAACGCAAAGGTTTCCTACTTCAGTATGAATTGTATAAGCAAAATCAAGTGGGGTTGCTCCTGCTGGCAACTCCATTACATCTCCATTAGGAGTAAAAACAAAAACACCACCTGAATCCAATTCATCTTTAATTACGTCCATGAACTCAGAGCTGTTTTTAAGTGATTTATTATATTCAAGCAACTCATCCACCCAAGATAGGTTATGGCGGACTTTTCCGAAGGTCATTCCTTCTTTATATTTCCAATGAGCGGCCACACCAGTTTCTGCTATCTCATCCATCTCATAGGTGCGAATTTGAATTTCAATTCTTTCCGCCTTGGGGCCAATAACTGTAGTATGTAAACTTTGATAGTTATTTATTTTAGGAATGGCGATGTAATCTTTAAATCTACCTGGAATGGGAGTGAATGAGGAGTGAATAACTCCTAAACATTTATAACATTGAGTAATGTTATTAGTAATTATTCTAAAGGCCAAAATATCTTGAATCTGTTCAAACTCCACACCACGTTGTTGTAATTTTTTATAAATTGAATAGAAGTGCTTAGATCTACCAATAACATCGGCACGAACTGAATACTCATCTAGCTTGTCTTTTATTATACTCACAACCTCTTTGATGTAGCGTTCACGTTCAGATTTTTTCATCGCCACTTTTTCGGCCAAAGTATAATAGGTTTCAGGTTGTAAAAATCGTAAACATAAATCTTCTAACTCCGCTTTAACAGAGTGAATACCCAATCTACCGGCCAGTGGAACATAGATATCAAGAGTTTCTTGGGCCACATTTTTTTGACGTTCTTCAGAGACATATTGAAGGGTACGCATGTTGTGCATACGATCTGCCAATTTTACGATAATCACTCGAATATCTTTGGCCATGGCCACAACCATTTTTCGGAAGTTTTCTGCTTGTCCCTCTTCTTTAGTTTTAAATTGAATTTTTGAAATTTTAGTGAGTCCTATTACAATTTGAGCAATATTTTTTGAAAATTCTTGCTCTAATTCTTCTTCTTTAACGTCACAATCTTCAACTACATCATGAAGAAGACCCGCTATTATGCTATCAAGATCCATTTGAAGTTTGGTTAACAAATTTGCAACATTCATAGGGTGAATGATGAAATCTTCACCTGAACTTCTTTTTTGTCCTGAGTGTGACTTCTCTGCAAAATGATAGGCCTTAGAAAGAAGTTCAATATCCGCCTTAGGTAAATAGGCCTCAACCCTCTTAATGATTGTTTCTATTGTTAGATCGCTTTCATGGGAAAAATCAAAATTTATTGTAGACAAAAGTTGTTATCTCTCTTTTTTATTTCTTATGTAAAATTTCAGTTATAATTATTTTTAGCTTATCGTAGGCGGTTTCCAAGTTATCATTTACCACTAAATAATCATAACAATCTTTTTTTAATAACTCTTTTTTAGCATTATTTATCCGCTCTTTTATGATTTCGATAGAATCGCTTCCTCTGAAGACAAGCCTTTTTTCCAATTCTTCAATGGAAGGAGGACAAATAAAAATTGCTTTGGCCCGATCATGATAAATATTTTTAAGAGCATCAGCACCTTGAGTATCAATGTCTAATAAAATAGTGTGACCGATATCTAGTTGTTTTTTAATAAAAGATTTGGAGGTGCCATAATAGTTTGAATGAACTTGTGCCCATTCTAAAAAATCATCGTTTTTAATTTTTTCTTGAAACTCTTCTTTACTTATAAAAAAATAACTTACTCCTTCAATGTCTCCAGGTCGCATCTTTCTAGTTGTGAAAGAAACTGATTCTTTAATAGCTTCAAAATCTTTGTGAATTTTTTTTATAAGGGTAGATTTTCCTGCACCCGAGGGGGCCACGATGATAATTAATTTATTTTCTGCTTTATTCACTACTTACTCACTACTTTATTCGCAATCATCATAATATTTACTTTACTTAAATGGTATGTAATATCTCTCTGAATGTCAATTACACAAACGTACACAAACGGTGTGGTGCTTATAATAACTATTCGGACACCCATCCCTTCACTTTACCATTCTCAAAAAATACATATTTCTGTTTTCCATAATTATAAAAGAGCCAGCGCTCATTCTCATTCATAGGATTGCCTGCAACATCAATTCTCATTGGTCTGCCCCAGCTTTGAACAACAGCATCTTTACTCATGCCTACAATTATTTCTTGGTTATTTACTGCTAATTCTTCATTTAACTCATCAGCTCCATTATTTTTACGAGTAGAATACCCTCTAGTAACTAAATATTCGTTGCGTTCACGCACTCCTTTTAAACGTAAAAAGAATATTTTTTCTGAAATAGTTGGAAGTTTATCTGCATGACCTAGATAATGATTATATTCTTGCTCGGGCAAGCTATCTTCCAATGCCTTAAGCTCTTCGATCAAAGCATCTTCTAACATTTTTTTTCGTTGATGCTTTTGAGATAATGGAGTCCTTTCCATGATAGTTTTACGGTTTCTTCCTGAAACATTTTGATCTCCTGCTACCACTGGAAAATCTTCTCCCGGTACGAAGTATCCTTCAGATTCTTTATCCATTTCATCAACGTAGGTTCTATCAGGAAAAAATAATCCACAACCACTAATAAAAGTTAATAAAAAAATCATAACTGCAATTAAGCATAATCTTTCTAAATATAGTACAGTATTATTAGTTTGTTCACCCCTCCTAGATTTCGTAGACTTCATAGACTTTGTAAATCCCATAGATCTTATAGATCTCATATATTCCTCCATAAAACATGCAAGCAGTAATTATTTACAGATAATTTTGTTAGTAACATCGGTAAAAAGTATAATTGGCCTAAATGAAAAAAGACTACAATGAAAAATGACTAGAATTTGCGAGTTGCCTTAGAAATTGCCTTTATATATACCTGCCTTTAGGAGAGCTAATCACTTGGTTTTATATTTATATGACCATTCTGGATTAAAAGTCAGTTTGGTCTTGATTATTTAGGAGTTAAGGTCGGAATGGTCAGGTGCTGTAAAATGAAATATAAATAGAATTGAAGAAACAAATGGAGTAACTACATAAATGATTATTACTCGTTCAAATGAAGAACAAATAAAAAAAGATTTAAAAAAGAAGATGGTTTTATTAGCAGGACCTAGGCAAGTAGGAAAAACCACTCTTGCAAAAAAATTATTTCCTAAAAAAGATTATATATATTTAAATTATGATTCTACTAAAGATAGAAAAATTATAACTAAAGAAGAGTGGGAAAAAGAATCACCAATTGTAATTTTGGATGAAATACATAAGATGCGCCATTGGAAAAATTGCTTAAAAGGTGTATGGGATACTCGAGAAAATGAACATATGCTTATGGTTATTGGCCCAGTAAAATTAGATTTCGTAAGAAAAAGTGGTGAATCATTAGCTGGAAGATATTATCTTCATAGGCTCCACCCTCTTACTTTGGGGAATTAATTCCACTATATTCAGCGGACAAGTCATTAGAATATTTATTACAATTTAGTGGTTTTCCTGAGCCACTACTTGCTAAATTCATTTGATGACCCTATAACTTAGAATTTCAATTTTACATCTATTTTATAGCTTTTTTTAATCGTTTTATGGTTTTTTCCATTAATTGCAAATCTTCTATCGCAGAAATATTACTTACTTGATCTTTTTCCCATTGCTCGATTAAAAAATCATTTAAAAAAGATTGATAACCAATTCCATATTCATCTGCTTTTTCCTGAAGCCATAATATGGCCTTTGGGTCTAATCTAACAGAAATGGCCCTTTTTGTTTCTTTTAAAACCAAAGCACCCCTTTTCCCTTTTGAAAAATTATAATTACTCTTCATATTGTTTTTGCTCCTGTTTATTTGCTTTTCTTGCCGAGATTATTCTATAACTTTCCGTTCTTCCAACATATTCGCGGATAGTGTAGACAACAACTAAAATTTTGCTCTTGACAGAATAACCAATGACAACAAATCGTTCTTCCTTTTTATCAGAATCAAAATCCTTAATCTGAATTGCGTTTGGATCATACAAGGCAGTAGCGGCCTCGGCAAAATGAACACCATGCTTTTTAAAATTTAATTGATCCTTTAAGTCATCCCATTCAAAATTCACTAATTTTTCTCCAGAATATATCGTATATACATAGTATATACATTTGTTGTCAAAATGTCAAGTATTTGACAGCGTCTCCGAAACAAAATATCTCTTTGGTGTCTTTGAGATAATAGAGTCCTTTCCATGATATTTTTACATTTCATCAACGTAGGTTCTATCAGTGAAAAAATAATGGAATTGCCTTTATATATACGTGTCTTTAGGAGAGATAATCACTTGGTTTTATATTGATTATAAAAAACAAATGGTATGGGGATTCAAAGTCGACATTTTCAATTTGCGTAGTTCAACCATTATTGTTCTTAATGTTTGGATCAAATTTTTCATGTTTTATAATGGCCAAGGCAACTTCAGGTTGTGCAAATCTTGCTGCAAACATTCCCATAGTCGATTTATTTTAATTTTGTAGATTTAAATTATGATTTTTACATAGGAGTGTTTTGCTTGATCTTAAGATGCTTTATCGTAATTTTTGGTATAATGATCTAAAAGATTTTTTATCATTTTTTGATAAGAAGTGTGGTTTTCTTTTGCAATTTTTTTAAAAAACTCAATACATTTCTTATTAAGCATAATAGTGATCTTTACAGTCTCTTCTTTTGTAACTAATTTTTCTGGTGGCGGTAAAAAATCGTCAACAATTTTAATCTTTCCAATTTTTTCATTTGTGTATTTTATTTTTTTCTTCATAAATTTTTCTCCCTTTTCTCCAATGTCCGGCCCCAATAATTCTAATAACGTTATTTCTATAGGTAAACCGAACAGTTAAAATTCCATTTTCAACTTTACCAAAGCAATAATACCTCTTTTCTGTATATGAATGAGTTATATCTTCAGCAATAATTCTCTTCTTATCAAAAAAGGCATGTTGGGCCTCATTAAAAGACACACTATGCTTTTTTTGGTTTTCGCTATTTTTATTTTCATCCCATTCAAATGTTGCTCTCATATTTTTTTATAACACAGACAGGGTAAATTTACCATATAATGATACATATAAAACGCCATATGATTATTGCGTTGATAAAATGGAAACAAAAAACCTTAACACTCCACTGTTTTAACCTTGTGTAATAACTGCCATTATAAAATTTTGACTGAAACACTGTCCTCCTCCATCGCATAATTCAGAGTAAGTGTTAAGTATTTTTTATTAAAAATTCACCTAAAATTTAATGAGACATCCCGGTATACTCCAGTAGCGGTTAATCATCTTGGTTATGTTGAAACTATTTTATATAATGAACGTTTTAATGCCTTTGACCCTTGGTTCATTGCGGGATTAATTCCTGGAACAAAAAGAATTAAATATTAAATAAAGCTGATTGTGTGAGAAGGGAACAATCTATTTATTTAATTCTAACTCTAATTTTGGAGAATAAGAGGGAGTGCTATTTTTCCAAGCTAAAGCTGATACTAACGCTCTTGTTACGTTTTCATCAGAATAAGTTATTACATTGTTTTTTGCTAAACTTAAGTAATCTTCGATGTGTGCTGGATTTTTTCCATCAGTAGGTAACAAATAATCCATAAGTGCTTTTTCACAGTTTACTGCATCTCCTTTATGTACAGTTAATATTTCTTTAATGCCAGCATAGTCAAGTGGCACTGTCTGGTATAGTGGTTCGAAGTCGATCTTTTCTAGTTGCTCTATTGGTACTTTATGAATGTCAAAATCAGCTTTAATTTTTTTAGTTCCATTTTGTAATAACTTTTCAAAAAAATCTTTATCACAGATAAAACTTTTTTGCTTCGCAATTGCCAAGGCGACTTCAGGTTGTGCATATCTTGCGGCCATCATTCCTATAGTCCATTTATTTGAATTTTGGAGATTTGGATTAACGTTTGTATTTGAGATATATTTATTAAAAAGTGAATAAAAGATAGGAGAAGTAAAATCTCCTTTATTCCCCATTATCTTCATCATTTCAGTCATATCTGTTTCATTTAAAGCAACAACACCTTTGTTTGCTAGATCTAGTAACATTTGATAATCTTTTTGATCAGTGGAAGGTGTAAACATTTTTTCTTTTAATAATGGAAACCCACTGAGAGTAAATGATTGAGCATTTTCTATTGTTGCCTCAGATGCTTTAGGAAATAACTCCTTGTCAGTTAGATCACTAAGTAAAGAATATTGTTCTTTACTTATAAGGTAATCACGTATGTTTCGTTTCTTCCGATCTCTTACTGTTAATATTTTTTGAGCGATATTTTTTTTAGTAACTCCACTATAATTTTTGTTGAGATTTTCTAGTATATTTATAATCTCTTCACTCTTGAAATTTTTTAAATTAGTAAGAATTTGATCAATTCTATTAGTGATAGAATTTTCGTATTTAGTTTTGTCACTACTTATGTCGATACATTTAATCATTTCTATGCGCTCTGATGAGTCGACTTTTGGGCTAAAATTTTTACCTTTTAATTCTTGTAATTCAATCATCTGTTCTTTAGCAGCAATAGTTAATGTTTCAACTTTAAAACTAGGATCAATTTCATGATATCCTTATTCAAGACAAAATTCTTTTAAATTACTGTCACTATTTAAATATTTTCCATCTAGTTGTGGACGATAAAACAATTTTTCTTTTGGTTTTTTATCTAATAATTTTGCTTTAAATTGATTTGCTTTAAAGTTGCTAACAATAATCTTATCTATAGTACATTTGCTGGAAGGAACTTTAATTACTTTTACATTTTCTTCAGAGGTATGAGCTTTTTGATAAATAACTGCTTTAATTTTACTATCAAACCATGAATCATTTTTTTTGAATTTAATATCTATAATTGAATTTGCAGGAAAACCTATTGTGAGAAGATATTCTTGAACATCACTATTGCAATCAAGCGGCAAAAAAACATCATCATCGGGTTGATATTTTGGATTATCAATAACAATAGTATTATTTAAATTACTATAAACTTTATCTGCACTACTTAAGATGGTGTTATAATAAGAAGGGCGCAGAGTACGGTTATATTCTTTTTTATAAAAATCTAAATATTTTTTAATAAAAGTATCAGTTTGATAGGAGAAACCAGTAAATGGAGTTCTTACATTAAATGGAATACATGCAATATTAGAGTCATCATTCTCGACATCAGTATCAGTATCAGTGTTCTCGACATCAGCATTATATGTTTTTTTTCTACTGCTTGCCGCCCTTACTGGCGCTGCTACTGATTTTGTTTCTGCTATGGAAGAAGCAGAAGAAGCAGGCAAATTTATTCGCGAAGAAAACAATTTTATTTCTTCTTTTGTAAGTTTTTGAGTAATAAATTTAGGATCAAGTGAATGAGCTTTTGTTAGGCCCTTTATTAAGAGCGCAATTTCAAATTGTTGTTTTTGGTATTGAACAGAAGCTTATTTCGAGTTAAGACTTATTTTTGAAAGATCATTGATTTTAGATTTAATAATCTTAATAGCAGTTTCAATTTCACTTTCAGCTGAGGCCTCAGTCTTATTCTCAGCTTTTTTTTCGATTTTAACAGCAGATGATTTTCTAGAAATTGTAAGTACACCATGATCTTCGGAGGCCATGATCGATTTACAGATTACAAATTGCATATTGCTAATAATAAAGACAAATACTGAAAAAATAAAAATGTGAATATTATTTTTCATGAAGTGTCCTTCTATATTAATGATTTCATGTTTAATAGTTTTAAATTTTTTTAAAAATTATTTTCTTGTTAGTTATATTTTATAAGCAATTTAATTTTTATTATTTTTTAAAGTTGAAATTTATTATTTTGCCTTTATTCCTTGATAGTTAGTGATGAAAAATAAAATTTGTTGAAAACGAAAAGATATCAATTTATTATGGCGATAACTCAATAAACATTTAATAATATGGGATAGAGAAAAAATCCACATCAATAAATCTTGTTATGATAAATAATAAAAATAATTTTGTTTAATAATTCAATTAAGTAGATATCTAAAGAATTAAATAAAAAAAGACGATATAGTAGTTGCGATAAATAATTATTGGGAAGTTTTTAAAGAAGTTTGGAGAGAAAGCGTGGAGAAATTGCTTAAGCTTTTATCAAAAATAGAAGATCATTTTAATAAAATTCTAATAAAAATAATAGATAAATTGTTTCTTATTATTGCAAATCTAATTCCAGCTTCAATAAAAAAACTTAATAAAAAATGTAAGTTTGCTATAACTGTAACAATTGGAAATATTAAATTTACTATCAAAGATACAATTAAAAAAATAATTGAATTTGTTCAAAAACATAAAAATGATTTTTTATCCTATTTAAAACATAAATCAATTGAAATTTTTGAAGATATAAAAAAGACCTTTGTTCAAACAAATTTCGGACTGCTAAAGAAAAAATTTATTCGAAAATGTATTTATCCCATAAGAAGAAAAATTGTTAATTTCTTTAATGCGATTAAAAAACATCCAATAGTTACTATATCTATAATTACATTTGTAACTTTTGTATCAACTACTACTTATATAAAAATTAACAATTATTATGGGGCCATTGATAAAGCAGAAGATGAAAAAGCATATGCCAGTAAAAATGCACGGCCTGATTATTTTAATGGAGATCAAAGATTATCAAGTATAATTAGATTAATGTTACCTATTTACGTTGAGACAGCAATTGGTACCAAATCTCTTTATTTGGATATAGTCTTAGAATCATCAAATCGTTTGATTGTATTATATATAGAAAAATTTCAATATATGATTATTGATCATTTAATAGTTACTATTTCTCCTCTAATGTCTACTTGGCCTTTACAAGAGGAAGGAAAAAAAATTGTTTTAGATAAAATCAAGGATGAGATAAATGCTTTATTAAAAGAAAAGAAAATCAGAGGAAAAATAACAAAAGTATATATTGATTGGTTATTGGAAGGATAAGAAAACTCATCTTCTCATTCCTCATCTCGTTTTTGTTTTTAATCTGGAAGAATTTGTAATCTACTTGAAGTCGAAGGGTGTTCCAGTGGTTTAATATCAGAATCCCACAAAAGAATGAAACCATATGATTTAATTGTCTTGTATACTTCTTTAATGAGAA
>JADGAM010000059.1:747-2493 GCA_015232015.1 Oligoflexia bacterium | reverse complement strand
ACCCCAATAATAGAAATCGTAGTTATCAGTAGGACCTATTATATTGTTTAATATGATTTTAATTCTCAAAATGTGATAATCGCTAGAAACTATAAGAACACTTTGATATTCAGAATTATCTCTAAGATATCTTAAAACTGAGATTACATTTTCAACAGTGTTACGGGCCAGATAATCTATTTCAATTAAATCAGAATCAAATTCAATTTGATTTAATAGATCTTTTTTTTGATATTGCATGATAGTTTTAACTGAATTTGAATTTTCTACTCCAGTAATAAATACCTGAGATGCTTTATATTCGATGGCCTTTTTTAAACCAAATTGAATGCGGCCAATATCACCTGTAAATACTACTACTAGATCTGGAGATTTTTTATAAAATGCCTCTTTTGATCTATTACTTTCATAACGTGAAAAAGAGATAATAAGCAGGCAAAATATAACATAAATCCCAATTAATGCTATTGTCATAAACAATGTATTAGCAATATACCTTTTTGTTTTTGTTTTTTTTGATTCAAAAGTATATTTTTTTTCGAATAACATATTTTGTTTCTTAATTTCTCTTATTTTTTGTTTTACTACTGCTCTACTTCTGTTTTACAGCAATGACCTCTATTTCAATTAATGCTTCTTTGGGAAGTTTGGTAACCTCTACACAACTTCTAGCAGGGTATGGCGCTTGAAAAAATTTTTCGTAGCAAGCATTTACTATAGGGAAATGTCCCATATCAACAAGAAAAATAGTTGTTTTAATTATATCTTTACGAGTTAAGGAGGATGCGTTTAGAAGTCCATCAATATTTTTTAAAATTTGTTCTAATTGAGTATTAAAATCATCTCTCATTTTCATAGTGGCGGGATCTAATCCTATTTGACCAGAAAAAAAATAGATTCCGTTATGTTCTGTTCCTTGAGAATATGTTCCAACTGCTTTAGGGGCATTTTCAGTAGATATGAAGTTAATATTGGCCATTGTTAAATCCTTTCAAAATAATCGGAAAATAAAACTAATTGATAAAATATGTCAAAATATAACCACTATGATAATAAAAAAATTTTCAATGTAGAAGATGAAAATTCACGATAGAATAAATAATATAAATAATAAAGGAAAGGGACGGTATTGATATGATTCCTGATGGGTATAAAAAGAAAAAAAGTATTAAAATTTTATTATTTATTGCTTGCTTGTTGTTAATAAGTTTTAGTGTCACTTCTTGTGATTTTCTTCGTCAAACTAAGCGCAAAGTAAAAGGTGTTTTACTGGGAGTTAATCATGAAGAGGGCAATACTACAACAGCTACTAATAATAAGGGAACGACAGAGGATGGTGATTTAGGAGAAGGGACAAATGGCGGTAGCGGCAAACCACCCACTACCACAGATGGAAAAATATATGATAATAGCAAGTTGGTTGAAATTACTGATCAACGAAAAATAATTAATCTTTGCAATGCTTTCATTCAAACACCTACAACTGCATTAAAAAATATATTAATAAATGATATTAGAGAGAAAGCAGCTGG
Organism: Oligoflexia bacterium; assembly: GCA_015232015.1. GTDB lineage: Bacteria > Bdellovibrionota > Bacteriovoracia > Bacteriovoracales > Bacteriovoracaceae > JADFZW01. The sequence goes on along the minus strand of JADGAM010000059.1, from coordinate 961 downwards.
AATATTTAATTTAGATACTGATAATCTTAATACTGAATTGGCCTCTTGCATTTATAAATTAGTACCACAATTAGAGCAAGACCAGAGCGTTACGGAGGTAATTTTTGAATGGTATTCTGTATTGGCCGGAAAAAATAAGAAAATTGCAGCAGAAGCATTATCACGTGCATTTGATTTTTACCCTCAGTCTTTTATGAAAACTTATTTTAAAAAG
>JADGAM010000059.1:0-632 GCA_015232015.1 Oligoflexia bacterium | reverse complement strand
GAACATTTACTTGCTGGAAGAAAAATTCTAGAGGAGAATACTCCAGAAAATTTGTATATTGAAACATGTATAGATGAGGTTCGCAAAGCATTGTAGAAGATTATTAAAAAAATTCCAACAAGTAATTTGGGAAATTATTGGAAATTATTGGAAATTATTGGAAATTATTGGAAATTATTGGAAATTATTAGAAATTATTGGAAATTGCACGAAATTATATTAATTTTTATATTAAATTTTATATTTAAGTTTATATTTAAAACTATAATTTAAGATTATACTTAAAATTATACTTAGAGATTATAGTTTTTGAGATAATTATCGGGGGGTAGTTATGCAAGAGATTTCAATAAATAATAAAGAGAATCAAAAAAATAAGATATTTAAATATCAGATACTTGAAAAAATAGAAAAGAGTCTTTTGATTGTTTCATTTTCTGGAATAATGTCTGAAAAGGCAAATACTATAATTAATCAGTGCCAGCGTGAACTGAACAATATGGATGCTAGGTTTATTATTTTGGATTTCAATGATGTGACTTATTTGAATGAAGAAGTTATGGGTTCAATAAGAGGATTACAGAGTGCTATTCGTAAGAAAAATGCTACCATTCGTGTTTGTTGCCTTCGTC
>JADGAM010000058.1 GCA_015232015.1 Oligoflexia bacterium | reverse complement strand
TTTGTCTAAGAAATCATTTTGAGATTTTTCGCTATTCTTAATCAATGTTAACGTAACTTTAGAATTAGTTTTTTCAGGAGCGTTTACGATTTTTGCAACTTTTGTAACTTTTGTAAAATGTAAGTTTTTAAAAAATTTGCCTGAATTTGATTTACTCATAGTGATTTACTCATAGTGAATCGGCCTCTAATTTTTCTGCAGTTCTAGGAGATCTAATTTTATTTTTATTCTTATTATTATTTTTTTCCTCAATTATATTATAAAGCTTGAACTTATTTTTTCTTGGATCAATTTCAGTTGGTATGGCAGAGAAAATTACTTCACCATCTTCATCTTCAGAGAAAACATACCATCTCTCTCCTAATTTCTGATATAAAACCTCACATTCTTTTTGATCTTTTTGTTGGTCTTTTTGATCTTTATTGTTTCTATTATTTGTTGTTACTGATGATTTATATTTATTAATTGCATTATTCATTACGTTACTCCTCCTGATTTAAAATAACTTTCATGTCCTATAATTCATGATCGTTAAATTAAAATTTTAGATTAAATTTATTTAAAAATATTTTTTAAAGATAAAAAAAATTCTCTCTGGCCAAACTAATTTTGTTTATTAATTTTGCTTAAAAGAATCTCTTTGATTTAATTTTCATAATTGTATTTGTAGACCAATAAAAGTAGAAAAATTGCGTCCAATCTCATTTTTTATGTTATCATTATCATTGCTATTCCATTTTGCTGGTTGTCCAGAGATCTCAGTTGCTTCCATAGTATTGGAGGGGGATAATTCAAATAATCCTCCCATAATAAAATCAAGAGTAGAGAATAATTTTTTTCTTTGGTAAATAATTCCTGTTCTTAGAGATAAGATTCTTTTTTTGAAAACTCTTCTCTCAATATCGCTGCGATCGGGACCGCCACTACGTCTAACCTCTACTTGATTATTTATGTATATAATAGGAGATGTAAAAAGGGTGAATGAATGGTTTTCGCCTATTTGATAAAAGTCATAAGAAAAATATGGTCCTATTCCAAATCTACTATATGATTCTTTGGAACTAGAGTAATTTGTGAAGAAATAATTATTGCTATATCCATTAAAAATAATAATTCCCCCAAAATAATACAATCCTTCTTTGTCGAAATTAGCGGACATCAAAAGAGCATAAACTAATTCTTTTGGAGTACCATATTTTTTAGAGCTAAGAACTTGTTTGAAAGCATATGATTCATAACTTTGAGTTCCAGTTCCTATAGTTAAATAACTTCGAACACTGTTATTTTTATATAGAGGAAAATTGTCTGCAATAGGTTCTTTTATTCGAAAATCTGTAGGATCGGTTGAGATATTGTACGATGGTGCTGGATCTTCAAGCTCTTTAGCATCCTCATAGATAAGTTTTACTTGATTTTTTAATATGTAAGATTCATTTCCATTATTATCATAGGTTATATAAAAATCACGCTCGGAATATCCATCTCTTCCCTCTTGATTTTTTCTTTCTTTATTTGTTTTATAATTATTTTTTTCGATTACAGCATTTTCTTCGATTATTACATCAAAAAAAAATTTTGGATGAATATAAATAATTTTACCTCTTTTGATTTTTTGAATAACTTTGGCCTCAATGTTTGGAGCATTAAAAAGAGGGGCCTCGTAAACTAATACCATCCCTTGGTTTTTAGCATAGGTCATATTTGTAAATATAAGCAAAATAAAAATAAAGATAAAAATAAAAATAAATTTATACTTAGCTTTAAAATTTAATATCATTTTTTAAAAAATTAATCCTATGAAAAAAGTTATGCCAATACTTTGCATGTTTTTATAATTTATTGTGGATCTATTTTCTTCTTTGCTATTAAAATATTGATTAAATATAGTAATTCCTAATAATTTATTTTTTAAAATACTTTCACTATTAATATCTTTTTTAAAAATATATTTGCCTTTAAAAGCATAATAATCTGTGGCCAAATCTTCTCGCTCAGTATTGTTTTTATTATTTATGCTATAATTAATTGATTTAGCAAATTGAATAGCAAGAGTGATATCAGCATTTTTAAATTGGATAGGTTGTGATTCTAAAATCGGGCCAAATAAAATTCCAAAAACATTATATTTATTACCTTGATCGTTTTGAAAATAACCCTTTTCCACTCCAAGAGATAGGCCTAGATTGAAAGGAAGAATGGAGCTAATTAATAAATCATCTTCTAGTTTGAAATTATATCCATCTAATTGAGAATCGGATAATTCAGCAGGTGTATCTATATATGTTTTTGCAAAATGAAAATTTAAATTATTAATGAAAGAGACAAACTGTAAATTTTTTTCATAGTTTAATTCTTTGATAATAGGTGTGTAGCTGTTGGGCCTTTGATTTAAATCAATTATGGAATCTTTTTGATCTAAAACAGTTATATCCGTAACGTATACTCTGTAAAAGTTTTCTTGTTTAGGTCCAAAGACGTAGAAAAAATTTTCACTATCTTGTTTAGTATGTGCTTGAGTAATAATATTACTTGGAACGATATATTCTTCATTAGTTATTGCATGATAAATTTTACTTTTTGCTTTAAGTGCCACTCTTACTACGGGTGATTTTTTTATTTCATCTAATTGAATGTCTTTAGTATATTTGTATTGAATATCTTGAGAGTAGAGATTGTTAATGTTAAATAGAGGGAAGTTAAGCAAAAGATAAAGATTAAAATAAAGATAAAAAAGGTAGAGCGCTTTTAAACGCCAAATAATTTGAAATATATTTATAATTACACTCTTTAATCTCATTAATATCAACCCATTGATATTTGTTGTGCTCGATTGCATCTAATTTAATTATAATATCGTTTGTTGCTTGAGGGGTACATATTGACAAAAAACTTAAGCGACTTATGTGGCAAAGGTAGCAATGTTCCTCTATAAACCTACTTGTTTGATCAACAAACTTATTGATGAAAGGTAATTCTATAAGTTCTCCATTTAATTTATTTCCTTCACTATCTATGGCCTTAAATTTTTGATTAATTTCAGAGATGATAGTAATTCCTGTTTCTTCAGAAAATTCTCGCAAGGCACATTGTTTGAAATTTTCATTCTCTTCCATAGAGCCAGTAATATTTTGCCAAAATTCTCCTCTCTTTTTATTAGTTCGTAGAAGTAAAATTTTATTATTTAATGCAACTATAACTTGAATTTTAAATGCTTTATTTATATTACTCATTAATCATAACTCCTCCTTCCTTACATTACACATTACCCTTACATTTTAGCATAATCATGATACATAATAATGAATATTGATAATACAGATCTTAAAAAAGTTGCTGTGGATTATGGAAGTAGAATATGAATAATATGGGTTTTAATATTGAGAGCTTTGTTTATAATTTAGCACTTGGTCTTCCCGGACTTTTATTTGGAGTAGTTTTGCATGAGGTGGCCCATGGATATATAGCTCTTCGTTTTGGAGATCCAACAGCAAAAAATGCTGGACGTTTGACCTTTAATCCCATCGCTCATCTTGATGTCTTTGGGGGAGTAGTAATGCCGCTATTAGGTGCAATATTTGGTGGAATAATGTTTGGTTGGGCCAAACCAGTTCCAATTGATCCTCGCTATTTTGCTGTAGCAAAATTTCGAAAAGCAATATTTTGGGTTAGCTTTGCAGGCCCCTTAGCAAACTTTATTCTAGCTTTTATATCAGGTTTTTTTTGTGTATTAGTTGCAAAGAAATTAGATCCTACTTTTTATTTTTACGAGGCATTTATTAAAATTTTAAGGCACTCAGTTGATATAAATGTTATTATTGGCGTTTTCAATCTAATTCCCTTTCCCCCACTAGATGGTTCCAAGATGGTGATATCGTTTTTAAATTATGAAGCACAAAGAAAATTCGAAGAGCTTTCAAGATTTGGAATCATTTTTCTTATGATCATTATGTTTACTGGAATACTCAGCTTTGTTTTTAGGCCAGCATTATTTTTTGCTCAAAAAATGTTGGAACTATTCTTTAGCGTATTATAGGATTATTTTACTACAGAGTGGCCTATTCTTAGTATCTTCCTCTTGGCCTAGCCTATAGTCTAAATGAGTGTAATTTTGTTAGAAATTTTGTTAGAATTTTTGTTGCTTGGAATTGACTGATGCTTGAAACAGACATTTTAGTTAAAACAGATAACTTTGATGGCCCACTTGGATTATTGTTACTCTTAATTCAAAAAGAAGAGATGGATATAAAGAGTATTGATATATCAGTTATCACAGATCAATATTTAAAATATTTAGGCCAGATGAAAGATTTAAATTTTGATGTTGCGGGCGACTTCTTATTTATGGCGGCCACACTATTATATCTAAAATCACAAGTATGTGTTTTAGAAGATACAGTCGATAAGAATAAAATTTTCGATTCAAATGATGAAATAAATAATTTTGGAGGTATTACTAATAAGACTGATTTGATCAGACGTTTAGAGGAATTACAACATTTTCAAAATATGGGTAAAAAATTATGGGGATTAAGTAAAGTAGGTCACGAAGTTTTTACTCGTTCTAAAATCGATAAAAAAGCAGTAATAAATTCACTTCTTCTCCCTATGGAACTTAATAATTTAACAGAGGCAATGATCGATATTATTAAGAGAAATAGATCCAAGCTTACATTTATAAGAGACCCAATTTCAGTAAAAGATAAATTGATATTTTTAAAGAATTATTTAATGGTAGGTCAAACATATGCGATCAAGGATCTTTTACGAGAGGATAAGCGCTTTGAGGAATATAAAGTACAACATGTGATTGTTACTTTTATTTGCCTTCTAGAACTTACAAGACTAAAAAAGGTTCATGTTTTTCAAAGTGAGCATTTGAATGAAATTTATGTTGAAGTGTTAGGACATTTGCATGATTTTGATATTGGTTTAGTAGATAATTTTACCTCCGTTCAAAAAGAAGAAAAAGAAAGAGCAGAGAAAGCAGAAAGAGAAGGAAAAGAAGGGATAGAAGGAATAGAAGAGAGAGAGGAAAAAGAAGACAGAGAAATTCAAGTAAGGGAAATATAATCATGTCAGAAAATTTTGAGACTGAAAATTTAGCAAATGATTTGCAATTATTTGAGACTGTATATAATGATGTTGAATCAAATATTAATGCAATTACCAAAGTTGAAGTCGAAAGCGAAAACGAAAATGAAAACGGAAGTGAAAGTAGTAAAATCGCCAGTGAATTTATTGACAATAACTCTCTTAGTGGTGCTATCGAAGCACTACTTTTTATAAGTGATAGGCCAGTTTCGATATTAAAATTAAAAGAGGCCATTGGGGATCAATTACCATTGGCCACAATTCATAGTGCAATTTTACGTTTACAAGATGAATATGAGAAAGCAAATCATGGTATTCGTTTAGTAGAAGTGGCAGCTGGATATCAATTTCGTACTAAAGCACTTTTTTCAAAATATATTCAAAAAGTTTTTAAGACTAATACTTTGATGTTAGGTCCTACTGCTTTAGAGGTTTTAGCAATAGTGGCCTATAAAGGCCCAGTTTCTAGATTAGAAATTGATCGCATAAGAGGAGTTGATAGCTCTCATATTATTAGAGCTCTTTTAGATAAAAAATTAATTAAGATCGTAAAGCGTGCAGAAGACCTCGGCAGACAAACTCTTTATGGAATTACAGATATATTTTTTGAAATGTTTGGTCTTAAAAAATTAAGCGATTTACCTCCTGAACATGAGTTAGAAAGTATTGCTCTTACTAATACTATTGGTGATGGCAATGATTTAAGAAGTTTAATTGCAGGTGGCGGCGGGCTAAAATCCTACTTTTTAGAAAATGATCTTAGTGAATTAGATGAATTGACAAAAACAATAAAATCAATTTCAGCAGATACTGATTTTACACGTTCTATAAATAAATCAAGACAACAGATACAAAAAATTCAAACACAAGCAGATGTGATGGGTATTGTACAAGATGTGGATGTACAAGATATACGGGAAGCACAGGAAATACAGGAAGTACAACTTACAGAAATAATTTCATCCATTCCATTAATTCCACTAGCTCCACCTAAATCTGCTTTTGATATTCTTGAAGAGTTTGTAGTGAGACAGGAAATTGTAAATCAAAATAAATTATCATTAGATTTGACAATAACTCCTAAAGAGATCTTTAATTTTATTTTTGATATAAAAAAAGAAGAAGTATTTGAAGAAGTAGAAGTACAAGTAGAAATACAAGAAGAAGTGCAGGAAGAAGTAGCAACAGAAATATTAGAAGAAGTTGTGGAGGATAAAATTGTAGAAACTGCAGAATTTGCAGAAACTGCAGAATTTGCAGAAACTGCAGATGAAGATTATTGGAATAGTGAAGATTTTGAAGATGATGAACCATTTCAAGCGGACAATAAAAAGGCACAACAACAAGAAGAGATAATTAATAATGATAATTAATTAAAGATCTGCTTCAGGATAGTCTAACATAGGCGATGACATTAAAGGGATTGCTCTACATCCTGGAGGAGTTGTAGAAGAAGTATACATATCGTCCCAATCATCATAATCGTTAAAATAAGAATCATCGAATGGATCATCTTCTGCAGAAGTCGAATCCATTAAGTTTCCTTCCTGAGGCTTGGCCACAATTAAATTTAAACTTGTTGGATCGAAATTTCTATCCCATTCGCGAACTACAACTCTAATTCTTGCTTTTAAATCTCCTGCCTTATTCAAGCACTCAAAAGTATAAAAGGGATTTGTAGGATAGGTAGTATTACCTGCATTTATTGGATCTACTCCTGAAATACTGGCCTGTACAGCTGCAATAGATGCAGCAAAGCCATTTGGTAATGTAGTAGCATAAGCGATTAGGCCAGCGGTGTTGTATTGATAGTTACTTCCAGAACCTCCGCAAAATGCCATGTAATTACTTAAGTACATATTTGAAACATAATTTTTTGTTATTGGTGCTGAAAATTGCCATATTTTATCAAAATCTTTATTTTTATTTTCTGCCAAAGAAAGGGACATTTCTGTTCTAATCGGCCATACCAATGAAGACATTTCCAATAATGGTCCAGCAAGACAATTTTTCCATTTGCCTCCACATTGTGTAGTAGTTCCAGGATGTGTGCCGGAAACTGGAAAGCAGCCATTATTGGAATCAGGATCAGGAGGATCAGATGTATCTTTGTCTTGAATAGTTACTGATCCTTCGTCACAACTTAAATTTACATCAGTGTAATTAAATCGGCACATGGAGGAGTCATATACAGAATTACAATTTAAAGCATCCGCATTATTTTTAGCGGTAGTTCCAGGTTGGTATCTATAAAAATAGTAAGGGCTAAAGGTAATATATTCACATTTATTTGCGCGAACAAATAAATTAAATTTTAATCCGTTAAAATAAAGATCATTTTCTCCTACATCTAACCAACACATAATATCTCGACTTTTGTTATCACCTGTTTCTACATCACTAATTTCACAAGCGGTGTCGGGATTAACATTAGCTGTGGGACCATCTTCTGTGGACGTGTCCATTTTATGAAGCTTATAGGAGAGCAAGGGATTGGTTATTTCATATAAGGCCATATGACTTGTAGGAATTTTTGCTCCTCCACTTGTGGTGGCGCCGGCATTTGTTGATTCATCGTCTTCATTCCACTTTGTAAGGCTATCAGGAGTGCATTTACCGGAAAAAAAAAGTAAAAATGAGATAAAAATAATTGATAGAGATAGAGAGAAGTTTTTACAAGATCCCATTATTTTTTCCCCTCGCCAAGCATTGATTAAGAGTCATTATATGATAATTATAGTACAAAATTTTTTTCAAAGAAGTTAAGGGGAAATAAAGAAATTTTTTCCTATGTAATTATGCCTTTTTTAAATAGACATTAAATTTTAAAAAAAATCTTACTCGATCAATATAGAATTTTATAGTACTATTAAAATTTTTTAATGCAAAACAAATCATGTAATTAAAATATGATTATAGTGTGATTAAGGTGTTATTTAATATGGGGAATTTTAGCTTATGAATATGAAAGACAAATTGAAAGACAAATTGAAGGCCAAATTGAAAGACAAAGATGTAGATACAGACAAAGACAATCTGGTACGTCTACATAAAGCAATTGCTGATAGTGGGATGATGTCACGAAGAAAGGCCGAGCAATTTATTCTTCAAGAGAGAGTTAGAGTAAATGGAGAGGTTGTTAAGGAATTAGGAACGAAAGTTGATCCAATAGAGGATATCATAACCGTAGATGATAACAGTATTAAAGCTGATTATGTAGAAAAAGTTTATATTGTTTTTAACAAACCAAGAGGGTGTGTAACTACTCTTTCAGATCCTCAAGGGCGTCCTACCGTTATGGATTATTTAGGTGGAATTCCAGGGAGAGTATATCCCATTGGTCGATTGGATTTTTATTCTGAAGGGCTTTTGCTTTTTACCAATGATGGTGATCTTGCAAACAAAATAATGCATCCAAAACATAATGTGAAAAAAGTATATGAAGTAAAGGTATTTGGTAAATTGGATCAACGACTCTTAGAAAAACTTAGAAAAGGTGCCAAAGTAGATGGACAGTTATTAAAACCAAATAAAGTTAATGTAATAAAATTTTTGCCCAATAAGACTTGGTTGCAGTTTGAACTTTGTGAGGGGAAAAATAGAGAGATAAGAAAACTTTGTGAAGTTGTAGGATTAACTGTAGATAAATTAAAAAGAGTTTCCATAGAAAATCTTTCAGTTGAGGGGCTGGCACCAGGTAAATACTATTACATTACTAAAAGAGAATTATTTAATAAATTGGGATTAGATTCTAAGGGTCTAAAAATCACTGATACTGCTACAACATCAAAAACATCAAAGAACAGCTCACAAGCAGTAAGAATAAGTAAAAAACATATAATTAAAAGAATTAAACCTATAAGAAAGAAGGGCGAAGGATCATTGGTTGCTGATAGTAAAGACTTCATTAAGTTTAGAAAAAAACATTATGTAACAACAATGGAGAAGAAAAAAATTGATAATGCTCGAGATACGAAAAAAAATGTTCGAATTCGAACAAGTAAAACAAATAAACCAAATAAAACAACTAAAATAATTAAAACAAATAGAAGTAATAAACCAATTAAATCATATAAGGTAAAAAGTAATTTTAAAAATAATATAAGGAAAAGGAAATAAGGAAATAAGGGGAAAAAATTATGAACACAAATTATTCTCAAATTAAAAGTAATAGCGATCTTAATAAAATTGCTCCAAAATATAAAAAAATTTTAGAAAAGACTAAACCATATATTTTAACTTACTCTGGTAATTTGCCTCATTACAATCTTTCTCCTTGGGGACATGATACACCTAAGGAAAATATTTTTTCATGTATAGATGCGAGACATGCTCGCTTCTTTGATCTTTTACAATCACTTGATCAATTATCTTTTGGTCCAGTTGGAATGCCTATGGATAAGTGGGTTTTCTTTGATTGTGGTGAAATGCCTGGTGGTGTTTATGGTTTTGGGGTACATGCATGGGATTTAAGTAAAGAGGTACAAGAAAAATATAAAATAGATGATTCTTATAAGGGACTTATTCCTATTTCGATGTATATTGCCATTCCTATGGCCAATGGAGATTGGTTTGGCCACAATTTATCCTCGGTAAGTACTTTGCTGGGAGATGATTTTAAAGGTCTTGGGCTTTTAACTAAGGCCATGGGAATAAAAGTTTATAATATTAAAAATCTTTATGGTGCCACTCAATGGGAATCAAAGTCCCTAAATATTCATTTGCAATTAAGTGACATGGAATTAAGAAGCGCATATACTCCTGCGCACTCGTTTAATAAAACTATTACCTATAAATCATTTTATTCTGATCAAGGATTAATTAATTCACTCTCAGGAGATGCTCGAAAAGCAAAATCTTGGGATATGTTAGTTGATGTGATGGATGATGATTTCATTATTGATTTACAAAATAAAATTGAATTTAAGGGAGAGCGGTATTTACTAGTAGGACGTCCTGAATATAGGGACAATAAAGTTCTGCTACCAATAAAAAAATTATGAGTAATATGAGTAATAAGAAGAAAAATGATAATGATAATAATAGTGATAATGTGAGAGAGGAAGCAGAAGGTTCAATAAAAGAGTTATGGACAATTGCATTTCCCATTATAATAAGCATGGCATCTTTTACAGTCATGCAATTTGTGAGCAGAATTTTCTTAAGTTGGTATGATACCGATGCCATTGCTGCCGCTGTTCCTTCTGGAATTCTTACCTTTAATATAATAAGTTTTTTTAGTGGAATCATCTCTTTTTGTAATGTTTTAGTGGCCCAATATTATGGCAGCAATCAATATAAAAATGTTACTAGAACACTTTGGACTGGGATATATTTTTCTCTTATATCTGCTTTCCTCATTTTATTTTTTATTCCTCTTGGAATTTCAATTATAAATCTCTCCTCTCACTCTCTTTCAGTGAAGGCAATGGAAATAGATTACTTTGCTACAAGTGCTAAATTTGGAGGAGTAGCAATTTTAAATGGGGCACTTTCTGCCTTCTTTATTGGTATTGGACGAACAAAAATACCAATGATTGTAAATTTAATCGGAAATCTATTTAATATTTTACTATCATTTGTTTTTATTTTTGGATTAAAAGTTGTAGTAAAATCAATTCCCATAATAACAATTCCTGAAATGGGAATTAAAGGTGCTGCCTGGGCCATGGTTTTGGCCAACTTTATAATGGTAATAATTTTTTGTTATTTTGCTTTTTGTAAAAAAGAATTTAAGGAAAGATACAAAACCACTAGTGATATAAGCTTTAGTCCAAAGATATTTAAAAAAATTTTAAGATATGGAGTACCTAGCGGAATTGCTCTAATATTAGAGATAACTTCGTTCACCGCTTTTGTTTTTCTTATTGGTAATGTTAATACCGTAGCATTAGCGGCCAATAATATTGTTTTATCAATGGAGATGATTGCATTTATGCCAATGCTAGGACTTGGAATTGCGACATCCGCACTTGTAGGTCAATATATTGGTAGAAAAAAATTTGATGTGGCCAAAAAAATTCCTTACAAGGCATTAAAGTTAGCAATGCTTTACTGTGGAAGTTTAGGTTTGTTATTTATTTTTACGCCAGACCTTTTTATTAATTTATTTTTGGCCAGTAGTACTGGAGTTGTATCGGCCTCTCATAGTGGTCCACATGGAATGACTTCTTTGAATGCGGTAGAGATTGCTACAATGTCAAAAATATTAATGAAAATTTTAGCAGCATTCATCATCTGTGATTCAATTGGATCTATGTTTGGTAACGCTATTAAAGGTGGAGGTGATACTCGTTTTTACATGCTTGCTTTTACTATGATGGCGTGGTTGGTTTTTGTTCCGGGAATTTATATAATTTTAAATGTCTTAAAATTACCCATCACTTATGCTTGGGGATGGTCAGTAGTTCATCTCTCCTGTTTGGCCATAATCTTTTACCTGCGATTTAAGTCTGAAAAGTGGTTACACCATAAAATTCTAGAGCTTTAAGCTTTAAGCTTAAAGCTTAAAAGATTAAAGCTTAGCAAGCACCGAGCAGTAAGTAGCAAGCATTCAACATAGTGACATCTTTATACCATTTCTTTTTTTCCATTTAATTATCTAGTAAAATAATAAATATATAATATAAAACTGTAGTTTATTTATTTACGGAGAAATAAGTAGTGGACAATTTAAGTGCAAACACAAATACAAGTAATAATGGAAAACAACTTTTTGAAATTGCCTGGGAATTTTGTAATCAGGTAGGAGGTATTTATTCAGTTCTAAAGAGCAAGGCCAATTTGATGGTTAAGGAATTTGCAGATCAATATTGCGGTATTGGTCCCTATCTTGATTCAAAAGCTGAAAGTGAATTTGAGCATCTAGATTTAAGTGTATTAGGTAATAACAATCCATTAGCAATTACAGTTAAAAACCTTCGTGATCGAGGTTTTCAAATAAAGTTTGGACGTTGGTCCGTAGTGGGACATCCTCTTACAATTTTGTTGCCACCTTGGGATGTTTATTCAAATTTATCAAGTATAAAATATTTTATGTGGAAAGATCATAATATCGAGTGTGATTCTTGTTATGATCCGATAATTGATCAAACAATTGCATTTGGGGAGATGGTTAAAATATTTTTACTTGAATATGCTAATGTATGCAAAATTTTTGATAGTAATATTCAAACAATAGCTCATTTTCATGAGTGGATGGGGGCCAGTGCAATTCCTTCTTTACGCTTAAATAATATTCCCATTACAATAATTTTTACAACTCACGCCACCTCACTAGGGAGATATGTATCGTTGGCCGGTCATGATCTTTATGGGAATTTAGCTAATATTGATTGGGAAATAGAAGCAAAAAATTTTAATATTCTCTCTCAAGTAAAAATTGAGCGGGCGGCCGCTCATGGAGCACACATTTTTACAACGGTAAGTGATGTAACTGCCAGTGAATGTAAATATTTACTAGGTCGCGTTCCTGATGTGATATTACCTAATGGTCTTAATGTTGAAAGATTTGTTGCCATTCATGAGTTACAAAATCTACATAAGGAAAATAAAAATAAGATACATGAATTTACTGTTGGTCACTTTTTTTCCAATTATTCTTTTGAGCTAGATAAGACTCTTTATTTTTTTACCTCAGGCCGCTTTGAATTTCGTAACAAAGGTTTTGATATAACTTTAGATGCTTTAGCGCGATTAAATCAAATGCTAAAAAATACTCCCTCACTTTCAGACATAACTGTTGTGATGTTTATAATTACCAAAAGACCCTTCTACACTATAAATCCATTACTATTTCATCAGCGAGCTATGACTGAAAAACTAAGAGTAGCATGTGATGAAATAACAAAAGAGTTGCAAGAAAAGTTGTTTTTTCATGTGGCCTCCTTTCAAAACTGGGAGACTCCCAATTTAAACAAATTAATTGATGAATATCATTGGTTAAAATTAAAAAAAGTAATGCAAGCATGGAAAAAAAATGACCTACCTCTTATTGTTACCCATACATTACAAAATCAAAATGATGAGGTTTTAGCAAGTATTAGAGCAAATAATTTATTTAATTATAGAGAAGATAGAGTGAAAATTGTCTATCAACCAGATTTTGTTTCTCCAGTTAATCCACTCAATCAAAGTGATTACAATCAATTCGTACGTGGTTGCAATTTAGGTATTTTCCCAAGTTATTATGAACCATGGGGATTAACCCCAGTTGAATGTTTGGCCCTAGGAACTCCCTCTGTAACTTCAAATTTATCTGGCTTTGGTGAATATGTTTTAAAAAATATTGGTGGGCCAGAAAAAAAAGGACTTTATGTCTTAGATAGAAAAAAAGGAAATTATATAGAAGAATCAATTTCACTTGCACAAACTCTTTTTACTTTTTGTCAGCAATCAAGAAGAGAAAGAATCAGTCAAAGAAATCGTCTAGAATCTTTATCTGTGGATTTTGATTGGAGTAAAATGATTAACAATTATTTAAAAGTTTATGCCAGTGTATTTAATCAAGAGTAAGGGAGTAAAAGAGTAAATGTATAAATATATAAATGATAAAAGGTAAATGATAATTGTTGTATTAAATTTTGAGTGTTTTTTGAGGCAAATACTTAAATAAAATTTAAAGAATATTTTTTATTAGCTCTATAAAAAATCATATCTTGCAATTTAAAATGAATTTCTGTTAAGTAAATAATCGGTAGTGTACTAGAATTAAAAAGATATGAATGAATTGAATAAAAATAAATAAAAAATATTACAAAAGGCGAACTATGAAAATGACAACAACTTCAGCTTCAACTTCTACATTTACTTCAAACTCAAATTCAACATCAGAAAAAAGTAAACCATATTTTAGGGCCCTAAGCGTGGATGAAAAAACTGATATGTTAGACATGTTAGCAAAGCGAAGATATAAGATTACTTTGTGGGAGAAGGGAACTAAGCATTTAGAACAATTCAATGCTTTACAGTTTGATGCTAAATCAATTTTATTTATTGATATGATAGATTATCAAACCCAATTGCTAAATAGACCTGTATTGGCATGCTTTACTTATGATAACACTCAATATTTTACAAAATGTACTTTGTTATTAAATAAAGAATTTGATTATTATATAGAATTTAAAGATACACTTTTTAAGTGTGAAAAACGAAATACATTTCGTTTAAATATGAATTCTAATTATGCAATAAAATTTACTATTGATGATCGTGAGTTTGAAGCAGTTGATGCTTCGATAGGTGGAGTTGGGTTAATTTTAGATAAAACAGAAAAAGTTTCTTTTAGAGAAGGATTAAAATTTGCAAAATGTACTTTAAATTTAAATACCTCCCCTTATCATATAGCACTTTGTGAAGTAGTTCACATTACTCCCGTTCCTAATAAAGACAAGATTCGGCTGGGAATTAAGTTTGCAATTAGTCCAGTAGAAATTGAACGCAAATTATGCCAACAGATTAATCAAGATTTTATTAATATGAAAAAACGTAATTGGTCAGGTTCCTCCTGGTAAATTTTGATCGCTTTTCCTCGTCAGTCGTGAGGCTTGCTTGCAAGCAGCTTGTAGGAAGCAGGCCTCCTCCTTCCTCTGAAAATCAATCAAAATTTACTCAGGCCTTGTCCACTAATTCAATATATTTTTTAGCTAAATTAATTACTTCATCTTGAGTTCTAACTATTTTATTAAACCTTCTGGGTTAGTGATAAAATCATTTAATTTTTCTTTGTTTAGCGAATCTTCAATTGCTTTTTCTAAATATAATACATTTTTAAAAATTTTTCTATCGCTTGTTGCAAGTGAAAGGCACTCAACAAAAATTCATTATTTTTAAATAATAACTTTGCTGCCTTCAAATCTTTTTGGGACAATATTCTCCATTGATCAAGTAAATTATTAGACGATTCATTCATAAAATTAATCCTAAAAGATTATTCTCATACATAAACACACATACAAAATAATTAAACAGATTTTAATATAAATGCAATTTTATTCATAGAAACTTCTCAACTGAAGCTGACAAGGAAAGCTGATGAAGGTAGATGATGAAGATAAGAACATTTATTTAAAATATAAAGTTTAGTGGTAGAAAAATTTCTTTTCTTTTAATGACCATACTCTTGACACTCCTGACAGAATCGCTGAAAAATAACAAGCAAAAACTTATCAGGCCATTGTGCTTGCCAGATGTGTTTATCAGACGGTTGTCAAAAGTTCTCGTCAGTAAATACTTTTTATTAAAGGTAAATTTATTTTTCAAGTACTTGATATTTTAAAACCAAATAAATTATTTCCAAAAACAAACGTTCAAAAAAAATATTCATGTTATATTTTTAAAAGATGAATTTTAAAAAATCTTTTTAATAATGAAATTATTTTTAAAGATATAATTACTAATCTAAATAAAAAAAATAGAGAAAGGAGAGCTTAAGATGAAAAGTAATTCAAAAAAAATGTTTAGTTTATCAACGTATGTTTTTTTAGGGGTAATTGTTTTTAATGTTTTTATTTTTAATAGTGCTTTTGCTAGTGAAGACAAGAGTGCAATTGAAGAAGATGAGTCTACACTTAAAGCAAAAATAGAAACTGAACTTAATAATTCTAAAAAATATTGTGATGAAAAAGGAATACTCAAAGAGGATAATGAAAATATTGAAACGTTAAAGAAGAATGTTTTGACAAGAATTATAAAATTAAGAGCAAAATTTAAAGCTGATATTAAAATATTTATGGATAATGATCTTGTTAAACAACATTTAGCATTTGTTAAAAAAAATAAAGAAAATGAAGAAAGGATAAAGAAAGAGAAAGAAGAACAAGAAAGAATTAAAAAAGCAGAAGAACAAGAAAGAACAAAAAGAGAAGAAGCAGAAAAAAAGAAGAAAATAATTATAGGAAACATATTAAAAACTCTAGTAAAGACTACTCTCGATGGAATGTCTTGTGATAAAGCAGGAAACCTTTTAAATAATGAAAAGACTATGAATGAATTTATGGAAAATGTGATGAATAATATTTCAAAATTAAATGAAAAGGATGCTGAAGAATTTCATGCGAAACTTCCTGAAAAATATCGTAAACTTATAATTAGTTATAATGACAATAAAGCTTTGGATATTGATTTACCTCAGGATGTGGCAGATGCAATAAAAGGACATGAATATGAAAATCCAATTAGCACTATTGATCCTTCATCAACAACATTAGAATTTAAGGATTGGTATTTAAAGTTTATGCAAGCAATAACTCCTTATAAGACCCATGGTAAGTATACTCACCGAACTTTAAACATGGAAAAGATGAAATCAAATAAAGATGATAGTGTTATAGATATTATTAATCCTACTGGAGATATAAAAGGTGATCCAAAGGATCCAGATAGTACAGCACAAGGTTTTGCTTTTATTACGGGAACTTTAAAAGATGAATTTTTAGAAGAAGGGGCCAAAGAAAAAGGAGAAAAACCAGTTCCAGTGTTAACCTGTGCAGTGAAGACTATTCATGAGATTAATGAATACTTAATTCAAAAGAAAAAAGATTTTTTGCTTTCTTCAAAAGATGCTAAAGAGTTAGAAATAAGATTAGCATCACTCTCAAAAAATGAACGAAAAAGGATTATGGAGAAAGATAACTTTGGTCAAACTCTTGTAAGTAAAGTGATGAGTGAATGGAAAAATAATCCATTTAATAAAGATGATAAGGATTTTGATAGAATATCTAGACTTGAGGTTTTATTAAAAAATGGCGTTAAATTAGAAGATAATCCAAATCTAATAAAAGATGGTAATCGAAGAGGTCAAAATCTATTAATTCAAGTTACAAGAGTAAAAAATCATTCACCGGAATTGCTTAATTCTATTCTTAGTCACCCTGAATGTAATTCAGAATATGTTAATACTACTGGTTACCCAGACGCATCGTCGTCCACGACGTTCAATGCACTAGCTATCGCAATTTATTCAGACAATCCTAAAGATGTCAGTGCTCTTTTAGAACATGAGGCACGCCTTTTTAGTACGGGCGATTATGATGCTAGAAATAGTAATAATTATAAAAATTGTTATGTTCAAGCAATTGAGACTAAAAAAACCAAAGCACTAGCGGTAATAAATGATTATTTAGCAAAACATCCTGAGGTCGATGCTGAATTGAGAAAGGATGAATTCTTTGGAGCAGTTGAAAACTTGGATTTAGAGGGTCTTAAGAAGGCCGTAAATAATTTGAATAATACCGCCAAAGATGCAAGTAAAGTTAAAGAAGCTCTTGCTGCTTCTACTACCAAAAATTCTAAGGGTGAAACTCTTTTACAAGTCGCAATTAGAAAATGGCAAGAAGCAACAAGTGAAGATAAAAATATAAAGAAAGGACTTGAAATTCTAAATTATCTAACCGATGTCGTTGGTGTAAAACTTACTGATTTATTATCAATTAAGGATGTTCGTTTAAAATCGGAAAATGCGACTCTATTGACCAACGCTTCTTATGGAAATTTTCCTAATCTGGTAAAGCGAATTTTAGAACATCCAAGTGTAAAAAACGACAGTAGTTACATCAATGAAAAAGATAGATATTTACAGACTGCTCTTATGGTGGCAGCTGCTTTAGGTCATGATTCGATAGTTACAATGTTACTGGAAAAAAATCCAGATATTTCGATAGTATGTGGCGATGGTAATACAAAAACAACAGCGTTTGAGTGGGCAAAAATTAAAAATCAAACCACAACCGCCAAGCTCATTCAAGACTATGCGGAGAAATTAGAGAAAGAGAAAGCAGAAAAAGAGAAAGCAGAAAAAGAGAAAGTTGAGAAAGAAAAAATGGAAAAAGATAAAAAATAAAAAAAAATTTCTAGGCACTAATTTGAGTGCCTGTTGTTCCTGCCAGCGCTTCTTTAAGATGAAATAAATTTGCAATGATCGCGCGCTTTCCACCATTTCTTAAAAAACTAATCACAGCTTCAACTTTAGGTCCCATACTTCCAGCAGGAAATTCTCCCGCATTATAATATTTTTCTAGCTCAGTGATAGTTATATTTTTTAAGGCCTTCTCTTCGGGAGTATGAAACTTTAAACAAACATGATCTGCTTCAGTTAAAATTACAAACACATCAATGCCAATTTCATTGGCCAGCAGGGCACTGGTGCGATCTTTATCTATAACAGCATCTACTCCCTCTAATTTTCCTTGATCATTACGTATTACTGGAATGCCACCGCCACCGCCGCCAATGGCAATTATATTATTATCAATAAATGTTTTAAAAATATCTTTCTCAATAATATCTATTGGCACAGGAGAAGGAACGACTCTTCGAAAACCTTTTTTCCCCTCTTGTTTTATTACCCAGCCTCGCTCAGCAATTAATTTTTTTGATTCTTCTTCTGTGTAAAATGATCCAACAGGTTTGGTAGGATTTGTAAATGCTCCATCTTTAGCATCAACTAAAACTTGGGTTACAATAGTGTAGGCATTTTTATCAATTTTACGTTCTTTGCAGATATTTGCTAATACGTTTTGAACCGTATAACCAATACGCCCTTGAGTATCGGCCACACACATATCTAGAGTAGTTTGTCTTGGAAATTCATTTTTTGTTAACTCTTGTTGAAGAAAAATTCTACCGACTTGAGGACCATTCCCATGAGTTAGAATGATTTTTGAATATCCTTCTGAAATTAAATCTACAATATTAGAAACACTTTTGTAGGCCACATTAAATTCCTCTTTAAGGGAGGTAGAGGGAGTTTCTATCACATTGAGGGCGTTTCCACCAAGAGCAATCAAAATACTTGGTTTTTTGTTGTTGTCGGCATTTTTCTTCATAAATACATCCTAATTATATATACGTCCTATATATCCTATTATTATTATAAAGTTACATATTAACAATATCGTAATTTTTTATCCCTAAGATTAGAGAAATCTAATCACAGAAAAATCTAATTACAGAAAAAGCTATTTACTAGTCAGAAGATACAAAATAAATAAGATTAATTTAGTGAGTAAGGTTTAAATATATTGGATGAGGCCCCGAACCCGAATTTGAACTTGAAGAAGAGTTTGAGGCCTTGAAAAAGATAAATTTTAAAATGAACATATTTAATTGATACTTTTCATTCCTTCTCTAAATGCTTTCTCATTTATTTCAATAAATTTAGGCTTTGATTTTAGAGCTGTTTTTATGGCCATCAAAAAAGTCTCTTCTGGATACATCTTGGTGACCGCTTGTAAAGCTCCTAGTGCTACAATGTTTTTTACCATAGCATTTCCTAATTTTACTGCGATTTCTGAAAAAGGAACACCATAAACCTTCGCTTGTTTAAATGAAGGAGCAGACGTTACTACAGAACTATCGTAAATAATTATTCCATTATTAGCAACAGTTGGTCCAAATTTATTTAAGCTTAGTCCATTAAAAGCAATCAGAATGTGAGGATTTGCAGAAGCAGGAGATAATACCTCCTCAATTGCTATGTGTACATCAGCATAGGAGGTTCCCCCTCTAGATTCTGGGCCATAACTTGGAATGTGAGTGGCATCGTGGTTTTCATTAATAGCAGCTTGAGCAATTAACATTGCAGTCGTTTGAGCGCCATCTCCACCTGAACCAGCTAATTTCATAGATACATCTTTTGGATCAATATGTTTTGGGAATGCTCCCTTAGCAAAACTTGTAACTACTCCATCATTTCCACCAGTGATAACATCCACAACTCTTTTAGCATCAAAAGTTGGATAGGTTGGTTTAAATGGTTCAGGGATAGAAGTTACAGGAGTTATTTCTGAAGAAGCGTTTGTTGCATTTGTTGCAAATAAATCTTTTTTAACTCCTAAAGGAAACACTTGGGTCATTTTTTCTTCAACCCATTTTTCAGAATCAAGAGCACTCATCTTAAGATGAGTGGGACATTCGGCCAATACTTCAATGAAAGAGAAACCTTTGTTTTCCATTTGAAGTGTTATTCCTTTTTTAATTGCTTTTTTTGCCTTAACTCTTTCTTTAGCATTGTAGAGTGCAACTCTCTCTACGTAAACAGGGCCATCAAGAGTAGAAATTAATTCTGCAATTTTAAAAGGAGCTCCCATTATGTGTTGACGACCGGCCGGAGAAGTTGCAGTTTTTTGCCCCATCAGAGTAGTCGGCGCCATCTGTCCGCCAGTCATTCCATAAATTGCATTATTAATAAATATTACAGTTATTGGAATTCCCAGTTGTGCTGTACTAACAATTTCTGCCAGACCAATAGATGCTAAGTCACCATCACCTTGATAACTAACTACTACTGAATCAGGATTAGCAAATTTGTGTCCTAAAGCGGTTACAGATGCACGTCCATGAGCTGCTTGAGTATTTCCAACATCCGTATAGTAATACATAAAAACACTACAACCTACAGGAGAAACTGCAATAGTTTTATCTTGAATACCAAGTTCTGAAATTGTTTCCGCTAAATATTTTTGAGCAAGTCCGTGACCACATCCAGGGCAATAGTGATTAGCGTGTGCCTTCACTCCTTCTCCCTTCGCATGTCTGAAAAATTTATTATAAAATGCTCTCTTTGGATTTGGATTATTGTTGTTCATGATTACACCTCCTTAAGTTTCAGAGAGAGGACTTTGTCAGTAATCTCTTGCTGCGATGGCAAGATTCCTCCGCATCTTCTCACGCTATGAATAGGTGGATGATTTGTGATTTGCGCCTTATTTAAGTGAAGTCGTAGCTCATCATTAAGTTGTCCAGCACTATTGGCCTCGGCCACAACAATGTGTCTGATGTGTGGTAAAACAGTTTTTAATTTATCAATAGGAAAAGGCCAAAGAGTCATTGGCCTAAATAAACCGGCCTTAATTCCTTTAGCTCTTAAATCTGCAACTGATCCCTTTGCCATTTGTGCTGGAGTATTACAAGCAATGATTAATACTTCAGCATCATCACACTTATAAAGATCTGCCATCTGTTCATTCTTAGTCATTTCTGCATATTTTCTATCTAGGTAAAGATTATGTTCTTCTAGCTCTTTTTCTGTAAGATAGATTGAACAAATTAAATTAGCTCTGTGATCGCGATCACCATAAACCGCCCACTCTGGGATAGATGGTTTTTTAAATTTTTTAGGAAGCACTACTTTGCCAGTCATTTGTCCTAAATATCCATCGGCGGCAATCATTACAGGATTTCGATATTTAAAAGATAATTGGAACGCTTTCATTGTTAGATCTAACATCTCTTGAGGTGTAGAAGGGGCCAACACAATTGCATGAGTATTTCCATGACCTAAACCGCTACAAAGAAGTTTTATATCAGATTGTTCAGGAGCAATGTTACCAAGTCCTGGGCCACCTCTCATAACATTAACAAACACGCCTGGTACCTCTGAACCAATCATATAAGAAATTCCTTCAAGCATTAAACTAAAACCGGGAGATGAAGTAAATGTCATACAAGGAAGTCCTGCGCCTCCTGTTCCATACATAATATTTACTGTTGCAACTTCACTTACTGCTTGAAAAAATACACCATCTAGTTGAGGCAATAATTTTGACATCAACTCTGCTCCCTCTGTAGAAGGAGTTATTGGATAACCATAAAAATGGCGACATCCATAAAGGATGGCCCCAATAGCAGAGGCATAATTTCCCTTTAATATTTGTGGACCAGATACAGGTAAATCCATATCTTCGTCACTTACTTTTTTTGCTTTTGGTAGAGGAGAACAATCAAGTCCAAACATTTCTGATGGATCTGATATTGTTGTAGTAGAAGAAGATTTACTCTCTTTCTCTCTCATTTCGTCAGTACTCATGGCAATCGCATATGGT
>JADGAM010000057.1 GCA_015232015.1 Oligoflexia bacterium | reverse complement strand
CATTGCTGAAAAAGCGGGGGCCCAAGCGGCCACCAAGATATTATTTCCAATGATGTTTTTAATTACACCTGCAGTGTTTATCATTATTGCGGCCCCAATGGCATTGCAATTTGTGGCGAATTAAAATATTCGTCCACAAAATATTTATACGCAAAATGTTTATGCGCAAACATTTGTGTACACGTTTAAGGAGATACAAATAATTGAAAAAATATAGAATTGTAAATGTTAACAAAAAAATAACCTACGGGGAAAATATAATTGTTGCTGATAAATTTTTTGATCGTTTTCTGGGATTAATGTTTAAAAAAGAAATGAAAACATTCATTAATGAGGAATCATTTGATGGTCTTCTCATTGAATCATGCAATTCAATACATACTTGTTTTATGCGTTTTAATATTGATGTACTTTTTTTAAATAAAGAAAACGAAATTGTTTCTATAATTAGAAATATGAAACCTTGGAGAATAACTTGGATGTATTTTAAGGCCAAAAAAGTTTTAGAATTAAATGCAGGAATTATTTCAGGTAATACAAACGTAGGAGATAAGGTAGAAATTATATGTTCAAATTAGTAGTAATTGGTGGAAAATTAAGAGGCAAAGAATTTCCATTATCAGAAGGAGAAAATACTATTGGTCGCGATGCTGGAAATAACGTTCCACTGCCTCTGGATGGTATTTCAAAAAACCATTTAAAGATTACAGTAACAAAAGATGCTGCCTATCTTGAAGATTTAAATAGTGCTAATGGAACCCTTGTAAATAAAAAAATCGTAAAAAAAATGACCCTTTCTAATGGAGACCAAGTCGCCCTTCCAAATGTTATCATGCAAATAGTTTTTGTAGTTGAAAAGAAAATAATTATAAAAAAGAAAGTGCTTAAGCAAAACAATAAAGGAGAAGATGACAGTGCAGTTGAAGAAGTACCAGATATGCCCTCCTCTCCTGTTGGAAAAGTTCTTCACATTTTTAAATTTAAATTAATGCCAGTATTTTATACTTTTAACAAAGAGTATGAATGGCGAGTACTTATTGGCGTCACCTTAGTGATATTTATTATTTCAACAATTACTTTAACAATTTTCCCTGTATTAATAGATAATAAAAGCGTTCTTATGACCGAAATTGGAATTAGAGGTTTTCACTACGCTGAAGATGTGGCCCGTCTAAATGCTTTAGCTATGCAAAGAAAAAATTTTGATAGCATTAATACAAAATTTTTAGAAACAGAATCAGGTGTGGATTCATATGAATTATTTGACACAGAAGGAAGAATAATTCAACCGCTTGGAAAATTAAATGAATATATTACAGATTCATTTTCCATTCAAGCGAAAGAAGAGGCGGCCAAGGGAAAAGAAAAAATTTCCAAAAATATTGGTGACGGGATGTACGGAATAGCAAAACCCATTCAAGCATTCAATGTGAAAACTGGAGTAGAAGAAAATGTTGGAGTAATTGCAATTAAATTTGCACCTGCCTCCTTGGTGAAAGAAGCTGCTAATAATTCTAAAGCATACATGGAAGCATTCGCCACTTCCAGTGCAGTAGCAGTTATATTTTTTGCAGTAATTTATTTTTTAACAGTAAAACATCTAGATGATTTGAGATTCCAAATTGATCAAGTTATTAGAGGAAAACAAAAAGAAATAACTCCTAAATTTCAATTTCAAGAAATAAAACCATTAATAGGAACTATGAATACGGTTTTACAAAAATATCAAGAATCCCAGGGAATGGCCTCTGCCACTGAAGGTGAAATTGAAGAGGATGGAAAATACGTTGGAATACTTAAAGAATTCATGTTGGGGGCCAATGGGCCCACTGTGATTTTAAATTCGGAAAAATTAATACAAAATGTTAACCCTCTCGCTGAAGATTTAATAGGAATAAGAGAATCGGTTGGTGCCAATATGAGTTTATTAGATGTGGCCCGTGATCAAGGTTTTGCCGCCACCGTAATTGATCTTTGTGATCAATCAGCAAATAATAGTGGTGTATGCCAAAAAGGTAATTATGAATTTCAAGGGCATGCTCATGAAATTTGTGTAACAGCTTTAATGGGTAAAGATAATTTTGCAAAAGCATTTTATATAACATTTGTAAAAGATCGTTCATAACAAAATGAAATTATATGGATAGTATCAGAGGGGAAAATGGCAGGACAAAAAGTATTGATGCTTAAAAATTATGGCCTTCCCAAAGATGAAGGTGATTATCATAGGCTCCTTTGCTTGAGTGGAACAAAAAAAGGGGAATCATTTTTTTTACAAGCAGATCGTATAGTTATTGGACGAGGTAATGATACAGATATCCAAGTTATAGATGGGAAATCCTCAAGAGAACATGCGGATTTAGTTAAGAATGATAATTCCTATATCATTTCAGATCTGGGATCACAAAATGGAGTAGTAGTTAATGACTTAAAAGTTACTCAGCAAAAATTACGAGATGGGGATAAAATTGTAATAGGGCAAACTGTTTTTAAATATAACATAGTTAATGTTAATAAAAAGAATTTATCTATAGTTAAATCACCAGATACTCAAAGCTCAATTAAAAAAAATGAAGTAAATAAAGATACAACTGCCAATAACGAGGAAGAAACAGAAAATGAAAATAAAGCTTCTAAAGGATTATTACAAAAATTTTCCGCACTAGATAATAAAACAAAAATTAAAATAATTGCAGCTCTTGGAGTTTTAATTTTCTTTTTTCTTATGGATGATGGACAAAATGTCGACCAACAAAAAGATGCAAAAAAGAATGATTTATCTAAAGGTAAAGATATTAGTGCAGAAGTAAACTCCTTAATCCAAAAGAAGAAAGCTCAAGAAGATAAAGAGCTTGAAAAAAATTTAAATGTTATTTTTCATAGAGGATTAAGAGAGGCCAGTGAAGGAAATTATTTTCGAGCGATAAGTGAATTTAACTTAGCGCTCATCCTAAGTCCTCAAAATGCTCGCGCCAGTTATTATTTAGGCAAAACAACTCAAAAATTAAATGATGATATAAATTTTCATTTTACAACTGCAAAAAGGTTTAAAGAAGCTTTAAGATTTAAAGCGGCAGTCACAGAATATTGTGCAATTTTAAGGTTGCTTGAAAATTATCCTGATGATCAAAGATATAAAGATGCTGAAACTCCAATTAAAGAAATAGAAAAAACTATGGGAATGGAAGAAGGTGAAATTAAGTGTATTTCAAGATAATCAATTAATTAATAACATCGACCTAGAAGAAGATGGAATTGCTGTGGATGGCGCAGAGTTTTTTATAGGTCGAAGTAAAGATTGTCATATCTCTTTTAACAATCAACAAATATCTAGACAGCATGCTGTAATTACAAAAAGAATGGGGAGTAAATGGGAGATTAAAAAGACTTCCGACTTATCCTCTTTAATTATTAATGGACAAATTCATGAATCAAAATTATTAGAAAATGGAGATATTATAAATATTGGCCCCTTTGCTCTTCATCTCTTTATTAAAGAACAACAAATTCCCACAACTGCAATAAATTCTACTACCAATATAGTCGACATCGTCGATCAAAATTCTTTCTCCCAAACGAATACAAATAATGTTTCTGCAAATGTTTCAACATTAAATCCAGTTAATACTGTTAATGTTGCTAATGCTGTTAATACTAATATAAATCCAAATAGTAACCTTTCAACTATTGAATCTTCAACTTCTTTGAAAGAAGGCCGTGAGGAAGGCAGTAATGTTGCAATTGAAGCTGGAAGCGAAGTAGGTGTTGAAGATAGTTCCTTAGAAAATGAAATTGCAAAAGAAGAATTAAGTGAAGAAAATGCCACTTCAGAAGATGATCCTTTTGCAGAGGTATCATCTACCGCAGATAATTCTTCTTCCGATGCATCCTCATTATCAGAGAGAGATTCTAATTCCAGTAATGCTATAAATGAGTCTAGTGACATTAATAACAATTCCACTGACAGCACTCAAGATAATAATACTGAAGGAACAAATGCTGATGCTGAAAATCCAAGTGCAGAAGACGAAGAGGGAGGAGGAAGTACAAAAATTTTCACCTCCTTTGCCGAATATATTTTAAAAATACTGGGAGAATATGCTCCATATGATAGTTATGCCATTAAAGATAAAGAAACTTTTATTGGTCGTGATCCTAAAAAATGTCAAATTGTATTAAACGATACTGAAGTATCAAGTGTACATGCTGTAATAAAGAAAAACGCTGTAGATATTACTCTTGAAGATTTAAACTCTGCTAATGGTACAATCTTAAATGGTTCAAGAATTAATGAAGCATCATTAGGGCCCTCTGATGAATTTATTATTGGAAGTACAACATTCACATTACTTGTAAAATCAGAAATTTTAAACGCTGAAGCTGATAGATTGATGCCTGTAGCGGAAAATCAAGAAATACAAGTTGAAGAGGTCGTTGAAGAAGAGGTTAATTTTTCAGAGGCAGAAGCAAGTGGAATTGCAGGTACAGATGGTAATGTCACAGGTGATCCTGCAACCATGGGTGTGCCTAGTACAGAAAGTGGCGGTATTAAAGGCATTTTAAAAGATCCAAAAAAACGACTTATCTTTGGTTTAGCTGCAATTGTTGTAGGATATCTTTTATTTGGAATGGATGATAGTCCTTCACCTGATAAAAAAGATGGCCAAAAAAAAGAAAATCAAAAACAAGATCCAAGTGTTATTGGAGATCCTACAAAAGCATCTACATCTGGAACCACAAATGGTGATAAATCAAAAGATGATAAAGATGCAAAAGCAGTAAAGACAAAAAAGAAATTGACTCCTGAAGAAAAAGATTATCTCGAAGGACAATATAATTTGGCCAAAAGTTATTACGATAAAGGCATGTATAATGAAGCAAAAAAAGAGATAGATAAAATATTTGAGATTTCAGAGGATGGTTATAAAGGCGCAGGTCAATTAAGAAAACTTATTAAAGAAGGATATGAACAAATAGCGGAGTTGGAAAAAAGAAAACAAAAAGAATTGGAGACAGAGATAAAGAAGAAGAAAATAGAAGACCTTCTTAAAAAGACCAATGATGCCGTAAAAGAACACAGATCTGAAATTGCTGAAGCTTTATTTAATCAAATTTTAGAAATAGACCCTGAACAAGCTGACGTACCTCAATTACGATTAGAGATGAATGCTTGGAAGAAAGAACAAGAAAGGATTGCAGTTGAAAAAGAACAAAAAATAGCTGAAAGAAATCGAAAAGTTCAAGCATTAAGTGAAGGTAAAAATTATTATTTAAAAAATAAATGGAATTTAGCAATCGATAGATTAGAAAAATTTTTACAATTAAAAGATATGGATGAAGATTTAATTAAAGATGCCACTGAAATGTTAAACAATTCTAAAAATCAAATAAAAAATAGAGTTGAACCATTATTAGGTAAGGCCAGATCATTAAAAGAGGGACAAGATTTAAAAGGTGCTTATGAAAGTTATTTAGAAATTTTAAAAGTTGATCCAGCACTGGCAGAGGCACATAATGAAATAAATGATATTAAAGATACTCTTGATATGAGAGCACGAAAAATATTTAGAGAAGCAATTATATCAGAGTCTTTAGGTCTTTATGATGAGGCCAAAGAAAAATTACGGGAAGTTCTACAAATAGCACCTACTGACAGTGTTTATTTTAATAAATCTAGAGATAAATTAAAAAATTACCCTGATTTTTCAATTGAGACAGGAAATAGCACTGGTAGTGCAAGTGCAGGCAGTGGCCCTGGGGGTGGAGGAGCAACAGGAGGAACAGGTAAATGAAATTAAAAAGTTATGCTGCCAAAACAAATCAAGGTCCATATTTAAATATTAATGAAGATGGCTATGAATTGGATCTGATGAATGAGTTATATATGATTTTTGATGGCTTTGGAGGGCCTGGTATTGGGGATAAATGCGTATCAACTTTAAAAGACAATATTAGAAACTTTTACTCAAAAGTTGTTGAGGATCCAGAATCCACAATGCCCTTTTATTATAGCTTTAAATATCTACTTGAGGGAAATGCTTTAATAAATGCCATGCATTTCACTCAAAAACTTTTAAATAAAGAAAATAAAAAAGTAGATATTTCATTAAGAGCAGGAGCATCCTCTCTTGTCTGTGCTTTGTCCGATGATATTATGACCTTAGCTTCAGTTGGAAATTGTCTTTGTTACTTATATCGAAATGGAGAGCTACTAAAGGCCGCCAACGAAGACACTCTTAATATCTATCCACTTAATAATGAAAATTCATATTTAAAAACAACTCCTTTAAGTGCTTTTGGATTATTTGAGGATCTTCATCTACAATCAAGAGAAATTAAAATTGAAGAAGGAGATTTATATATTATGATGACTGATGGGGCCTATTCAAGAATAAAACCGAATGAATTGGTTAATTTTATTATCAGGTCAAATAATCAACAAAATTATATAATTGATAAAATTTTTGATGCCTCAAATTCAAAAGGCAATTTAGATAATCAAACAGCTATACTATTACAATTTTGATAGATTAATATTTATTATAAACTTACATATAACAAACAATAAGAAACAAATTTTTTCCTTGTTGCTTATTTTGATAAGTTATTGATAAAATTAGAATAGAATACTTATTATGTTAGGAATGATTTTAATGATTTTTAGGAATTTTTTATGTCCTTATATAAAATTCTAGTTGCCGATGACAGTCTTACTATTCAAAAAGTAGTAAAAATAATTTTAGATGAAAAACATTTTGAAATAACAGAGGCCACCGATACAAGCTCTCTTATTTCTGAAGTGAAGAATCAACATTTTGATTTAATTTTGCTTGATTTCAATCTATCAGAAGAAGATAGTGGATATGCTCTAGTTCAAAAAATAAAAAAAATTAGATCTCAATCAAAAATCATAATTATGTATGGCGTCTTTGATGTTGTAGATGAAAAATCTTTAATTGAGTCCGCTATTGAAGGGAAAATAATTAAACCATTTGATTCTGAAACACTTAAAACAATTTGCACTCATACTCTAGAATCAGAGAGCAATGTCATTTCCTCCGACAATAATAATGACAATAATAATAACAATAATAATGACAATAATAATGACAATAAAATATCTAATACATCTAAGATTTCTAATAATGAATCTTTAGATCAAAAAAATAAAAATGATTACGAGGATATTAATTGGACGGTACATAACACAACTGCAAATGCAAATGCAAATTTAACAGCAACTATTTCTGAAAAAAAATCAATCAAAAAAATTAATTCCCATGATTGGGATGTAGTTGTTCCTCCTCTATTAGTAGATGATATCAACAATGAATCAAAAGATGATTTGGCAACAATTGAAATTCCTCCTAAAATAAATGAAATAGAGAAAGAACAGGCCACATTACCTGCATATGAGGATTTAGAATATCCAGACATAATGAATACCACAAGTGATGCTACTATATCAGCTATATCAACGGTAAATAATATTGAAACTTCTACAGCTACAAATTTAAATCCTTTAAACCCTATTGATCAAAACATAGTTGAAAAAAAACAAAATACATCTATCTCCTATGACAATATAAATAAAGAAAATATTTTTGAATTAGGCGCAATTTCAAAAAATATAATCAATGCTGAGACAGAAGATAAAATAAAACCTAAATCAAAATTAATACCCATTGAAGAACTTATACTTAATGATCTTGATAATTCAATTAATGATAGCAATGAAGAAAATGAATTTGAATTTTCAGGTCCTGTATCAGCAAATGCTAAAAGCAAGACATTATTAAATTTAGAAGATAAAATTAAGGATGAATTATCTTCGGACGATTTCTGGAGCAATGATGACGTTATAATAGAAGAAAAAAATAAACCCAATGATGATGATGATGATGATGATGAAAAAGATGATGACTTTTTGGCCGAAGATTATTTTAAGGAAGAATCTGGTCTTAACATTATTTCACCAGTTAATACTTCAAAAAATGAAACGTCTTTTGAATTACAAAATCATATAAATCATGAAGACTTTATTGAAAATTCCATAAATGATTTTAAAGATGTTTTTGGAAATGAGGATAATAACTCAACTATTTCTGTTGTAAAATTAAGTGAAAAAGTGGAAATGGTAGCAGAACAAAACAAAAAACATAATTTATCTAATAATTTTCTAGAGGAAAATGAAAAGAAAGAAGAAAAAAAAGCAGTAAAAGAAGAGAAAAATGAGGAGAAAATATATAAAAAGGAAAAAATTGAAATTAACTATGATGAAATTAAAAAGCATATACTAAATGAATTAAAAAAAGATATCGATATAAAAATCGAAACCTATTTAAATGAATCAATAAAAAAGCATTGTCAATTAATTATTGAAAAAGTAGCTTGGGATGTAATCCCAAATGCCGCAGAAAATTTAATTAAATCTGAACTACAACGATTGTCACAAAAAAAATAAAGTAACTGGTCAGAGGACCTAGGCAAAATATTTCATGATTGTTTTGTTCATTATTTATTACTAATTAATAATGGATTAACAATATAGTGGGAACAATATAGCAAACTATTTTTGCAACCAATAAAAAATATTGGAAAAGTTTTTCCTTATTCAGCTTCCCGATTTTACAGAAATCATGAAAAAAATTTTAAATATAAATAAATCAAAGCATCCAACTGATTTAGACTAAAGAAGTTAGTTAAAAATACAACAAATATTTATTCCTAAATAAAATAGTAAAGGAATAGTAAAGGAGAAACTACATGAAACCCATCTACCATTATTTAATTTTGTTCTTCTTATTTACAATTTATTCATTTCAATTATTAGCTGCAGGGGAGTCAGTAGATTCAGGAATTAAAAATAAATCATTAGAAGCTGAATTACGGGTGGCCAGAACTAAAGCTATTATGGATGCTATGGAAAAAAATGATGTTAGCACTGTAAAAGAAATTTTATTTAGTAATAAAAGGAATTCTATTGATGTAGATGCTAAAAGCAGTAGTGGTCAAACACTTCTCATTTGGGCCGCCTCTAATAATTTATCTACTATTGTTGAAGATCTGATAGAAAAAGGTGCAAATTTTGATATTAAAAATACAGAAGGTTATGGAGCGCTCAAATTGGCCACTAAAAAAGGTTATACCGACGTAGTAAAACTAATAAATGAGGCATCTAAACTTCGAAATTCTGCTAAAGAATTTCACCAAGCAATCAAGGAAAAAAATAAACAAAAGATAGAAGAATTCTTAAAAGCTGGAGTAAACTTAGAGTCCACAATATGGTTTAGCAATACCACTCCTTTATTAAAGGCAATTAAAACTCGTGATATAGAACTAGTAAAAACCTTACTAAATAAAGGTGCTAATCCTAACGTCAAAGATAGTTCTGACCGAACTGCCTTATATTATGCCCTTATTCGTGCTCAAGATCCTAGAATGCTAAAGGTGCTATTAGAAGCAGGAGCTGATGTTAATTTGCCTCCTGAAAATGGTAGTTCTAGTGCACTGGAGCTTGTTTCTTGGCTTAATCCTGGTTTTGCCAATGCTTTACCCTATGTTAAAGTTTTAAGTGATGCAGGCGCGCTTAAGAATAAAAAAACAGTTATGTCCGCATTTTTCGCAGCAGTTAGAAGAGGTCAAGATGATGCTGCTAGGTTCTTCATTAAAAATGCGGGCATAGATTTAAATGCTAAAGACCAATATGATGTTTCTTTGCTTTATTGGGCAATTTATAATGGTAACCTACAAATGGTAAAAGAGTTACTTTTAGCAGGTGCAAGTTTGGATATCACAAGTGGTAAAGGCAAATACGCACTGGAAATCGCTGAGGATTATGCAAAGAAATCTAGAAAAAGAGGTTATAATCACCTGGATGAACTTCCTGAAATATTAAAAAATCAAGAGGGGTTTAAGGCCAAAAACTCCGGTATGCCTTTTGAGATTCACAAAGATCTACTCCTTCTGAATGAAGCGATAAAATCGAAAATTCAAAATTCTATTAAAGAATATGAATTAGATATTAATTATAAAAATAAAAATAAAAAAGATGAACCTTTTGTAATGACTAAGGAAAAACTTTTAAATACAAGTAATTCACTTTTTCCTGGAGATAATCTAGTTGATAAAGAAGACTATGATTATTTTAAAGAGAGGTATGATGAAATTAAAAAATTGAGAAAAGATCAAATTAGCGACGTAACATTCTTAAGTGAGTTAACAACTTTAGTGGCAAAATATCCTCAAGCCGTGGCCATCAAAGAAGAAAATGAATGTAATTTTATTTTTCCTGAAAGTGCAAAGGAAAAAGTTAATAGTTTAAAAGAAGACATAAAGAAAATAACTGAAAAATATATCGGTACAAAAAATAAATTCGAGAAATTGGTACAGGATTATTTAGGTGTTAATGTTTTACCAGAGAGTTTACAGAAGTTTATAAATGCTTCCCATAACGAATCGTTAGAACAATCAAGTACTCCTAAGCGTTTGTTGGCATCACAGCGCTTACCATTTGATTTTGAAAGTATTAAAAATAATAAATCGTCTACTGAGATTCTCCTTAATGGAATTAAGGATAAGCTAATTACGATTCCCTATCTTGAGAATTTATTGGCGATCCATGAGCATGAGCTTTCGAAAACGCAATTGGAAATGATTGAACAGGCAATTGCTCAATCTCAACCAGAGATACAACGGCCACAAGAAGTGCAACCACAGCAAGAAGTGCAACTGCAATCACAACCAGAACCACAACAAGTACAACAAGTACAACAAGTGAAGTATAAATTTACTCCATCGGCACCTCCTCAGGATATTACAGAAGAAGTAGAAGTGCCCCAAATAGAAGTGGCCAAAAAAGAAGTGACCAACAAAGAACAAAATGAAGAGGCTGTTGAAAACACTATGGAAAAAGCTATAGAAAAAGTTAAAATCGAAGAATCCAGTGATCCCTTTAATGTTTCTTCTTGGCCGGACGTTCCCACTAAAGCAGTTATAACTGAAACTCCTGTTCAGCAAAATGCAACTACTGAACAAAATGCAACTGCTGTTCCAAAGAAAAAATTAATAGTGGTCCAATAATTAATTTATAAAAATTAACTGACAGTTTTATTATTTGAAGAAAGTATAATTCGCGATGTTCTTTCATAGGTAAAATAGGCCCAAATCCACTCTATAATTACGATTATTTTATTATGAAAACTAATCAAAAACCAAACATGAACTACTACCCACAATAACCATGCAGGCATACCAGTAAGTTTTATACCACTAATGTATGCAACCGCTTTACTACGTCCAATAGTTGCTATCTTACCTTTATCCCAATATTTAAACGACATACGAACATATGGGTGGGATTGTGAATTCAAATCCGCGCTCAAATTAGAATTAGAATCTGAATTTGAATCAATCAACTTTAGTAATTTTCCTAAATAATCACCTTGTTGTATGGCCACTGTGGCGGTTGAAGGTAATGCTGCTAAAGATGGAGTATTTTTATCATTTTTTATATCAATAAAATGAGCAGCATCACCCAAAACAAAAATGTTTGGATGTCCTTCTATAGACAAGTCATTTTTTACAATCACTCTTCCAATGTTATCAAGGGGTGTGTTTAAACACTTGAGTAGAGGAGAAACCACATTGCCTGCGGCCCAAATAATATTAGTACAAGGAATAAACTCTTTATCTGTTTTTACCCCTTCAGCATTTATCTCAACAACCGAGGTATTTACTAAAACCTCTACCCCTAAATTTTTTAAATCCAGTTGGGCCTTAAAAGAAAGGTCTTCTGGATAATCATATAATATGCGATCAATTTTTTGGATTAAATATATTTTTGAATTATCAGTATGAAATCTTCTAAAATCTTTTGTTAAAGTTTTATTCGCAATCTCTGCCACCGCCCCGGCCATCTCAACCCCAGTAGGTCCTCCTCCCACAATAACAAAATTTAAGTATTTCTCTCTGATATTTTTATCTGTTATAAGTTCTGCTTTTTCATAGGAGGTTAAAATTTTTTCCCGAATATTAACTGCATCTCGTAAACTTTTTAATCCAGGTGCAAATTCCGCCCAATGATTATTACCAAAATATGATTGTTCTGAACCTATGGCAACGGCAAGAAAATCAAATTTAATAATTTCACCGGATTGGATAGAAACAATTTGTTTTTCTTTATCAATATTTGTAACTGTTCCCATAATCACCTTTACATTATCTTGATCTCTAAGGATCATACGTAAAGGGATTGCTATTTCAGAGGGAGAAAGGGCGGCAGTTGCTACTTGATAAAGCAATGGCTGAAAGAGATGGTGATTATTACTATCAATAAGAGTAATGTTATAATTGGAATTTAATAATCTTTGAATGAGTTTAAGACCCGCAAGACCTCCTCCAATTACAACGATGTGTTTTCTATTGACAATACTTTTAGTGTTATTCATTAAACCTTTTCCTTAGCAATTTGCACAGCAATCTGTGCGCCAATCATAACATTATTTTCAACTAATTTTAGATTTGAAGCTAAGGATCTCCCTTTGGTTAATTCAAGAATTTTTGAAAGTAAAAATGGAGTTAAATCTTTTTTTGCAACCAAATGTTTTTTTGATTCTTTAACAGCAATATTAATTATTTTTCCTATCTCTGAGGAAGGTATCTCATATTTCGCAGGAATGGGATTTGCAACTAGAATACCTGAATTAAAACCAAGTTTTAAATGTGTTTTATAAATCTTGGCAATTTGGGCGGCGGAAGTTACTTTATGGTATAAACGGATTCCACTTGATCTTGAATAAAAAGCAGGAAACTCCTCTGTATTATATCCTATAATTGGAACACCTTGGGTTTCTAAATACTCTATGGTTTTGGGCAAATCTAAAATTGCTTTAGCACCCGCCGATACTACTACTACTGGAGTTTGTGATAATTCTGTTAAGTCAGCAGAGATATCAAAACTATCTTCGGCCCCTCTATGAACTCCACCTATTCCACCTGTTGCAAATACTTTAATATTGGCCATATCAGCTGCAATCATTGTTCCTGCAACTGTAGTGGCACCATCAAGATCTAAGGCCATACAAGTGGCAAAATCAGGACGTGATACTTTTAATACACCTTTGGTTTTTGCAAGATATTCAATCTCCCTTGGAGTAAGACCAATATGCAATTTACCTTTAATAATGGCAATGGTAGCAGGAACTGCCCCATGATCAAGCGCAATTTCTTGCAGTCTTAATGCCATCTTCACATTATTGGGATAAGGCACTCCATGTGAGATAATTGTTGATTCTAATGCTAGAATTGGTTTCTTGGTCTTAAGTGCTTTTGCCACGCTAGGATGATAATGAATGATAGTACTGTTTCTTTTCATGTTCCTTCTCTATTTTGTTGTTTTTCTCTATTTTCTTTTTTGTAAAAATTGTTCTACTGTTTTCATGGCCAAAGTTATGGCCCTTTCAAAATTATTAGAATTATCAAAGTTAGCAAAGTTATTGTTTGTAATACTTTTTAAATTGCTAACAATGGATGCTAATAATAAATCACCTGCACCAGTTGTATTTTTTGTCCTTATAATCTTTTTAGGAGGAATTTTTTTTACTAAATATTTTAAATCCTCCTTATCTTTATAAAACCATTCGACTCCTTTCTCGCCTTTAGTAAGAATTATATTTTCAATTTTACTTTTTTTCATAAAACTAAGAACACTTTTATTTAAAATCATCTCAGAAGATGATGATGATGAAATGGCCGCCAAAAGCTCTTCTTCTGTAGGAGATATTAAAAATAAATTTTTTAATATCTTTCTACTTCGCTGTGTTTTTTCTACAGAAACAGTTTCAAAGATTATTTTTGCTTTTTTCTTACTACAGCTTTTAATAATATAAGAAATAGTTGATGGCCCTAAATTCGCATCTATTATTACAAAATCATTATTCTTTACTTTTTTAATTTGTGTATCAAGAAAATTTTTACTGAACCCTTTCTCAACAACTATTACATCTGCTGCCCCATAAATTAATCTTCCCTCTTCCATCAAGGCAACATATTTTCCATTTGTATATTGGCGATTTATATAAAACTTACACTGATCTTTAAATTTTTTAAGAAATTTTTCAAGGTATGGAGTAATTAAATCATCACCTATGGTAGTAATAAATTTCTTTTGCTTTGTTTTTAAACTTTGAAAGATGTTAAATCCAACACCTCCAAAATTTAAATCTATTTTAGAAATATTAGATGTGTTGGTCAAAAATTTATCTTTTTGAACAATCACATCTAAATTAATTGCACCAAATACATGTATCATATTCATAAACAAAATATCCTAATACTCAAAATATTCAAATATTATATAATTATGCTATAAAAATTTTTATTGAACGGCCATAATCATGATTAAAAGAATTAGTATTATCACTACCCATGAAGGTTTATCTTTTAACACCCAAGCAACAGGGTCACTACTGATTACCCCCCTATTGCCAAATAGCCAGATACGATTAGTCCAGTAAAGAAATAATATCACCCAAAACCAAAGATATTGGGGGTGTTTGTACATGGTAAGCACGGTATGACTATTAATATATAAGGTAATAACCACAATAGAAGAAAAGGAACTCACTAATCCAGAAATTAGCAAAATTTGTTGATCATCTTTACAGTATCCTCTAGTTAAATTAGTAGATTCATTTTTCACTTCAATAAAGCGTTTTAATAATGAAAGACCAAAGAAAAAGAAAATAGAAAACGCCAATAACCACTCTGAAATAGAAGTAGCGGTTGCTTCTCCACCTGCATATAATCTTATGGTATAAAATGATGACAATAAAACTATATCTTGAAGTAAATATTTTTTTAATTTCAAAGAATATGCCAGAGTCAAAAGAAAATAAACTAAAGTAGCAACCGTAAAAGTAATATTAATTTGTGGAAGAAGAAAAAGTATTAGTGAAAATAAAATTAACAATACTGGTATTGACCAAAGAACAGACAAATTACCACTTGCAAATGGTCGGTCTCTTCTATCAAAACGCTTTCGATCTGAATCAACATCAAGCAAATCATTAATTACATACACACATGATGAGACAAAAGAAAATGCAAAAAAAGCTTTAAATGCCATTACCCAAGAATAGGGATTAAAGAAAGAGTGGGCCAAAATCATTGGTACAAATATCAAAAGATTTTTACTCCATTGATGAACTCTAATCAATTTTAAGATCTCTTTAATCTTATCGGCCCAACTATGATCACATAAAAATTCAGTAATGATATTGTTATTATTGCTCTTACTATTATTTAAGGTTGATAATTTTCTTTTAACAAAATAACCTACATTAACTGCTATTGCCTTTTTACTTGCCTCCCATAGTGGAAGATCAGCATGCGAATCTCCAACGTAAGTAAAGTTACAATTGGGAAACTTCTCATGAATTACCTTTAATTTATTTTTACCTTTTAGATTAATTTTTTCTGTTGTTGCTAAAACTTCATCAAAAATTTGTAAGTAGTTGGCCACATCATTAACCCACTTTGTATGAGATGCAGATGCTAAAACAATGGGCACATTCGGATTTTTGTTTTTTTGATCTTGAATTAAATCTAAGACTGGTTGCCTATATGGAAGTAGGGAAGATTTTATCTGTAGATTATTTGCTAAATATATTTTTAAATGCCTTGAATCTTTTTCTACCGCTAAACGCGCTATCTTAAAAATATTCAAAGGGTTTGTTTTGATGCTACTTAAAATACCTTCGATTAATAAATCGGTTTTTATCAATGTATCATCGAGATCGACTACAAAAATCTCTTTTTTATTCTTTTCTATTTCTTCAGTTTTATTTTCATTAAAAGCTGGCATTGCTTACAAGGTCCCTGTGTGATAAAAACCATACTATAATGAAAAAAATTTTAATTGTCTTATATTATTATCATCCGTATGTAAGTGGTCTTTCCATCTTGGCCAAAAACTTAGCAGAAAACTTAGTAAAACGTGGTTATAAAGTAACTGTGCTCACCACCAAATACAATAATAAATTATCTAATAAAGAAAATATTGAAGGGGTAGAAGTTAAGAGAGTGCCTGTACTTTTTTCATTAGGTAAAGGAGTATTTGCTCCAACTTTATGGATTCAAACTATAAAATTATCATTAACTCATGACGTAGTTAACTTCCATTTACCTATGGCCGATACTGCTTTGGCCGCTCTTTTTATTGCTAAAAGAAAATTAGTAACTCAATATCACTGTGATTTAAATTTGGGCACAGGATTAATTAGTCGCTTTATTCTTTTAATTTCTTTTATGTTGATGAATATAATTTTAAAACGTTCAAAGCACATTGTAGTTTTAACTAAAGATTATTTTGAACATTGTAAATTCAAAAAATACATTCATAAAGCTGTGGCCATATACCCCCCAATAGATCACAAACGTTGGTCAATAGTAAATTTTAATAATATTAATATTCATTCATCATTTTTTAAAATTGGTTTTGTAGGCAGAATTGTGGAAGAGAAAGGACTACAATACTTATTTGAATCCATCCCTCATATAATAAAACATGATCCAAAATGGAAATTTAAAATTATTATAGCGGGAGAATTAAACAAAGTTGCTGGCGGAAGTATTTATAATAAACTTATTCCTTACACTCAAAAATATCCAGAACACATAAGCTTTATAGGATATTTAAGCAATGATGATTTATTAAAATTTTACAATGAAATTGATTTATTAGTTCTACCAAGCGTTGATCCTCTAGAGGCATTTGGTATGGTTCAGTTGGAGGCCATGCTTTGTGGTACACCTGTGGTTGCCTCTAATATGCCTGGAGTACGAGAAGTAGTAAGAAAAACCAGCTTTGGTGCTCTTGCAACTCCTAAAGATGCTTTAGATTTAGCAAATAAAATTATCTATTCAAGAGATAACATGAGCAAATTCAAACAAAATTACTCAAGAGAAGATTTACTTTCGCTCTTTGATTTTGAAAAAGAACTAGATAAATATGAAAAATTATTTTCCTAAGTAAAAAATTCTATACTACCTGTATGTTGAATTTTTTGTACAGACCATTAGTTTAGTGTGAGGAAGAACGGAAGTTTAAGTGATCATAGTTATAGAAATTAAGCGCGTTCGTTGCAAAATATTCTCCATCAGCACTAGGAGCAGAGATATGTATTTCTCCTGGACGTTCTTCGATAATTCCCACTCTTTTTTCTTTTAAAAAAGGACTCGTATAGGTAAAACCTGTAAGAAATCTAATTCGTACACCAGCAGTAGAATGAAACAATCTATTGTGAGGAACTTCTCCTGGAAATACTTTTTGTTTATCATTAACGTAAATCATTACTACACCAGTTTCATAAAATCCTACAGAACTGAAGCTAAATGAGCCAATATATTTCCAGTTAGCAGGATTTTTAGCTGATTCTCTGTCAATTGCAGCGTATAGTTTTACTTCAATTGGAAGATCCGGTTCTTCTCCATTATCTGGAAATCCTGGCCCTTCAATCGCAACACATCCCCAACCAGAAGGGATTCCAAAAATTTTAGGACCTGGTATCTTAGATGGGTAGCGAGGATCAGAAAAATAAGGTTCACAGGCCTCATATCTGCGAGTGAAAATGCCATTTCTATATAAATTAAATATTCGAGATAATTTATCGAATTTTACATATTGAGTGGCATACTCTGCACTAATTAGTCTCATGGGAAAATCGTCATCCATATAATCTGTACCAGTTAGCATGCCGTACATAGGGTATGTATCGAATCCCACCTCAAGATGAGGAACTCCAAAAATATGACCGATTTCATGAACTAAAAGAAACTCTAACAATCTTCCGCCAGCAAGTTGCCAATGTTTCTTGTAAATTCCATCCCAATTAGGGGCCAGTTCCCCTTCCTCTGGAGCAATATAGACAAATCCTTCACCTCGTAAATTTTCTTCGTCATATGAGGTGCGGACAGTGTGACCTACAATACGATTTATTCTTCTTTGTTTGAAATACTCTTTTTGCTCATTTTGAAGCACTCCAAATTGGAAGGTAATTAGGTGTTTTTGATTGCATGGAACTTCGTGAAATTTTTGTGTGGCCAATCTAACCTCGTGATTCCACCTTCTCAATTTATATCCATTAAACTCTCTATTCCAATGATCAATGGCCTTAAATATCTTTTCTACTGCCACATCTTTGGAAGCTCCAAAATTTTTTTCATCAATTTGAACGCAAAAGGGAACATTTTCTGTGTTTTCAATGAACCAAGGATTTTTCTCCATCTCAGAAATGTCCCCGCCACCACTGCTCCAGTCACCATGAAAACTGGCTGAGGTTACAGCTTGTGCCAAAGGAATAGACTGGAGAAAGGGAAGAGAACAGCATAGTGTAGTGATGGCAGTAGTAAAGACAATAGTAATAGTGGTGATCCAGGTGGTAGATAAAGGTAGAGTGAACCTAACTAAGCTCCCTCTGGAAAAGAATCGAGAAAATTTTTGCAGCAATAAATTCATAAAAAATCCCCTTTATTTTGTTATTTGTTGCTTCTTATTCTTAAACGAAACGAGACTAATCGGTTGATAGCTAGTATGTAAATTAAATTTTTTAAAATGTTAATGAATTTATTAACAACTTTTGCTATAAAGTTTCCGGACAGGAAATTATAGTGAGAACAAAATGAGTATTTATAATGAGATAGATTACAGAAAAATCTTTAAAGGCCTTATTCTTCAAAGGAAAAAAAAAGATTCCACAATCAATTTTCAAAATATGGCCACCTATATGCGCATCCAGAAACCATATCTTTCCAAGATAATTAATGGTTTTGCACACATGAATGCTGATCATATTTCTAGGATGTGTTTATTTAAAACTATCTGAAGACGAGTGCAGTTATCTTGAACTTTTATACCAGTATCAGAATTGTAGTTTGAAAGTTAGAGAAAATATTTTATTAAAAAAAGTAAAAGCAATTCAGCAGCAGAATTTAAAAACTGAAAAATATATTTCCATCTCAGTGATTGAAGATCAACAAGAACAGATACTCCGAGAGTATTATCTCAATCCTTGGCATCAAATAGTTCATATTGCCTTATCAATAGAACGCTATCAGCAAAATCTTAATCTTCTGGCACTAGATTTAAATCTTTCAATGAGTGCACTTCAAACTATTGTGAATAATCTTATTAGAATGAAAATTATAGCTGAAAATAATAACCTTTTTTATAGTGTTATTCATAATCTACACTTACCAAAAGAAAATAACCTATTTAGAATCTGGAGCGCAGGCCTGAAATTGATGAGTATAAATCGATCATCTCTACCTACTTCAAACACTACTTCAAATACTGACTCAAATGTCACTTCAGATTTTTCTTATGATTTTTCAGTGGTGTTTTCTGCCGATCAAAACACCTATTTGAGTATCAAAGAGAAATTCATGCAATTTTTACAAACAATCAGACCTTTGGTTGAGAAGGCACCAGAAAAAAATGTCTATCAGCTAAACTTCGATCTATTTAATTGGACTAAGGATTAATTTATTTATGATTATTTACAAATACTCTAAACATTTTTTGGAAAAATAAACACGATTCTTTTCTTTATTAAATATGGTTACTCCTGGTAACTGATATTCTTTTTGAGCATTCGTGTTTGCAGATATTAATACGGCAATATTTTTATTAATGGACAATTTAAGGGTTTTTCCATTGGCATTAGTATTTTTTAAAATTAAAATGGGGTTATTGGTATCTGTTAAATCCATCTTTGCAATATTTGATGTAGTTAAATCAATTGAATAATACAACTCTTCAGTAGCTTTTTTTAAATTTAAATTTAAAACTTTAGCAATATATTTAGCAATATCTGTATTTAAAATTACTCCTTGCAATTTTTTCAGAGGATTTGGATGATATGAAAAAAGAGGAACATCTTCGCCAGTATGTCCCCATGTTGTAAAAGAGATAGCGTTTCTTTTTTGAATTAAAGAGACTAATTCCGCTAAAAGTTTTTCTTTTGGACTTTTAATTAGCTTATCAAATTCCTCGTCAGTCATGTCAGGAATATAATTTTCTATAATAATTTTTTTTATTTGATCTTTATCACCATTGCTTTTCTTCACCTCATTTAAAACAAAATCTACAGTGTGTTTTGCTTTCTTAATTGCTGATAAATAATTATCATAAGGAGCGAACTGATAGTTATTATCAGTTAATGTCGAACCAATGGAAAATCCAGCATTCCCATGATCTGGAGAAATTATTATTGCGGTATCTTTTCTCTTCTTAGCAAAGTCTAAAGCTACTTTTACCGCTTTATCAAAGGCCAAAAATTCAGTAACAATCCCTACTGGATCATGCTTGTGAGAAGACCAATCGACCTTACTTCCTTCCACCATTAGAAAAAATCCTTTTTTATTTTTCTTTAGAAGAGATATTGCTTTTATGGTCATCTCTTCTAGTGAAGGCTCAATTGTTTTATCTCTATCAAGGTCATTGCTCATTTCTGCATCTGTAAATGCTCCCCACACTTTACCAGAGGTAATTTGCATTAATTGATTTCGATTAGTAATTACTTGATATCCTCGAGATTTTAAGACTTCAATTAAATCATCTTTATCAGCACGGTCTTCTTTACGAATAAATTTTAAACCACCAGAAAGGGCCACGTCTAAACCATTATGCACTTGTTGTTTTGCAATTGTTTCAAAATCATCCCTTTGTAAAACGTGGGCCGAGAAACCTGCTGGAGTAGCATGCTCTACGAATATAGTTGCAACTAATCCAACGGACTTTCCCGCAAGGCGGGCCGCCTCTAATACAGTTGCCACAGGTCTTTCTTCATCTTCTGCTTTAATATCTGGAACTCCCCATAAAAAAGATTTATTTTTATTTTTGGAAGGAAGAAGACCAATAGTTTTTGCAGATGATTTATATCCTGTCGCCATGGCAGTGGCCGCAGGTGCAGAGTCTGTAATTAATGTATCTACAGTGTATGTGCGAATCAAACCGCTAGCAATTTCATCCATGGCCAAAGGAGATCCACCGTTATACCATCTTGAAAAAGTAATATGAGAAGAACCTGTACCATCTGGAATTAATAATATTACATTTTTTATCTCTTTTTCATTTGCTATGGCCGTACTTATGCTTGTACTGGTTTCATAGGAAATTAAAAAAGATATAATGATTAATACAATAAATAGATTTTTTGAATAATTCATATAATTATTTTACTTAACTTAGTTACTTTACTTACTTACTTTGCTTACTTACTTTACTTATTCGCTAAGAACTCTATAGGGAGAATCAGAATATTCCAACAAATACATCATGGGTTTTAAATTAGCATTAAAGGTAGGTTCAATTGCACTTGCTCCAGGATAGAAGCCTCCCCCAAACCATCCTGACTTAGGGGAAAGCTCAAAGGTGAAACAAAAAATTTGATGTTCACCATATGCCCAGTCACATGTGTCACCGGACGCTATATATAAATCTGAAGATTTTTGAGGAGTATAGTTATTCCAGGCAGACATTGTCTGTCCCATTTTTACAAACACCGATTCATCTTTTCCTCCTACTCCTTCATTCTTATGTCCCCATGGATATAAAATTAATTCTGAGTATGTATGAAAAGTTAAGATAATACGGATATTGGCATGTGTTTCAATAAAGTTTTTCAAAGCAACAGTTTCTGGTTCGGAAAATGGTTTTGTTCCCATATAGATATCAGAGGAGGGAGAAGAGGAGGAGCCTCCTGTACCCCAAAAATAAGAGTAGTTACGATTTAAATCTACTCCATATTCTTCATTACCATCATTATTTCTTCTATTCTTTCTCCAATATTGATATGAACGATTTTTAATATCAAACATTCCTCCATCAGGATTTATCATAGGGATTATATAAATATTTCGTGTATTAATTAATCTGGTTACTTCTGGATCTTTATTATAATTATTTAAAAGATATTCCATCAGTTTCATGGGCATTTCAGAGGAAAGATGTTCTCTAGAGTGATGAAGAGCTACAAATAAAATTCCAGGCCTAATAGAATTTATTTGAGAAGTAATTGTTATACCATTGATAT
>JADGAM010000056.1:18766-22190 GCA_015232015.1 Oligoflexia bacterium | reverse complement strand
CTTAATGAAAAAGTTAAATAGGGAGTGAGTAGTTACAAATAAACTTAAATTAATTTACAATTAATTTAATTG
This sequence comes from Oligoflexia bacterium, assembly GCA_015232015.1. Classification (GTDB taxonomy): domain Bacteria; phylum Bdellovibrionota; class Bacteriovoracia; order Bacteriovoracales; family Bacteriovoracaceae; genus JADFZW01. The sequence continues at coordinate 22,118 of JADGAM010000056.1, read as the reverse complement.
ATTGAAGTGAATGTCGAGGGTCCATAGAGTAGGAGGTGACACAACTGATACTGTCGTTGTAAGCTTAGCAATTATGCTATTCTAATATTCTTCTATTATTTTTCTATTATTCTTCTATTATTCACTTTTGAGATTTTAATTTTTTTTAACTTTCTCATAAATAAAATTCCATTTAAATATTTTATATAGGAAAAATATTGCAATCAAAAACCAAAAAGCACCGATAGCAATAGAAGGTATCCAGATTATTTTAGAAATAGTATCTGCATCACTGCCTATTCCAGTTCTATCAATAAGGTCACTTTTTATATCTATGATTACATAGAGACAACTAGTAAGTCCTATAAACTTTAGTATTAGATCATGAAAAAAGTTGCTTAGATAACGATAAGAAAGAATCATTAGCAAAGAGAAGGAAAAACAAAAAAATATGCCAAAAATCTCCCCCGATTTTATAACGAAAAAACTTAATAACAAAGTGATGATACCTATCAATAAAGAGATATATCGATCCCAATTTGTTTTAAGTGCTAAAGTAAGTAGGAGTCCTCCCCAGAACATGCTTCCTAAATAACCAGCGCTTGCGACTAGCAATTTGCTAATTGAACTAGAGGGCATAAGATATGCAATGTGCCCTCCCATCTGAGAATTTATTTGTATTGACTCTATTTTTCCACCTAGTAATACTACTACTAACCCATGTGACAGTTCATGAAGCAAAACCACAAATAATTTTATTGGATAGAGTATAAAGCTATTCCATAAAGTTACCGCTAAAGTAAAAAATATAAATAATAGAAAGAGTTGTTTAGTTTTTTGAGTGAGATTCATTTTGATATCTTATCTTTTATTTTTATATCCGCAACCCAACTAAACTTTTTTTTTACTAATCTCCTTTCTCCTTTCTCGATTCTTGGCGCCTAGAATCTGGAGGTTATGGTTATGTTTATGGTTATGTTATAGTTATTAAGATAGGCCCTTAGTTACTCATGATAATATCCATTTTCTTCCGTCTCTCTCTATAAGGGTGTTTGCTTCTTCTGGTCCAAATGAACCGGCCAGATAATTAGGAAAATTTGAGAGGGGCGGTGAATTTTCCCAGTCTTTTAAAATTGGAGTTATATATTCCCAGGAGAGTTCCACCATATCTTCTCTTGAAAAAAGAATTTGCTCTCCAAGCATACAATCAAGTAATAATCTTTCATAGGCCAGAGGTAATGGCCTTGTGCCAAAAATATTAGAATAACAAAAATTTAAATTAACAAATGCCATGCATAATTTAGGTCCAGGATGTTTTGCTTCAAATCCCAAAGAGATTCCCTCATTTTCTCCAATTTGAAAGGAGAGTAAATTAGGACATAGTTGATCTGCTTTTAGTGGATAAAATATAGAATGTGGAATATTTTTAAATTGAATCACAATTTCGGTAGCAGCTCGTCCTATACGCTTTCCTGTTCTGAGATAAAAAGGTACTCCCTCCCAACGCCAATTATCTATAAATAATTTCATGGCCGAAAACGTTTCAGTATTGGAGGTAGGAGAAATATTCTTTTCATCTCTAAATCCAACTACTGCCTGTTCATTAATAACACCATTTGCGTATTGACCTCTAACTACAAATTCATGAAATTTACCCTTGGGAATAGGTCTTAGCGCCTTAATCACTTTTATCTTTTCATCTCTATATTGATTGGCATCGAAGCGGGCCGGTGGTCCCATTGCTATTAAAGCTAAAAGTTGAAACATATGATTTTGAAACATATCACGAAGTGCCCCAGTCTGATCATAATATCCCGCCCGATGTTCAACACCTAATGTTTCTAAAGCACTAATTTGAATATGATCGATATATTGTCGATTCCATAATGGTTCAAAAATAGAGTTTGAAAATCTAAACATTAATATATTTTGTACACTGTCTTTTCCAAGATAATGATCAATACGATAAATTTGATTTTCTCTTAAGTGTTTATGAATATATTTATTTAGTTTTCTGGCAGATTCTAGATCACTGCCAAATGGTTTTTCAAAAACAACCTTAATCCATTTACTTTGTTTATCTAAATCACCTTCATCAGGATAAATTAGTTTCACTTGTGAGAGATGAAAAATTATTGTTTCTACTAGATTTGGGGGTGTGGCCAGATAAAAAATAATTTTATCTTTGGCCATATTATTATTGTTATTCTTTTTTATTTCTTGCAAGCGATTTACAAGGCACTCATAAGAAGCTGCAGAATTGTAATCACCACTTTCGTAGTAAAAACACTTAGCAAATTCTAAGGCATCTTTTTCTTCTCCTAATAAATTTATTATTTCTTCTCTGAAATTATTATCATTTTTAGCAGTTCTAGCAAATCCTAGAACAAAAAAAGAAGAATTTAAAAATTTGTCTTTATAAAGATTATAAAGAGAAGGAATAAGTCTACGGTATGCTAGATCACCAGAGGCCCCAAAGATTACAATTCCGCATGGATCAGGAGTATTTGCTGTACAAAATTCTTCATGAGTTAGAATCTTTAAAGGTGTAGTAGGTGTCGTAACAGATGTCGTAATAGGTGTCGTAGTAGGTATTGTCATATATATTATTTTCCTTTATTCCAATCAGTATGAAAAAATTGTCCTTTTAAATCAGTTCGTTCATAAGTATGGGCACCAAAATAATCCCTTTGTGCTTGAATAAGATTGGCCGGTAACCAAGCACTACGATAGCAATCAAAATAGTTAAGGGAGCTAGTTAGCGCAGGAATAGGAATCCCTAGAGCAGTGGCCATATTAATTACTCTTGGAATATGCTCAGCTTTTTCTATTTGTAATATTTTTTTTGAAAGATAATTATCCATTAGAATTGTGGAAACTGTTAAGAGCGAGTTGTTTTTATTGTCTTTATTGTTTTTATTGTTTTTATTGTTTTTTAATATTTCCTCAAAATATGTGAGCATCTGCGATCGAATGATACATCCTCCTTGCCAAATGCGGATTACTTCTTCAAGATTTAATTGATAATTATAGTAAAGAGAGGCCTTTTGAAGAAGTGCTATACCTTGTATATAAATCATTATCATAGAGAAATAGAGTGCATTTTCAATATCATAGATAAAAAATTGACGTTTACTATGATCAGTATCTTCCTCTTTATTTTTAGGAATTTTAACAAAATATTTTGAGGCGAGAATATTTCTTTCTTGTTTGTCTACCGATAAATCGCGCATACTAACTGCCACGTTGATGGTTGGAGTAGGCACTTGCAATTCTAGTGCTTCAATTGAAGTCCACTTACCAGTTCCCTTTTGTCCTGGCACATCTAGTATTTTGTCAATTAGCCTATCATCTGGCCTATCAGCAACGGCCA
>JADGAM010000056.1:0-18723 GCA_015232015.1 Oligoflexia bacterium | reverse complement strand
TTTTAAAAAAAATACAACCGGTATTTTTTAAAAATAGGAAAGCAGTGGCTTTTTATTCCAACGAGCATAAACATCATGAAGTTCATTATTGTTTAATTTTAGTCCCCTCTTCATTATATCGTATGTCTCGGCCAAAATTTGCATCAAGGCATATTCAATTCCATTATGAACCATTTTGACATAGTGGCCGACCGATCCTTTTCCAAGATATCCTACACAAGGCCTTCCATTAATTTGGGCGGCAATAGATTCAAATATGGGACGAACACTTTCATATGTCTCTTCTTCACCTCCAGGCATAATGCTAGGACCGAAATGTGCTCCATACTCCCCTCCGGAAATACCTACCCCAAGAAATTTGATGGATTTCTTGGCCACCTTTTCTTGGCGGCGATTTGTATCTTTAAAGTGAGAGTTACCTCCATCTATAATAATATCTCCTGCCTGCAACAGAGGCAAAATATCTTCAATTGCTTTGTCTATATTAGGTCCAGAGGGGACCATTAACATTACAATGTGGGGAGTTTTTAATCCTTCAAAAAATTCTGTTAAAGATTTACTAACATATATTTTTTCCCTTCCAATTAATTTCATTCCTTTTGATAAATCTTTATCTATACAGATAACATAGAGACCATGTTCGGCCATGTTTAAACTTAGATTGCTTCCCATTACTCCTAATCCAACTATCCCTATTTCATATTTTCCTTTTTGATATCCATGTAATTGAGAAGAATTCATATCCTACTCCTTCTGACTAGTTACTCTAAGTGTTTCTTGTATTATAAAGATATTCTTGATATCTATAATAGTACTATTATACATTTTAAATTATAAATTTCTTTGCATGATTTGAGAAAACCTATTCCTTATTTCCCCCCTATAGTAGGAAAGTTGGAAATGGGAAATAGATCGATAATAAAAAAATCGAGACAAAAAGGAGGAATGGAAATTATTATGAATACTAATACTATTATTGTGGCGGAAAATTATAATAATCTATGTGAAAAAGTAGTGGAAAAAATTTGCGAGCTATCTAGAAAAAGTATTCAGGAAAATGGTAGTTTTACTATCTCCCTTTCAGGAGGTTCAACTCCTAAAGGAGTCTATTTGTTAATGGCCAGTGAGCTTTATCGAAATAAATTTAATTGGGAATCCATTCATTTCTTTTGGGATGATGAACGTTTGGTGCCCATTAGCGATGCAAACAGTAATTATCGAATGGTCTACGATACGTTATTAGCAAAAATAAATATTCCTGAAGCAAATATTCATGCTATACCAGTTAATACCAATGATCCATCAAGAGCGGCCTATCTTTACGAAAGAGAATTGATTTCTTTTTTTAACCTTTTAGAAAAAGAATTTCCCTGTTTTGATCTTATTTTACTTGGTTTAGGTATTGATGGTCATACGGCATCTCTTTTCCCTCAATCTATTAATATTTCCAAAAAGACATCTCAACTTGTCACATCTACAACAGGTGGTGAACCCCATCTTCCTCGAGTCACTCTTACCATTCCAGTTCTCAATAATGCAAAAAACTTGATGTGGATTGTGGAGGGAGCTTCGAAAGCTCAGATTGTAAGGAAAGCTTTGAAAAGTAATATAGAAGAAGATGATAAAAAAGATGATAAAAAAGATGATAAAGAAGATGATAAAGAAGAAAATTTACTTCCTAAACATGTCTTATTAAAAAATGGAAAAACTTTTTGGTTTTTGGATAAAGATGCTTCTCAACTGCTTTCTTAATTTTGATAAAATTTCCATATCCCTCCTATAGGAAGGATTACTAAATTTTTATTCGGCAATCGATATTGATTTGAATTAAACCATTTTTCAAGACGAGTAATGGGTTCAATAAATTTGTCACTGCCTAATTTGAATGTTCCCCAATGCATAGGAATAAACCACTTCGCATCCAAAGTAATAAATCCAGCTGAAGCAGAATCTTCGGTGTTAATATGACAAACCTTTTCCATAAGCTTTCTAGGTTTATTAGGTGCAATTGGCATTATGGCCACATCTATTTTTCCAATGGATTTAGCAATTTCTTGAAAATGAGCAGAGTCTCCTGTATCTCCAGCAAAAAATATTTTTATTTTGGAATTTTCTATCAACCAACTACCCCATGCACTTTTATTGATATCCAAACCTAACATAGAAGAAGTATGTTTGGCCGGTAGAAAAGTAATATTCACAGGACTGTTAGCTACTGAGTGAATTTCATTTCCCCAATCAAATTCAAATATGCGATCATTGTTATACCCTAAATTAAGAAACCACTTTTTTAATCCTTGTGGTACTAATAATAATGGTTGAGGATTTAATGTTAACAATTTTTTCATAGTTTTTTTTTCAAAATGATCTTTATGATTATGAGAAATTAATATTACATTAATTTTATTTGCAAGATTTTTGTAACTGATACCAGGAGGAAAAGTACGAGTATAATAAATTTTAAATAGATCATTAAAAACCGGATCTGTTAAAATATTTATTCCGTTTAATTGAATCAAAAATGAGGAATGTCCAATCCAAGTTATCTTTGGAATAACACTTGAAAGTGATGGAATCGCTGGTTGATACCAATTACTCCTATCACTTACTCCATCAAAAAAATCTTTTGAGCGCCGATGAAAGGTTTGAAGAAAAATTTTGAATCCATCTACAAGATATCTTCGATCGCTACCGCCATATTCCTCAGGATTGAAATATCTTCCGTTTACGTATTTAATCTGTGGACCATGATAACGAGGATTTTCTTTTATAAAAATTTGAGATGCAAAAGCGACCTGGGTATCTATGCAAAATAGCAAGGTATAAATTACAACATAAATTGAAAACGATAATTTTCTCATTTTTGATCAACTCCTTCGTTAAGGAAGTTAAAAATAATATTTACCGATATTCACTTGTTCTCTTATTCATTTATTCCCTTATTCATTTACAGAAGAGAATTACATTCAAAAGTTTGAGGTAAATCAGATAAAATAGCTACTGGATTTGCTATAGGAAGTGTTGGCATTTGTGATAAACTTGAGCGAATAAGCTCTCGGTTTTCTTGATAGTTAAAAGATTTAAAATTACTACTTATGTTTCCGGATAGAGTTGATTCAAGCTGATGGGCCAGCACTGGACGAGCGCAAGACATATCAAAAGTTTTCAAGTCGATATATTTTGTTTTATTACAATTTGTCTTTTTACTCTTAAAATAAACCATAAGATTATCTAGATCATAAATTATTTGCCACTTATTATTTGAGAGCGCTACGCTACTTAGGATTTGGAATCCATAATTAATTGCTTCATCTAAGGTTGTAGTTGTTGTTGGTTTAAATTGTAGAGCTAAATGACTAGCACGTACAAAACGAGATAGTGAGCTTGAATCATTAGGTATTCTTCCTCTTCCACCAAAACCAACATATCTGGATAAATTTGTTACAGAATCAGCGTAACTACTATTTGCTAATGTTTTTACTTTTAATTTTTCACCACTAGTTATTGTCCATTTACCATTCAGATATTCAAATGTAGCGCAATCACGACTACGATCGCACGCTAAAAAATGAAGACTCCCATACATTGGAATAATATTTAATAAATTGGTTTGTTTAATCATCTGTTTTACAGAAGAGAAATTATCTAATTGATATTGTATCCACTGTAGTTCATTTATACTTTCTCCAAATTCAATTTTTGAAGGGAATTTACTTCCATCTAACACCATAATTTCAACTACTAATCCTTTTTCGTTCATTCCACCGTTTGGAAATTCTCTTCCGTACTGATTGAAAGTCAAACTTCCATAGCGGGAATTCCATTTCGCTGCAGTTGAAATTTGCTTTGAGACTATCGCTCTCTTTGCGACACCACGTTTGTTAATATAGATGATCCCTTGACCGATATGCCAATCATAATCTTTTCCAAAAAAAGCACCGCTAGTATTATTATTTGCATTGGTCATTAAAAATGTAGTACATGCCAAAGCAGGCGGCAGGATTGTTGTTATTGTTGTGATAATTAATGTAATTAGTGCAGGTAAAATTTTAATCATAGATAACATAGATAATTCTCCTAATTAAGGCCCTTAAAATAACATTAAGTGCCCTTAAGTTACAAAGTTAATAGGTTAATAGGTTAATAGGTTAATAGGTTAACTAATTTAATACAAAGTTAATATAATTATGAATAAAGTTAAATAAATCTAAAGGAACATAAACAAGTTTGGCAAGTTACTTACGCTATTGTTCGCACGTATAAAGGGGCCTGTAAGGAAAAAACTAACTATAGTCTTTAAGAAAATAATCTAAAAAATCTTTTTCGCTCGATTTTTCATTCCTTCAAGAATAATATTTAACGTTTCTCTATCAAGAAGAGGATCTAATTCGCTTTCTTTGATAGATAATTGCAAATTTTTATAACTTTCATGTACTTCATCTATCAGAATATTGAAATCATCTACTGAAATCGAACATTCCTTTGCAGACTCGAGATAGTGACGTCTAGTTATCTTTTCAAAAGAGTAATGTTTACTGTTTCCTATAGACATTGCAAGTTTTAATTTTTTCAATGGAATTCGCTCTCGTGCGTGCAAAAAATATCCACTTATAATATCGTAGAAGGGTGTGAGCAGTTACCCCATTCTTACTTCCCAGAGTCCAAAGAATTAAGCATTTTAATAAGTTTTTGATGTTTGTTGTTTGGTCTTTTTTTAGTATGCATATAGAGTGAAGCAAACTGACCAGAAGAAGCTATAGCTAAATTAACTTTTAATGCTTGGACAATTTTAAAAAAAGAATCAAGAGTACCTCTACCATTTTCAATATCACTGATTGTTGGTTGCCTTATATTCATTTGTTTTGCTAATTCTAATTGTGAAATCCCTTTTTGTTTTCTAATTCTTCTAATTGTATGACCTAGTTTTTCTGCAGTATTAATATTTTCACTAATAAGATTAAACTGTTTCATTGATAAACATCCTTTATTATTATTATACGCTTATCAGTATATTTTGTTTTTATACGCTTTTTAGTATTTCATCAACATGGATTTTCATTACCAAAATAAAGGTCGTCAATTTTTTACGAAACAGTTTCTAATTTAAGAAAAAAGACACGTTGCTCATCTCATGCTCATCTCATGCTCATCTCATGCTCATCTCATATAGATGAGATTATCTGCTTATGCGCGAGTGATAAAAGAGTAAATAAATTGGCGTTGTTGTGGGTTTATATCTTAAGCAAGTCATTAGTAGCATTAGTAGCATTAGTAGCATTAGTAGCATTAGAAGCATTAGAAGCCCTGGTACTTATTTAAATTCTTATTTAAATTTTATATTTTGAGCTTGCCGTATACCCTTTTTTAAGCGAGATATAGAAGCACTGTTTTTGCGGAATACCTGTCTGCAAAAAATCTAATAATAATTAACATTATATCTAGGAGGATTTTATGCTTAGTAAAATTTCTTTAAATGTTTTGAGCATTAGCATTTTAATGTTCATTTTGAGTCTATCAACTATCGCTTCTGTTGAAGCAAAATGTTGTCGAGTAAACAATGTTCATCCTGAATTTAGTTGCCCATCACTTGATACCGTTAGTGAAGGCCGATGTAACGCCGTTTGGAGCGGAGGTGTGGTGGGAGCAGGACCATGCAAATGGTATAATGGAAATATATGTCCCATGCTACCTCCTGTAGCAGCTTGTTGTGTGAGAGTTAATACTTCTCATCCAGAATTCAATTGTAGTTATTGGACATCCTTTGGAGACCCAGTTGGAAAAAATAGGTGTAATGCTGCATGGACTGGTGGCATTCCTGGAACTGGACCATGCAAGTGGGTTACAGGAATTCGTTGTCTAATTCGCCCAATAAGCACTCTTCCTGCAGATGATAATATGAGCACAATCGACAATTAGTAAATTCCTTATTTGCCCATAATGTTTTAACATACTCTTACAAAAAATCGAAAATATAGTTAATAATTGTCTTAATCTAAATGGCTATCCATCTAAAACAAATACTGTTAAAATCATTCTTAGTATTATTACAATAGAAACTTCACACTTTTGGATATAAAAAATATGAGACTGGCCTTGGGTTACGAAGATTTTAAAGAAATTATTAACCAAAAACTTGATTTTGTTGATAAAAGTTTATTCATTAAAGAATTCATAGAGGATAATTCTACTAAGGTAGCAGTTATTACTCGTCCTCGCAGATTTGGGAAAACATTAAATCTATCAATGCTGAGGTATTTTTTAGCTGCTGAAGTTAATGGGAAATCCACTCGAGGATTATTGATAACCTTAAGATCACTAATTGTGGTAATGACATAAATGGTGTTAGCTATATTTCACATCAAGGGCAATATCCTGTTATTTTTATAACTGCTAAGGTAACAAAAAAAGTTACAAAAACCCGAAAAATTTCACCTTCCTCCAAAAAACCTTCAAAGCAACTATCTTAATCGCATCTGATAGTGAGAAGGGCGACTGTCTGTTCTACCAGCTCAGAACCAAATTTTTTCCTCATAATTATGGCTCGACCGCTTTTATTGAATTGTCATCGGAAATTTTATCAATTAATTTATTTATTGGATCGATACCTCCCTTGAAGGGTTCTTTATCGACAAGCAGTTCAATTTTATTCTCTCCACTTTTAATTTGATGCTTGTTTAAGTAAATGATATTTCCATCTTTATCAAAAAGACCAACATCGATAAAATCATTCATGAAAATCTCTTTTTCTGCTCCTAATTCGTCAGAACGAATTTTTTTACTATATCCAACAATAGTAACTTTGTATTTTCCATTTTCTTTTTTATACAAAACTGAATCGGTTTTATTATCATAGAAAGTGATTGTTTCAAATAAATCTTCAATAAGATATTTTTTATCAACTGGAGTAATTTTTTTAAATCGTTCAACTAGATCAATTGATCTTGGTAGTGGTGGCCTTTTGTAAGCAAAATCTTTTATAAAGTCACTTAAAACTTTATTTACAACTTCTTCTCCAAGATAATCTTTTAATGCGTAAAAAACTATACTACCTTTGTTATAATGAATATATGGTTGGTTTTCATTTAAATACAAAGGCAATTCTTTTTTCGATTCTGTACTTCGACCGCTTAGATAGTGATCCAATTCATATTTTAAAAATTTTTTCATTTGTTTTGGCCCATATTCTTTTTCTTGCACCATAAGTGCAGAATATTGGGCCAAAGATTCAGATAACATGGTTACCCCTTGAACATTTCCACCACTAAGCTGATGGGCCCACCATTGATGGGCCAATTCATGTGCAGTAACATAAAATGGATAGTCGATACTTTCTGGATCTTTTTCATTAACCTTAGCGATAAAACCCATACTCTCAGAATAGGGAATGGTATTTGGAAATGCCTGAGCAAATTGTTGATAGCGAGGAAATTCTATTATTCTAAATTGTTTAAATTGATATGGCGAAAAATATTTGCTGTAATAATCTAATGACTTTTTTACAGCATTTATCATTCGAGAAATATTTTTAGTGTGACCGAGGTGGTGATAAACCTCAATTTTAACATCATTCCACTTATCACTAACAACTTGGTAACGGGCCGATAGAAAACAATAAAAATTTAACATTGGACGGTCCATCTTATAATGAAAATATCTTCTATCATTTTCTAACCACTCTTTTTCTAGATATCCTGGAGCAATTGCAATTTGATCTTTGGAAGTGCTAACTGTCGCTTCAAATGTGATCCAATATCCTTCGTTTGAAATATATGTTTTTGATAAAGCATTTTTATCATTTATGTTGGCCATCCGTGGTCGTTCAGCAAGCTTATATTTCCTTCTAGTTTTATCATCAGTCAATTCATTACCGGAAGAGTATCCAATTATCGGGGCCAGATCTGAGCCGTAAAAAAATGATCCATTTTGAACAATCTTTTTTGAAAAGCTACTATTTGTAAATCCTCGAGGTATTCTGTTAGCAACAAAAGAAAGGGTAATTTCCTCATTTGCTAGTAATGGAGAATCAAATTCAATAATTTGAACGCCAATTTTTTTATTGTCTGTAATTATCTTTAGAGGGCGATTCCAACTTAATTTTTCATAATTTACTTCGGTGTCAGTATTTATTAATATTTTTTTTATTGCTTGATTGCTTTTATTTTTATATTGAAATTTTCCTTTGACATATAGTGATTGAGTTTCCGGGAAAATATCAACATTTAGTTGTACAGCAATTATTTCTGGTGAGGGCCCTTTTTCAAAATGTTTAAATAGTAATTCATAATCAACATTAATTTGTTCTTCTTTTGTTGTGGTCTTATATGTATTTAAGATATTGGTGTTGTAAAAAATAAAGATTCCAGATAAGATCCAACCTGTGCAAGAGATAATAAGAATTCTTTTGTAGTGTGGGTTTAATCTACGACCTAATTCTACAAAAACTACCTTGCTTCCTAGAAGCATACCTCGCTTCCATATTAATATTGTTAACACCAATAAAATTAAATGAAAAAATCCCCAATACAAACATAAGATCATAAAACGAAAAGATGAAGTTCCAAACTGATTCATGTCAGAATAGAAAACATATGGTAGTTGGCCGATAAGATATAGGTAGTGATCCAGACCGAGATTAGGTAGCCAGTTTAAAAGTAAGTAGTAAAAAATAACAATCGTATGACCAATGTATTTATTAGCAGATAAGCTCTGAATGAATAGGATCAAAATAGAAATCATTATTTTGGATGGTAGAGAATAAATAAATAAATGGTAAAAGTAAACTTTCCATTCGAAGTTAAAATATCCCTTAAATGATTGTATGATCACACAACAAATTAAAATTATAAATGCTAAAAAAATTTGAATAAAAACAAGCGAAAATAATTTTGAAAGATAAAGATAGCTATTTGATATTGGCCTAGAATCAATAAGTTCAAAAAAATGGTGATCTCGATCTTTCCAAATTAACTCTCCACCATAGAAGGTAGTTAAAATAATCACAAATAAACCAAAGGAACCTCCTATAAGTTCTAATACATGATAGGTTACAGGCAGAGTCTCTGTTCCATAAAGCTTACCCACTTGTCCACTTATGGCAAAAATATAAATAATTCCACAAAGTAAAATAATCAGAAAATAGATATTAGAAAAAGCTTGTTTAAATTCAGATATTGCTAATCCCCAAAAGACTTTATATGAGTTAACGTTAATTTTTACTTCAGATAAATTTTGAAGATTGTTGCCAGTTAATTCTACTGAAGGGTTTTTTTCAGTTTTTTGTTTCTTTTCATTTGGAAGGCGAAAAGGATTAAAAATTAAATAAGCAAATAAGAGTGATGCAAATCCAATTGATCCCCAAATGAGTCGATTATATAAAAGTACTCCAGTAAGAGATATTGTTGTTGTACTTTGCTCGATAACAGACCAGTAACGAGTGAGTTGAAAAAAGGCCTCAATTCCCAAGGGATCAATCATGGCGGCCAAAAATTTATTTTCTAAATCTGAGGTGATAGTTCCTGCAATCAACCATCCAGTAAAAACTACAATACTTGCAATGTAAACAGGTGCCATTTTCTTAAAAAAAGAAACTACCGCAATAAATATGGCACCAAAAATTAATATATTTGGAATTACATTTGTTAAATATGGAGAGATATAAAACCAAAGATGATTTTCACTTACTAAGGTTCGATCAATAAAAGGCATTAAGGTAGCAAGCCAAATACCTATAGAGATCGAGAGCATAATTACAGTTGAAGAAATAAAAGAACCAAAATACCTTACAAAAAAATAGTTTCTTTTTTTAATTGGAGTTAAAAAGAGTATTTGAGCAAATTTATTTTCAAAATCTTTGTTGATTGATTGTCCAAATAGTGGAGCAACTACCAGAAGTCCAATATATCCCATTAGCGAGCTTAAGAAATTAATAACCACAGGAGAATTCAAAGCCAATTTATTTGAAAAACCTAAACTAACAGTTGCTCCTTTAAATGCTCCAGCAAATGAGATGGATATCATAAATGCTAAAAAAAGATAAAGAAGAAAATATATTAGCGATGACAATCGCCATAGCCTGTTTTTTATTTCAATAATTAGTAGTTCAAAAAACATATTTACTTACCTCACCTCAATAATTTTTTTTATATAAGCAAAATAAACATCTTCTAAATCTGGCACATCCAACTCAAATCCGTTGTCGGGGAGGGATTCACTATAAGCATGCAACATTAATTTTCCATGTATGAGACGAGATGAGATAATTTTGTATTTGCTTGTTTGCTGGCAATCATTTTTATCAAATATTTTTTTCCAAATTTTACCTTTTAACTTCTCTATGGCCATAGAGGGTGAGATTTGTACCAGCACTCGGCCATTATCCATTATCGCCATATCCTTACAAAGAACACTAACATCAGAAACAATGTGAGTTGATAAGATAACTGTTACATTCTCCCCAATTTGGCAAAGTAAATTATGAAAGCGATCTCTTTCTTCTGGGTCAAGTCCTGCTGTTGGTTCATCAACAATAATAATTTGAGGATTGGCCAGTAGGGCCTGAGCTATTCCAAATCTTTGCTTCATTCCACCAGAAAAACCACCTAGTTTCTTTTTTTTATGGATTGATAAATTTGTTAATTCTAATAAATTGGTCACCATATTTTTTCGTTCTTTTCCATCTGCAATTCCTTTTAATAAGGCCAAATGATTAAGAAGCTCTTCTGCGCTAGAGGTTGGATAAACACCAAACTCTTGAGGTAAATACCCAAGCAGCGAACGAATTTGTTCTTTTTGGGTAATCACATCTATTTCATTAAAATTAATTGTTCCACTGTCTGGATCTTGAAGTGTGGCAATTGTTCGCATTAAACTAGATTTTCCTGCTCCATTTGGACCTAAAAGCCCAAACATTCCTTTATCAATTTTTAAGCTGACATTATTAAGTGCTTGCACTCCATTTGGATAAGTCTTATTAAGATTCGAAATCTCTAACATGCGCTACCTCAATATTTATTATTTCAATATTTATTATTTTAATTAATTCTTTTAAGATTTAACAACTTTTTACGTAATCACTGGTCTTCTTCTTACTTGATTACAATTTATTATTTGATTACAATTTAAAAATCGCTTGCAGGTAGGTTTTTTAATTCTTCGGCAGTAAATACAGGGCCTTCTTTGCAGATGTAGATTGGTCCAATATTACAGCGACCGCACTTCCCAAATCCACATTTCATTCTATTTTCTAAAGTGGTTATTATTCTAGCTGCTGGAAGACCAAGCTTTTCTAGCTCTTGTAAAGTGAATTTAATCATAATGGGGGGACCACAAACTATAGCTAAAGTATCCGTTAAATTAGGATTCATTTCACTTAATATTTTGGGAATAAGGCCTATGCGACCCCCAGTTGCATGGCCACTTGTGGCCATCTTCCATTCACTCTCTTCTTGGGAGTTGGCCACGGCATCTACAGTTTTTACTAGAGTTAAATCACTGCGCCCCTCCCATTCTTTTATTTGATCTTTATAAATAAAGTCACTAATAGACCTTGCTCCACAAAGAATAGTAACTTTTGCAAACTCTGATCTTAGATCTAAGACATTATCAATTAGAGAGCGCAAAGGCGCCAATCCTATTCCTCCACCAATAAAGAGTAGATTCTTCCCTTTTAAATTATCAATTGGAAAATGATTACCATATGCACCTCTAAAACCAACAACGTCACCTATATCTAAGTTTCTTAGTGATGCTGTTACTTTACCAATTTTTTTAAATGTGCACTCAATATAACCTTTTTTAGTTGGTGATGAAGAGATACAAAATACTGCTTCACCAGAACCAAATGCAGAGTAGAGTCCAAATTGACCGGCCTTAAATGAAAATGCATCTTTTTCCGCCTGATCACAAAATTCTAACCTTAAAGTTCTAGTGTCTTTGGTTTCATCAAAGATAGAGATTATTTTAGTAAGCATGGGCCTATATATATTTTTACACATTATCTTTGTCCTTATCCTTCTTTGTTTGTGTTTGTTTTATCCTTCTTTATTTTTCTTTATCTTCTTTATTTTTATTGTTGGCATACGCCTTTTTTAAATTATATACCACTGAATAAATATCAAGATTTACCGGGCATGCTTTCACGCATCTACCACAGCCCACGCAAAGGGCATCAGCAAATTTCTCTCTGTAATAATGCAATTTATGCATATATCTTTGACGACATCGTTTAAATTGCATATCACGAGGATTGTGACCTCCTCCATGCTTGGTAAAAAGGGCGAATGAACATGAATCCCAATTTTTCATTCTATAACCGTGAGATGCTTCACCTTCATCTACAATATCAAAGCAGTGGCAGGTAGGGCATACCATAGAGCAAACTCCACAACCGAGACAGCGATAGGTTTCACTTTCCAATTGAGAGTCATCAAATTTGTATTTTAGAATTTCAGTAATGTCTTTGAAATCCTCTTTGCGTTTCATTTGTTCTTTAACTTTATTTTCAAATGCCGCCTTAGCTTGCACTAGAGAATTGCCCTCAGTAAAAATATTTTTTAAATCACTACTGATACCGATTATGCTTTCAATTAATTTTTCTCCTCGAGGAGTAATTACCTCAACAAGATAGCGATCTTCTTTATCATTATTGTTATTGCTCATGGGAGTAAAAAGGATATCACTACCTTCAGTATTCATTGGAGAGAGTCCTACTGAAGTACAAAAGCAGCTCTCCAGAGGAGAGGTACAGCCTAAAGAGATAACTGTAGTTTTTTCACGGCGTTTTAGAAAAAATGGGTCATCATAATCCCAACTAAAAAGCCTTTCTAATAAAGAAAATCCAAAAGCATCACAAGGACGAGCGCCAAAAAGAACTGTTTCTTTTGCTTGAGGATCAATATCTTTAATTACTACGCCGCTTTTTTTATTAGTGTATTCAATTACGGGTTCACTACGAGGAAAAAATATTTCTTTGGCGGACATATCAGTGTAAGCATCAATTACAATATTTTTTAAGTCATCTTTTGAAGGAATTTCTCTGAAAAGTATGTGCGCTTTGTTTTTTAGTTTTGTTACATTTTGCGACTCATTTTGTTTTACTTTTATCGGAGCAATTAATCTTAAATTATTAGAGAGTACCTTTTCAAAAAATGCTGCTAGATCTTTTGCTGATAGTTGATAGTTTTTCATAATACTCTTTTCTCTTTTTATTTTTATTTTTATTTTTATTTTTATTATTTAATAAAATCTTGATTATCTTTTAAATTATATGTTGTTAGAGGAGGTTTTTGTTCAAAATCCATCCCCGAAATAAAGTTATAAGAATTTTTTACCTCTTCTGCTAAATAATGATTTAATAAATCAAGTCTAATTCCCATTGGGCAAGATCTTGAGCACTCCATGCACTCTACACAACGACCAACAAGATGGAATGCACGGATAGCATTCCAAGCAAAGTTACCTCTGCTTCCAGGAGTAGTAGAGATCCATTGTGGGGTAGATTTTTCAGCAATACAGGTATTACAAAAGCAATGTGGACAAATCTGTCTGCAAGCATAACAGCGAATACAACGATCAAATTCATTTTTCCAAAATTGAAAGCGCTCTTCTGCGCTCATCTTGTTTAGCATTTCCATATCTTGATGGAGTGGATGTTGTTCAATAATAGCGGATGAATCAATTTTAATTGAACTCACAACTTTGCTTACGTTAGCAGGATTTTTAACAGTACAATTTACGCATTTACTAGGTAGATTGCCTTCGATTTTAACTCCATTACAAGGCATACCGATAGTAAATACATCTTCTCGTTTAATTTGGTTTTCTACTACAAGACCAACAATGGATCTAGCATCACAACCCTTAACCACTATGGCCCAAGGCGCTTTAGGTCTGATCTCTGCTTTAGTTAGATAGACAGAGAGATTGTGATAACAATGTTCATTGTAAAGCAAACGATCAACATCAGCTGCATTAGTAATAAAAGTTGGAATTGGTTTTTCATTTAAGGGACCAGCACCATATCCAATCACAATATTTACTTTTTTACTCTCTAAAAGATCTTTGGACAAATCGCGGATTTCTTGCTGAAGATCACTATAATTAATATTAGTTGTTGTCATTTATGATTTTCCTATTTAAATTTTAAACTAAATTTTAAAAAATTTTTAGAGATTTATAATTATCAAATGGACCAAGCGCACGTACATTATTTGTAACCTCATCAACTAAGCTTCCCCATTTTCTTCCTTCGGCCGCAGATACCCAAGCAAATTGTAAACGTTTTTCATCAATACCTAGAAAATTCATCATATTTTTAAACATCTCGAAACGTCTACGAGCATAGTAATTTCCAGAGGTATAATGGCAATCCCCAGGGTGACAACCAGATACAATTACTCCATCGGCCCCTTGTTCAAATGCTTTAAGAATAAAATGAACATCAATTCTTCCTGTGCAAGGAAGTTTTATGATTCTCACATTGGGTGCATATTGAATACGACTAGTTCCTGCTAAGTCTGCGCCTGTGTAGGTGCACCACTGGCAAACAAATGCAATTATTCTTGGTTCAAACTCGGTCTTAAGTTCGGTCTTATTTTTACTCATTGTTACTTATCCTCCTCTTCATCTCCTGTTTCTGTTTCTATTTCTGCTTCATCTGCAGGGTAAGAGTGTATTTGTGCCCAGATCTGTTCATCGGTGTAGCCAATTAAATCACAAGCTTTTGCTCTACAAATAGAGATACATCCGCCACACCCTTGGCATAGACCTTTATTAATTTGGGCCACCATTCGTACAACTTCACCTTTTCTATTTTTAATTTCCTCTCTAGAAATTGCTCGATAGGGGCAAACAGCTTCACAACTAAAGCAACCAAAACACTTATCAGCATTGACTATTGAAACATAGGGATCACGCTCTAACTCTTTTTTCGAAAATAAAATTTGCACTTTACTGGCGGCCGCTGAAGCATCAGCAACTGATTCAGGAATATCTTTTGGTGATTGCGTACAACCTGCTAAAAAGACTCCAGCAGTATTAGATTCTACTGGACGAAGTTTTGGATGGGCCTCAGAGAAGAACTCATATTCGTTATAGGGTGTTCCTACTTTTTGTGCAAGTTGGGCCGCGCCTGGAGAAGGTTTTACAGCAGTGGCCAGTACTACCATATCTGCTTCAATTTCCATGGTCTCATTCATCAAAGTATCAACACCTTTTACAATTAATTTTTTTACTTCATTACCATTACCATCATTAATTGTTTTTTCATATATACGAGATACGCGTCCGCGCACATAGATAGCACCATCTTGTTCAATTGCACGTCTCACAAACTCATCATAACCTTTTCCAGCAGAGCGAATGTCCATATAAAAGACATATGCTTTACCATGATGAATTTTGTGGTGATAAAGCATGGCGTGTTTTGCAGTATACATACAACAAATTTTAGAGCAGTAAGGAATTCCTTTGGCTGGGTCGCGAGATCCTGCACAGGCAATAAATACTATAGTCTCAGGTTCCTTTCCATCTGAAGGCCGAACAATTTTTCCTTCGGTAGGTCCTGAGGCAGAGGCCAAGCGTTCAAATTGTAATCCATTAATAATATCTTTAAATCTGCCAGCGCCGTACTCTGGAAATTTGTCTGAGTTAATTACTTCGTAACCTGTGGCCACCACGATTGCGCCCACATCTTCTTCAACATATTCATCAACTTGATCGTAGCGAATTGCTTTTGGTCCACAAACCTTTTCACAAAGTTTGCATTTTCCTTTAGTAAAATAGGTGCAATGCTCGCGATCAATTACTGGTTTATTAGGAACTGCTTGAGGAAATGGAATATAAATTGCTTTTCTAAATCCTGTACCACACTCAAATTCAGAGGGAATTTTTTTTTGAGGACATTTTTCTTGGCAAATACCACAACCTGTACAGATGTTTATGTCAACAGAGCGAGCTTTTTTTCTAATTTTTATTTTAAAATTACCAACGAAACCATGAACACTTTCTACCTCTGAATAGGTGTAGAGTTTTATGTTTGGATGACGGGCCACCTCTACCATTCTAGGAGTTAAGATACATTGTGAACAGTCTAGTGTGGGAAATGTCTCTGAAAGGCCGGCCATATGGCCACCAATAGAGGGTGTTCGCTCCACCATGATTACTTGATGTCCACCATTTGCAATATCCAGGGCCGCTTGAATTCCTGCAATTCCTCCTCCAATTACTAAAGCACGATTGGTGATAGGGACAGTAATGTTTTGTAGTTCATAATTTTGCTTTACTCGTTCGACTACAGAGCGAGTAATTTCTATGGCCTTTTTTGTTCCTTCCTCTTTATCTTCATGAACCCATGAGCAATGCTCTCTAATGTTGGCCACCTCTAGAAGAAATGGATTTAGTCCCGCCTCTTTAGCAGCAGTTCTAAAAGTCTTTTCATGCATTAGAGGACTGCAAAGAGCAACTACTACACCACTTAAGCGCTCATTTACAATTGCATCTTTAATAATTTTTTGTCCAGGATCAGAGCACATATATTTATAATCGAGAGATACTATTACTCCTGGAATACTTTTCATTGCTTCAGCAACTCTTATTACATCTACAGTTCTTGCAATGTTTTCACCACACCAACAAACAAATACACCTATTCTGGCCATAAATTATTCTCCTTTTCCTTCTCCCACTCCCACTCCAATTTTTCCTTTGAGAGCTGGCAGCACCTTGATCATGTGACGATTAAAACCTAATTTATTTTCATCAATTCCAAATGCTAAACCCATGAGTTGAGTAAAATAAATTATAGGCATTTCAAAATCAATTAAGTTATCTGACTGTAAATCAAGTTGCCTCATATCTAAATTTGCTTGGCATAGAGGGCAGGCAACCACGATTAAATCCGCCCCTGCATCTCTGGCCTCCACAAGAACTTTTTTACTTAGGTCAGCTACAATCTCTGCACGACTTAAAGTTAAACTGGCGCCACAACACTCAGTTTTATATGGAAAATCAACAACTGTTGCCCCAATTGTTGTGAGCAAGTTATCCATAATCATGGGATTTTCTACATCATCAAATTCTAAAATCTGAGGAGGGCGTACTAGTAAACATCCGTAGTAAGGAGCAACTTTAAGCGCGCTTAAAGTTTTCTTCACCTTACTTTTTATATCATCTTCACTAAAATCCTTGGTTATAATTTCTAAGATGTGACGAGGCCTCACACCATCGATATCGAGATTTTTTTCTTCCATAACCTCTGCTACCTCTTTTTTTAAAGCAGCATCTTTTTGTAAATTGTAAGCGGTTACTTTTAGACGAGCAAAGCAAGCAGCACAAGAGATAGCAAGATCACTTCCACCACACTTTTTGGTAATACTTAAATTTCTAGCAGGAAGAGCATAGGAGAGTAATCTATTTGTAAAGTGAGCAGAGCTGGCGCCACAACAAGACCAATCGTCAATTTCATTTAGAGTGGCCCCTAAGGTCTTAAATATATCTTTGGTAGTCTGATCGAACTCTTTGGCCATTCCTTCTAGAGAGCAACCAGGAAAGTAGTGATAACTTTTCATCTTATATATACCCCTTAATTTTTTTATTCATTCTCATTCTCATTTTCATTTTCGTTCTGGTTTTCGCTTTTATTTTCATTTTTTGCTTTCATTTCACAATTTTCAAAGATCTTTTTAAAGTTTTTAATTCCCTTAATTCGATGAGGAGTTAAAGGTAATTTGCCTTTAAAAAACATAGAGGGTGCCTTTTCAAAATCTTTAAATAAATCCATGCTTCGTACGTTATACATTGCTGCCAGTAATGGCTCAAAGATTCGGCCAAAGGTTTTCATATTTCCTAAGAAGAGCTTGTGCGACAACACAACATTTTGGATACTCTCTTCTCCATCACTTTCGCCACTTTGAATTTTTGCAAAGGACTTTTGTCTTAAGAGATCCATAATTTCCACTAGAGGAACTTGTTGCGGACATCTAGTCATGCAACATTCACAAGCAACACACACCCAAATGGTGTTATATTTTTGTGCTTCTTCAATTTTATTTAAGTGAACTAAACGCATAAGATGAGTGGGGGATATGTCCATTACCTTTGACATTGGACAACCAGCAAAGCACTTTCCGCACTGATAACACTTATGAGCTTCCCCAAAGACTTCCTGATCTCGATTATGTTTTTGATTAGCATGATTAGCATGATTAGCATTATTTGCACTCATTGATTCTTATATCCTCCAGATTTTCCCAATTTCTCTATGAAAGCAGTCAGTTTTCAGTTTTTATTTTTTAATATTAATATTTTGATAATGTTTAAAAATATTCTAAAAATAATCATTATCCTAGTAAAAAGGCTGGACTTTTGAATAATGATTTGCAGAGATGATAATGACATTAATCATGCTTTTTTTGATCATATTTAAATCCCTTTTTAATTCATCGTTGACAAGCTAAAAGTAAATTGATCAAATTTGCTATTCAAAAACTAGATCTAGATTATAGATAAGGAGTAATTTTATTATGACAAAGATGAAAGTGATGAAAATGATGAAGAAAGTATTTTTGGGTTTAAGTATTTTTGTTCTACTTCAAATTCAAGCTCAAATTCAAGTCCAGACAGCAGAGGCCGCAGATGTCGAAATGGTAAGACTGAGTGATGCTCTTAATTTCGAAATCACCGGCCATGGTTTTAAAGTTTTAGCAGAGGGGGTTAAAGATTATTTAA
>JADGAM010000055.1 GCA_015232015.1 Oligoflexia bacterium | reverse complement strand
CCAGATCCACTTAATCCTCCTTTTGATGACGAGGATGGTTTTGTCGGAGGAGGAATTGGATTTTGTGGTTGTGAAGGTGGTTGTGAAGGTATTGTTTTTTGATCTTTACTATTTTCATCATGCAATTGGATTTTATCTGTATCCTTTTTATCTTCAGGAGTGGTATCTAAATAATTACCTAATATGCTTTTATTTAATTCTCTAACTTCCATAGTAACAGCAGAAGCATCGCCATCTTTTTTTTGACTTTTTCCTGCAGCTTGCAAAGTATTTTTTTGCAATTGTTCAAAATATTTTGCGTCATTTTGTTTTTGGACGGGATTAATTGTACTTGGATCAATGCCCATTGTTTTAGCATTGGAGGGATTAAAAAAACTATCTTTCACCTCCCTTAAAGCACTCTGAACATTACTTGAAGTTCGTCCTTTACTATCTTTTACCGTGAGAAGGCCTGATACAATATTTGTATAGTGGATTAAATCTCTAATCTCCGCGGGTCTGTCTTTAAGTTCATTTAATATTTCAACAGTCTTAGATGTACCTTTAGATGTATTCTTATTACTGCTTAAATCACTGGTCTCAAATTTTTCTCTCATTTTACTTATAATAGCATCTCTTTCTTTCTCGTATTGTTGAGCAATTCTTTCTTTTAATTTATCTGGGCCTATTTTGTTTCCTCTTGCAATAATCGCTTTAACCTCATCCGATGTTCGTCCTTCTTTCTCTAAAAATTTATGAAGCTCCTCCGGAGTCATCGTCTCTATTCTATGTTTCATAACCTCTGTACGCAATTTATATTCTTTTTCCATTTTTTCAAAATTCTTTTTATCAGCAGCACTCATGCCTTTACAATATTCAGAATCAAAACTTTGCACACATTTTTTGTCATACATTTTTGCTTCATCTGACATTGCTTTATTCATTCCAGCTTTATTCATAAATTCATTGGAAGTTAAACTTGTAAGATCATCAACGGTCTTTTCACCTTTTGAAGAGTCTCCTGTATATATCTCTCTATTTGCTTCAAAATAGGCCCTCTTATCATTGTTTGAATCATATTTCTCTAAACCCTTGTCTATCTCTTTCATTGCAAGCATTGCATTTCTAGCATTCTTTAAATCTCTCTCCACAATGCATGCTAAATTTCTTGAGTATTTCTCATCGTCTTGTTGTACTTGGGTACCATTCCAGGTACTTGAACTAAAATCCCTTGATGGAATTGGGGCACCAGATGCATCAAGATCTTTTGTTCCCTGACATACATGGGATATCTTACTCATACAGTCTGTAAATTGAGATTGAGGAGCATCAGGATTAAAACTTTGTAATTTTTTAATATTTGTATTTCTTTGGCCTTGCCTAGTCGCAGGTGTTGCACTTATAACCATATCTGGATCAGCATACATGCAATAAGAAGCAATAATTTGAATAACACTTTTTCCAAGCTGAGTTTTATATAAATTGAAATACATTTTCTGATCAACTAATTTTTCTTTTTCACCTTTATCTTTATCCGCTTTACCATAGAGTGCTTCACTGAAACGTTTAAATAAGTATTCTCCAAATTTTTTAAAAACAGGCGATGATTCAAATTGAATATTATCTAATGAATCGGGATTATCGTATCCTAATTGATCAGTTATATTTTTTGTCTCTTGGGGTGATAATTGCTTCATTTCATTACTTATACATGTTGCAACTGGATCTGCTGCTTTTTGATGTTTTGTTTGGCATTCATCGTAAATCTTTTTTAATTTTTCATTATCAGCGGCCTTTCCTAGCTTAGAGTTGGTCTCATAGAATTTACCAGTAACTGGTAATCTAGCTTCTTCTTGAGAATACGATAATCGTTGATAGGAAAAGTTAAAAAAAATTAAATTAAAGAAGAAAATTAATAAAAATGTTTTCATCATATATTTTCATCGTAGTAGTTACAGTGTAGTCACAGTGCAATTGCAATATACTTACACTTTTAATCATAAGAAAAGATTGTGCCTTTCCTTTAATTAAGTTTCCCTGAATTTTTTTTACCAAGTAAAGCAGCGATAATTCTGTCAGGTGCATTTTTTAACGATACTATTTCTTTAACTGCTCCCCTTTCAATTGCTATCTTAGGCATTCCGAAAACCACAGATGATTCTTCATCTTGGGCCATGGTGTATGCGCCTGCGCTTTTCATTGCTAAAAGGCCATCAGCACCATCATTTCCCATGCCTGTTAGAATCAAACCAATCCCTTTTTTTCCCACTTTCTTGGCCATTGAATTGAATAAGACATCTACTGAAGGGCAATGTCCATTTACCTTTTCGCCTTCATAGCAACGAACACTAAACTCAGTTCTTCCTTCAATTTCCATTTGCAGACCACCGGGGGCCACAAGCACCTTACCTGGGAAAATTTTATCCCCGTCCTTTGCCTCAACAACATTTAGTTGAGTATTGTCTGAAAGTCTCTCTGCATATGTTTTTGTGTATCCAGCAGGCATGTGTTGAGTGATTACCATTCCTGGCATTGTTCTCGGCAAATTTTTGAGAATGTATCTTACAGTTTCAAAACCACCAGTAGATACCCCCATTGCAATTACTTTATCTAAATCAAGACCTGTTACCTCTTGAACTCTGGCCTCTGCGGAAAAAAGACTATCCATCATTTTTCTTACATCAACTTTTGCAGCGACTTTTAATTTTGCTCTTAATTGAATGATTAACGAATTTAAACTTCCCTCTACGTCAGTTCGCGATTTAGTTAAAAAGTCGACTGCTCCTACTTCTAGTGCTTGCATTGTAATTCTGCTTCCTCGTTCAGTTGAAGAGCTAATCATTATAACTGGAATTGGATATTGAGGTAAAAGTTGTTTTAAAAATTCTATTCCATCCATTTTGGGCATTTCTACATCTAAAGTAAGGACGTCAGGTTTTAATGCTATAATTTTTTCGCTGGCATCAAATGGATCGTTGGCAACTCCTACCACTTCTATCTCAGGATCATTGGCCAGACCACTTCTTAAAATATGTCTTACAAGTGCTGAATCATCAATTATTAAAACTCTTATTTTATTACCTACCATACGCTTATATCTCTCCTCTTTAATTTTTTTCTTATGTTGTTGTTTTTTTATTTTTTATTTTTTATTTTTCATTTCTTTCGATATATTCCTGGTGATACAAAATCAAAATAATTGTTATTCCTTTTACCTAACGTTTCTGAAAGACCTATAAATAGATACCCTCCTTTTTCCAGACATCTATGAATATTTATTGCTACATGATCAATCACCTTCTCATCAAAATAAATAAACACATTCCTACAAAATACAATATTAAACCTCTCTCTAAATTGATATTTATTATGCTTTAAGTTTAAAACTCTAAAAGCAACATCTTTTTTAAGCTCATCTCGAATTTTTACATTTTGCTCGTTAATATTTTCAAAATACTTTAAAAATAAATCTGGCAATATACCTCCTATTCTTTCTTGTAGGTATACACCCGCCTTGGCCTCTTTTAGAACCTTTGAAGAGATATCTGTGCCTAAGACTGAAACTATCCAATTATCATAATAAATACCTAGAAATTCTTTTAATAATATTGCTAAGGTATACGCTTCTTCTCCTGTTGAGCAAGCAGCACTCCATATGGACAATTTAAAATTTGATTTTTTTCTCAGATCTGCAACTAATTCTGGTAATGCTTTATTTTTTAAAAATTCAAAATGAACCTGCTCTCTGTTAAAATAAGAATAATTGGTAGTAATCTTATTTGCAATCTCCCCTAAAATTTCGTTATTAGGATCTGTTATTAACATTTGAAATAATTCATCTAAATTTTTACATCCATAAAAAGTTATTAAGGGTTGTAGTTTGTTAAAAAATTCTTCTCGATCTTTTTCTGAAATTGATATACCTATATAATCGTAAATTAACTCTTTAACACTTTCGTAATTTTTATAATCAAGTATCTTTGCTCCATTCATTACATATCCAAATAATACAAATAACAAAAATAATATAAGCAATACAATTATAATATTTAAAAAAGATTAAGCTGCTCTACAATTGTGTGATCCTTCTACCAGCTCAACTAATGTTCCAATATCTAATATCAATCCAACTTCGCCATCGCCTTGAATAGAACATCCTGAAATTCCTTTAAAATTATTTACTTCAATAACATTTAAATATTGAGGCAGACTTTTAATAATTGTTTGATATTGACCTAATAATTGATCAACTAATATCGCAATTGTTCTGCCATGACCTTCTACAACTATCAATACTCCACTCTCAACATCTGTGATAGCATCTTTAACCTTATGTAATAAATGAAGACGTACAATTGGAATCATTACATCGCGAATTTTAATTAACTCCTGCCCCTGCATAATCTTTGAAACATTTTTATTTTTTACTTTTATTGTTTCTCTAATAGATTCTAAGGGAATAGTGTATTTTATTCCTCCACAACTAACCAACATTCCTTCGATGATTGCTAGAGTAAGCGGAATTCTTATAGTAAAAGTTGTGCTTTTACCTGGAACAGAGGCCACATCAACTCTCCCGTTCATTTTGCGAACATTTTGAATTACCACATCCATTCCAACACCTCTTCCTGAGATGTCAGTGATTTCTTTGGCGGTTGAAAACCCAGGTGCAAATATAAATTTATAAATCTCGCTATCTGGAAGTTCATGACCATCACCATGAATAAGTTCTAGTTGTTGTGCTTTTTCAATTATACGTTCTCTATTAAGGCCTTTACCATCATCACTTATAATAATTCTTACCTCTCCACCCTCATGAACAGCACCCACTCTAACAAGACCATACTCTGGTTTTCCATTCCTTACTCTCTCATCTGGTGTTTCCACTCCATGATCTACGGCATTTCTCAATATATGCAATAATGGATCATTTATATGTTCAATTACTGTTTTATCGACTTCAGTAGATTCTCCCCAAAAATCAATTTTTACTTTTTTCTTGGTTTTATTTTCCAAATCATGCACAATTCTTAACATTTTCTTAAATAAAGAAGAGACTGGGACCATTCGCATGGCCATCGCTACATCTTGTAACTCACTCAAGACTTTACTAAAAAAATGAAATGATCTTCTTTTTTCAATGTTTTTAGATGAGAAATCAAAATCTTTATAGATCATTGTTTTTGCAATTAACAATTCTCCGACAAGATCATTCAACCAATCCAATTTTGTTATTTCAATTCTAATATCTTTACGATCAAATTTTATATTTTTATTACCCTCTGATCCCTCTTCATTGTCAGAAGGAGAATTTCCACCCCCAGTATTGTTACTATTAATCGCACTTTTTGATTTGCTTGCAATTTTATTATCTGTTTTTTCTTTTAGTTCAATTTTTTTAGGTCCAGGAGAACTAAGTGCAGGAACAGTAGATAAAGGAGCAGTAGGTACGGAAGCAGTAGATACAAGATTGCTTTCTTTTACTTCTTTGCTTGGAATATTCGTCGAGCTTAAAGCTGGAGCTGAGGCCAAAATTGGAGCTGGATCTGAAGTCGGGCCTTGTTGGGTTTGAGCAAAAGTTGAAGCTTCTACTATTTGAGTTTCTTTTATAGTTGTTTCGGTTCCAGCAACAACTGCTTCTGCTACTGCTACTGGTGATATTGTTGGTTCTGTTGGTTCTGTTGGTTGAGCTTGGACTGCTGATGTGGGCCCCCCACCGCTAGCAGCAACGCCATGTTTTGATACTACTCCATCTATTATATCAATATATGCATCTTCATTCCAACTATCATGTCTACCTTCAATTACAGTATTAAAACCATCTTTCAAAGCATCTACTAATTTTATAACTAGCTCAATTAATTCTTTATTAATTGTGATTTGATTTTGAATCATCTTTTCTAAAAGAGATTCTAATTTATGTCCCACAGCTGCTAATTTAGTTAAACTAAATAATCCACAATTACCCTTAAATGTATGAACTGATCTAAATATGGCCAAAAGCAGAGTATTATTACTTAAATTATTTGAATATTCCAATAAATTTTGCTCGGCCTCTTCAAAAATTTCTTTTGCTTCTGAACAAAATATTTGAAATGTTTCTTCATTTAATAAATCATCCATTCCATTATCTCCCTTTGCCGATGTACTCTCTACTTTTGTTGTGTTTAAATTGTTTACAGATATCTTCTCAAGGATAATATCACTCTCAAATTTATCTGATGTTTTTTCTTCATTTGTAATTATTTGATGGTTGCTAGCTTGATCTTGATTATCCAATACCTGCAAATCATCAATATCCATTATTTGTTGTATTTCATTTTTATTAACTTCAATTTTTGCCTCAGCTTCATTTGTAGCTGCAGGAGTAGAAGTAGAAATAGAAGGAGAAGGAGTAAGAGTAGAAGCAGGAGCAGAGGCCGTAGTAGGGCCAAAGTTAGCAGCAAGAGTAGCAGCAGGTAAAGTAGGAATACTTTTTCCATTCAACGAGGACATAATTTTATCTAATTCTACTACTAAATTACAAGCATCATCTTTAAAACTATCATCGGTGTATTCTTTTTTTATTACACCAAATGTTTTTCTAAAAAAATCAAAAACTTTAATCAAAAAATCAACACCGATATCACTATAATCTCTATCATTTGACCTAACAAAGGTTAAAATATTTTCAGCACTATGAGAAACCCTTGCAATATGAGTAAATTTCAAAAAGCCAGCGGCCCCTTTTATGGAATGAACCAATCTAAAAATATTATTGGCCAAAGTTTTATTTAAACACTCAGAAGAAACAACCTGCGGTTCCACATCTTCTAAAATATCAAAAGATTCCACCACAAATTCTTCAATAAAAGCAATATCGCTTTCAGAAACCTTATTCGCAGCCATTGTATTCCTTTATTAAAATATTAAAAAAATTCTTCTAGTCTTCATAAATCACAATATCCATTTTCTTTCATCCTCTTAAAAATCAAATAAAAGTTTATTGATATCTAAAAGAATTTTTATTTTTTCATTCATTTTACCTAATGCTTGAACAAATCTTTGTTCACCAACTTTTGGAGCAGGTTCCATTCGCTCTTTAGGTATTTCTAAAACTTCTGAAACTCTATCTACAATAATTCCTATATCAACACATTTGTTTTCGATATTTTGATTTTTTCCATTGCTATCAATTTGTTTATTTGCATTTATTACAATAACACAAGAACGATCATCATATTCTCTATCTTGAAGACCTATACGGATTCTAATATCCATCACAGGAATAATTTTTCCTCGTAGATTAATGATTCCCTTTATGGCGTTATATACTTCAGGTATGGGTGTAATTTTCACTAAACGAATTATTTCTGTAACGTGACGAATGTCTATGCCATATGATTCATCAGCTACATCAAATGTGAGATATACATTCTCTTGAATTTCAATTATTCCATCATCGTACTCGATGGCATCATTGTCAGTATCTGAATTAGCATTTATTGTAGAATATTCTTTGACTTCAGAATCTCTTTTTTCATCTAAAGCATAATTCACATTTTTTTCCTTGTTTTATATTATCAATATTTGTTACCCCTTATACAAATAATGGAAAAAAAATGCTTTTATTTCCAGCTGGAAAAATTTACCAATGATAAAATCTTGGAAATTAAAAATCACACTAAATTTGTTGGAAGTTAATTGAAGTTGATTGAAATTATTTGATATGCTTTTAAAAATAAAAAAAAATCCCCATTGATCTATTTTGTAAACCAATGAGGACTTTAAAAAGGAGCTAACCTATTATACAATATCAGACTAAAATGTTTATTGATTTCTCATTACATTTCTGCCCAATATTTCGATTTGCCTTTTAAAATTACACTTCTAAAACTTAACAATAATATTCTAATTTATTTTTGTTACTTATTAGAAATATATTGTCAGACCAGTTGCTGCTTGAGTTGCACTGTTGTCTCTTTTGCTTGAGCTTTTCTCAAAGATGCCAGGAAATACATTCCATTTCCTATTATAGAAACCTAGAACAGCATGTGCGCTTACGTTTGGATTAAATTTATAAATCAAACCAGCAGCAAATTGATGTTGTTCTCCATCTGTTCCGTTAACTCTTGCACCACTGTTAACAATATCAGCATTTGCAGATGAGTTTATAGCTGTTTGAGTAACACCAGTTGTGAATGAGCTACCGTAAGAAGATAGAGTAGTTTTAAAGAATGTAGCTGATAAAGTTAGTTCTGGTAGAACATCGAAAGATGCTAATACTAACCACATTTTATTGGTAACATTTCTATCTACTTTGTACTCATAATAACCACCACCAAGAGTAGCTTTACTAATAATTACTTTTGCATGTAAGTTCCAATATTTATCTTGATCTTCATTTTGTACGCCATCAGCTTCTTGAGTTGCATAAGCAGCAGTAGCTGATAATTTTATATCGCTGAAAGCTTTGTCAAAATAAACACCATATGTCCACCAGTTTTCACCATTAGTGTGACCAGTATTACCTACAGATGTTCCTCTTAAAGCATATTCTTGTTGGTTTTTATCATGAGAAATAGCAAGTTTTAATCCACCAAAAGATGGAGACTCATATGCAATCAAATCTTGCCATGGAGATCTTGGAAGGTAAGGTACTTTACCATTAGCACCGCTAATTGATCCAACAATTGGCGCCCAATCTAATGCTTCCATTTCCACTGCTGTTGCTACTAGAGGATCTAATAAAATATTTCTTATCATACCTGGAAGATATGCTTGACCTGCTGTCATTGTACCATAAGTATCATTACCCAAACTTAAATTAGCAAGTCTTACTCTAATTCTTTCAGCATTGCTGTTATCAAGTTGAGAGTTGAAACCAACTTCCAAATTGTATCCTGCTTTTAATTCACCAGTTGGAATAAAACCTTTAACTCCAAATCTTGTCTCGAAACCATCAACATCTTTTGGACCATACACAGTTCTTGCATTTGCTTCAGAATCTTGAGTGATGTACTTAAGTTCTTTTTTTACTAAACCATAAACAGTCGGAGCATCTACTGCATAAGCCGACAAAGACAGTAAGAAGAAAGAAAACAAAGCTAACAAAATCGCACTTCTTTTTTTCATAGCTAATCCTTTTTTAGTTGAACACTATTACCTTTTAACTTAACTAAAATCAATTAATAAAAACCAATCGACTAACAACACAAACATTTTTATAAGTTATATACTATTTATATATTAATTTAATTTTTATATTTATCAACTTAATATAAAAGCATCAGAATATATAGTATCAAATGTTTAATAAATTTTTCAACTAAAGTTTTAAATAAAAAATTAAAAAATATTTTTAATAATTATCAGAGCAAAAAACTCAACTTTAAACTTTTATCATCATCATTAAATTATTTTTAAATATTTTTTTATATATTTAATGATACATAATATTTTCACTGCTCATACTCTATAGTCTTAGAATCTAGTCTTCTCTGTCAAGAAAAATATAAACATTAAATTAAAAATATGCATGAATTTTTATAATACCCTCTGGAAAAATTAACTTATCAACAAAAAATTTTATTAAATCGTTTGGTCTTACAGAAATTCCTTTTTCGTATTTAACCCTTATAAAAATTCCATATGTTCTATCTAAATTAATTTGTTTCTCTAAAAGTGTTAATGCATTAGAATCATCAATAAAATTTTTACAATTTGAAACGAGTTTAATTTCTTTAATAAATTCTTTTCCTTTGAAATCTATATTTTCATTATTTAAATTTTGTATTGATTGTTGATCCAATATTTTTTTTACTTCTTGAATCTCAGGATCTGATACAGCAATTAAATAATCTACCTCCCTAATAGCTTCTTGAATTGAAGTATCTTTTTTATCAATTTGAACAATGTCATAAAAAATTAAACCCTCTTCTGAATATTTTTGTAACGACTTTAAGATTTCTTGGTGATTAATCCAAATTTCAGAGGTTCTAACATCCAAATATTCTGATAAACTATGTAGGCCAATAGGCAGTGCTGGACCAAAAGATAATAGTGGACGTAAATTAAATCCCTCTGAATATAATGTTGCTATTTTTGCTCTTTTGAATATACGTGCTATAACTTTTTGTAAATCAAGATGAGAAATAAAACTTAATGGTCCAACCTTCGCAAATTTCAATCGATACCTATATCCAACATTCTCTCCTCTTTTTTCTCTACTTAAAAATTGATTAAGATTTTTTTTATTCTGATTACCGATAATAATTTCTTCTTTAGTTTCTTCTTTAGTTTCTTCTTTAGATCTTTCGTTAAGAATTTTTATTTTGTTGTTACTAAAGTTGCTTATATTTTTAAGTTGATTTTCTCTTCTCTGTTCAATCATCTCTAAATCACAATCAATTCCACAATTATGACAATTAAATTTAGCACATGGTTTTGTTGATATTTCTTTTTGTGAAAGCAACCACTCATCTTTTAAAAAACTCTCTTTAATACCAACATCAATATGCGACCACGGTAGCTTCGTATTTAAATTTCGTTCAAGTAAATTATTATCAATATCTATTCCATTCTTTTTAAAATTTTCCATCCATAAATTAAAATCAAAATTTTCCTCCCATCCATCAAATCTGGCCCCACTCTCCCAAGAATCAAAAATTACTTTTGAAAAATTACTATCTCCTCTTGCAAACAAGGCCTCCATAATAGAGACACTGGCATCATGTTTTCGATATTTTAATTTATATTTTTTTGCCAAATTCCAAAGCAACTCTTGTTTGCGTTTTAATTCTTCAAGTGAATTCATTTGTGACCATTGAAATGGCGTATGTGGTTTGGGCACAAATGATGATACTGAAACAGTTATTTCAGGATTTTTAGCTCCTACTACCCTTCCTTCCTCTTTTATTTTTTTTGCTAATTCCATTATGGATAAAACATCTTCATCTGTTTCAAATGGAAGTCCTATCATAAAATAGAGCTTCATTTTTTTCCAACCTAATGAAAAAATCTTTCTAGCATTCGCAAGAATTTCTTCTTCTGTGATATTTTTATTAATCACTCTTCTCATTCGCTCACTCCCTGCTTCAGGAGCAAAAGTTAATGAGTAATCTTTTAACGAGGCCATCTTTTCTAAAACTATATCACAAATACCATAGGCCCTTAGAGATGAG
The DNA here is from genome assembly GCA_015232015.1 of Oligoflexia bacterium. Lineage (GTDB taxonomy): Bacteria > Bdellovibrionota > Bacteriovoracia > Bacteriovoracales > Bacteriovoracaceae > JADFZW01. The sequence continues at coordinate 11,529 of JADGAM010000055.1, read as the reverse complement.
ATGCCTAAAAATGCTTTCTGTTCTTTCAACTCATCTACTAATTGAACTACCAGCGGAGTTAACTCAGAATAATCAGCAGTAGAAAGAGAGGTCAAAGACGCTTCCGATATTCCCCCTATTTTTAGTCCTTCTCTTACAGCATTCATAATTTCATCTTTATTTCTCTCTCTGACTGGTCGATAACTCATCCCCGAAAAACAAAAGCGACAACCTTCACTACAACCTCTAGCTATCTCAATAGAAAATTTATCAAAAATTGTTGTTAAATGAGGAATTGGTGAATCTATAGGAAAAGGATATTTATTTAAATCTTCAATTCGGTGGCGTACGATTTTGTTATCATTACCAAGCTTATCACGAGAACTAAAATACCTTGGAACATAAACTCCCTTCTTTTGCCAATTATTGCTATTATTACTATCATTACTATTATTAGAAAACTCTCTTAAAATCTCTTCTCTACTAAAAGCTTTTTCATTCTTTAAAACATGAATGTGCCTCAATATATTTAAAAAAATATCTTCTCCATCTCCAACTAAAAAAATGTCTATAAAGGGCGCCAAAGGTTCAGGATGACTTGCACATGGCCCACCTGCAATCACAATTGGTTCATTTTCCTTTCTATCTTTAGAATAAATAGAAATTCTACCTAATGATAACATGGTTAATATGTTAGTATATGTAAGTTCATATTGTAGGGAAAAACCTACTACATCAAATTCATCGAGGGGTCTAAAACTCTCTAATGATACTAAAGGTAGATTTCTTTCTCGTAACTCTTTCTCCATATCAATCCATGGAGCAAAAACTCTTTCTGCATATACATCTTTTTCTTTATTTAATTGTTGATATAAAATTTTAAACCCTAGATGACCCATGCCAATTTCATATAATTCTGGAAAGCAAAGAGCGACTTTTATGTTAACACCCACATTCAGAGCAGATTGCGAATCATGATCTTTATCATCTTTTTTTACAACTAGATGTTCCCCTCCTATATAGCGTGCTGGTTTTTGGACTTTACTTAAAAATTTAGCGTAAGGATTTACTCTCATAATGACCTTTATGTTTATGACTTTTGAGTCTGATTGTTAATTATTTGTTAGTAAGTAAAAATTTTATTAAAAATTTATTAATGATACCAATTGCAGAAACAAATAGCTACACTATATCCCTGAAGAAATAGTCATAGAGAAATGTCGATCTTCTTTCCCTCTAAATTCATTAGTTGTTGCATCTACTGCATAGGTTGTTAGATCAAATTCCAGCTTTTTGGTTTTAAGCCCAATTCCTCCACTACCAAAACCATCACCATAACCAAAACGCAAAAACATTAATCGACCAAAATCAAACTCTAACCCCGCCATTAATTTGCGAGAAGAAGACACATCGCTATGTTTATTGGTTGCATCTTTATAATCCGCTTCCATGTGAATTCTTATATATTTTCCAATTTGAGGTGTGAGTGAAAAACCCACATCAAGGGCATCTTTCATTTTTGCAGGTTCCCCTGCGGCCCTACCCTTAAATTCCTTATTTGATACATTATTTTTTTTAACTGCTATCGTGGGCAAAAAAGAAATTGGAAGAGTAATTTTTCCTCCAACAATTATTAAAAACATACTTCCTTTATAATAACTACTATCTTCCGTCTCAACACTAGTATTGGGATCTTGTTCAACATAAAGTTCATTTCGGCCTAAATACATTCCAGTCACTCCAAATTTAAATACACCTCCAAAAAGTGATAAATTTAGTGCTCCATAGGGACCGTAATCTTCTCGAGATGCAAGTTCAAATTTAGCATCTTCTTCTAATCCTAATGTTGCTCTTCTTTGAAGCGAATAAGCATATCCAATACTAACAAATCTTAACGTTAGATTAGGCATGAAATGCACTCGATTATAAACAATTTTTCCTCTATTTTCTAACAAGAGTTGTCTTGTACCATCATAGCTAAAACCCTTAGTTGCATTGGAAGCAACATCACTTGCACCACCACTTGAACTGGCATTAATTAAATCTTTATTTGTTTCAAGATGGATATTGGTTAAATGAAAATGTCCCTTTCTTACTGAGCCCAGGCCTGCTGGATTGTAGAATACTGAACTACTATCATCGACTTTACAAATAAATGCATTACCCATTGCTAGCCCCCGTCCAGAGGTAATTATCTCTGGAAAAGCAGCATCGCTAAATTTTATAAAGGCGTACAACGGTGATATTGTTACAGCTGCTATTGTTGTTAAATAAACAAAAAGTAATAGCAGATGAAATAATAACAATAATAATTTTTTAAAAAAAATATTTGAGTTGAACATTAACTATTATTATATATTAAGTTTGGTTTTGAAGTGATAGGGAAATTATATTTATTGGATTATATTTTTTATTGTAAAGGTCCTAATTATTTGCAAGCACTTTTCCTTAATACAATCCCCTTAATGCAATCCCCTTAATGATGAATTATTACACTCTGTTTTTTTAATTGATTGATCTACTCCAGATTTTTGTAATTTTTGATTGCTTTTAACACCATCTTTGGTATTTCCAGTAACTAATTTTAAAAATTCTTCATCAAAATCAGAAGTACAAATTTTTTCCACAAAACCTAGTGTGTCTTTTTCTAATCCAATTTGCAGTGAAGTGATATAATCAAATAATTTTTGAGATAGAGCACCTGTTTTTCCGTTAGCGACAGTGTAACTTTGTTCTTTATATACAAACTTTCCTACTGGTGAAATCACTGCTGCTGTACCCACACCAAAAACCTCTAAAACTTTACCACTATTAATTCCCTCTATCAGCTCATCTATAGGAAGTAGTCGCTCTGTAACTTTCATTCCCCAATCTCTTGTAATTTTTAAAACACTATCTCTTGTAATACCAGGAAGAATTGATCCCGAAAGCATTGGAGTAACGAGTTCATCTTTGAAAGATACAAAAATATTCATGGCCCCCACCTCTTCTACATATTTTCTTTCAACTCCATCTAGCCATAAAACTTGACTGCAATTATATTTTTGTCCCTCTTTTTGCGCCAAAAGAGAAGCAGCATAATTACCCATTGCTTTGGCCTCGCCTACTCCGCCTCTCACCGCACGCACATATTTATCAGAGATATAAATGTCAACTGGATTAAAACCCTTGGGATAGTATGGTCCTACAGGGCCTGCAATAACAAAAAACATATAACGATTTGAAGACCTAACCCCTAAGCATGTCTCAGTGGCAATCATGGTTGGTCTTAAGTATAGGGCATATCCTTTGGTGTCAGGGATCCAGTCATGTTCTATGTAAACTAATTTTTTGATAGCATCTAAAACTTGTTCTACATCAAAGTTTGGCATTACTAATCGATTGGCAGAATTATTCATTCTCTCTAGGTTTTTCTTTGTACGAAATAAGTATAACTCTTCTTCTCTCTTATAGGCCTTCAGACCTTCAAAAATACCTTGGCCATAATGAAAAACCATTGTAGAAGGAGAAAGATTTAAATTATGAAATGGTTCTATTCTAGGGTCAGTCCATTTTCCATCAATGTATTCCATAATAAACATATGATCAGAAAAAAATCGACCAAAACCTAAGTTAGAATCAAAAACTGGGATTGTTTTCTTATTTTCTTTACTAACTTTTGTTATCTTTAAATCCATGTAGACCCCCAAAGTTTTAAGGTTATCACTTCACACAAGATCAAATGAAAGATATCAAAAAATTAACTTTGTTGCAAATATTCGCTTACATTTTATAGTGATTTTTTTATTTGGCCTTATTTTTTATCTCTATCTTTGTCATTGTCTTTGTCTTTATCTCTCTCTGAATCTGATTTATCACTATCTGATTCATTTCTTTCATAAAGGCCGTGACTCTCATTAAGAACATTGTTGTTCTCAATTTTTTTTGAAAAAATATGTTTCTCTCCTTCAGCATCGGAAATTCTTACCCTTTTGATCTCATAATTTTGTACATCTTCTAACTTAAATACCAATCCCTCCCAAAAAACCATCATTCCTTTTTTAGGAAAGTGATTACCCATGTTATCAAGTAAAAAACCAGTTAATGTAGAGTAGTTATCATTCAAAGGTATTTTTATATCGTAATTATTATATAAATCTCTTAATAAGATATTTCCCTCAACCAAAATTCCCTCTTCCTCTAAGAGTGCTCCATCTCTTTCTGCTTTCTCTCCATCACTGTATTTATCATGCTCATCATGAATCTCACCTAAAATCTCTTCGATAATATCTTCTAGAGTAACAATTCCTACCACTAAACCATTTTCATCCTTAACCAGGGCCAAATGAACTTTTCTGCGATTCATATGATCAAAAACTGCTTGAATCTTCATATGCTCATAAACTAGGAAAGGGGTTTTTAAATATTTTTTTATGGTGAAGGTTTCTTTATTAATTATATTTATAGCATTTATTGGCAACAAATCTTTTACATGTAAAAACCCTACTGTTTTATCCAGGTCTCCTCCCTCACACACAGGATATCTACTATGATTACAAAATGGAAGTACCTTGAGAATTTCATCATAAGTGGCATCACTACGAATATAATTAACCTTATTTCTTGGAATCATAATATCTTTAACTTTAATGGTGGGAAATTCTAGAATAGAATTTAAAAGATCTAGTTGTTTCGAATCGATAGTCTTATCTTTTTCAGCTTGTTCAACCATAAATTCAATATCATCTGAAGTAACTAAGCGACCACTTAACTCAGCATTTTTTCCTAAGATTTTTTTTATCATATAACAGCAAACAACTACCGCTGGGTAAAACACATAATAGTTAAATTTTAAAATTCTTATAGTAGGAAGGGCCAACTGTTCCGCATTTTTACGTCCAAACGTTTTTGGTATTACCTCTCCAAAGATCAAAATAAGAATGGTAGTAACACCCACACTTATGGCCAAAGCATCATTTTCACAATAACGAGAGGCAATTCTAGTTGCTAAACCAGCAACAAAGGTATTTACCAAATTATTTCCAATTAAAATTGTAGTTAAAATCCCGTTTGTTCGTTTAGCAACAAATTGTAGTGCTTTCCCAAGAGAACCACCCTCTGCGATAAGTTGTTTTGCCCTATCAATGGGGATGGACATCAAGACGGCCTCAGAGCAAGAATAAAAAGCAGAAAAGACAAAACCTAAAACAATAAAAACACTTTCAGTAATACCCGAATACATAAATTAATAAATACCTACGAAGTTAATAATAACTAAAAGAAACATTGACCATAAAAAATTGTAAAAACATAAGATTATTTTTTGTGGTTATAAATTAATTTTAAACCTTAAATATTATTTTGCAACATGAACTGCTCTTGTCTCGCGTATTACTGTAACTTTAATTGAACCTGGATATGTCATTTCTTTTTCAATTTTTTTAGCAATCTCTCTTGAAATCATAACTGTATCATCATCTGATACTTGAGAATTTTCAACTAATACTCTAACCTCTCGTCCTGCGGAAATAGCATAGCTCTTTGATACCCCTTCAAAGCTATTAACTATCGCCTCTATATCAGTGAGTCTTGAAATATATGATTCCATCATTGCTTTACGAGCTCCGGGTCTTGCACCCGACAGAGCATCAGCTGCTGCCACAAGATAAGCGAGTATCGATTCAGGTTTTTCATCATCATGATGTCCTCTGATTGCATGAACGATATCTGCAGATTCTCCGTACCTCTTGGCAACTTCAGCTCCTACAACTGCATGTGAGGCCTCCATTGAAGCATCAATTACCTTACCAATATCATGAAGTAATGCTGCTCTTCTGGCCTGCTTAACATTCACTCCAAGTTCAGCGGCCATACTTCCACATAAGAAAGCAGTCTCTAAAGCATGTTGATATTGATTTTGAGTATATGAGGTTCTCCAATTTAAAGCACCCACCAACTTCAAAATTTCTGGATGTATTCCATGAACTCCTATTTCCATTTGCGCTTTATCACCTAATTCTCTCAAGCGAGTATCAAATTCACTCTTAGATTTTTCATGAAATTCTTCTATTTTAGCAGGATGAATCCTTCCATCTGCAATTAATTTTAAGATTGTCATTCTAGCAATCTCTTTTCTAATAACATTGAAAGAAGAGATAACTACTACCTCCGGAGTATCATCAATTAATAAATCCACTCCACATATTTGTTCAAAGGCCCTAATGTTTCTTCCTTCTCTTCCAATCAAGCGCCCTTTTATATCATCTGAGGGCAATTCTACTGTTGAAATTGTTCCTTCCGAAACATATTCTCCTGCAAATCTTTGAATAGCTATTCCAATTACTCTTTTGGCCCTCTTTTCGGCCTCTTCTCTCGTTTCTTCTTCAACTCTTCTAATAATTTTAGCGGCATCCACTCTAGCATCTTGAATTAATGTTTCCTTTAATTCATTTTTTGCTTCTTCTCTAGTCATCCCACTGACCTGGGAAAGTTTTTCTGCTAATTCTTTTTGCTTATTTTTAAATTTATCTATCTCTTCTCCAACTTTCTTTCGCTCTTTTCCAATCTCTTCTTCTTTGCCTTTAATTCGTTCAATCTCTTTATTTTTTTCTTCGATTTTTTGTTCTAATTGTATCTCTTTTTTTCCAAGCTCTCTTTCTTGATTTTTGATACTATTTTGCATATTTCGAAATTCTTTCTCTAACTCAACTCGCTCTTCCTTCACAATCAGCTTCGCTTCTTTGCGTGCGTTGTACTTTAAATCTTGGGCCTCTCTTTTAGCCTTCTCCACTATGTTGTTTGCCTTTTCTTGTTCCTCAGCAGACATTGCAGCAAACATCTTATTTCTTATAAAATATCCAACTCCTGCTCCTAAAAGTAGACATAGAATTGCAGTTAAAAGTATTTCTAACATTAACTATCCCCTTATTTTTTGTTTTAAATTTATAATTTTTAAATGTGATTAATAAAAATAACGATAAAGAAAAGATGAAAATATCAAGGATAAGAATAAAGGGTAGAGCGAATAATACAATTTAAAAAATTTTATTTTTTTGTTTTATATTTTTATAATCTAATTAATGTAATTTTATTTCTTCAATTGTTTTTAATACATCACTAGAAACAAGATCCATTTTTTCTAAACTTTTTTTATATTCCTGCTTAATTGCAATATAATCCTGGGCCAATTTCAAGGCCGCCAGTATTGCCCACTCTTCTCTGCTTAGATTTGGAGATGCTGTTTTTATAGCGTTCATCTCTTTATTTGCAAGATTTATTACATCTTGTGCATCAACTCTTTCGTTTGAATCTAAGTTCTCAGAGCGATACCTGACTTTAAGTCCTAGTACCTCATATTCTTTAAAATCATTATTTTTATTGTCCATCAATCATAACCTATTAAAAAAAGACTTCTCAGTCAATAATAGACTTATATATTTAACAATGCCTGCAAATATTCCTTCAATTCAAAGCGATCTAAATCTTCAACTGACTCACCTACACCAATAAAAATAATTGGTACTTTTAATTCCTGAATTATTGCAACAGCACTTCCTGCTTTAGATGAACCATCACATTTAGTAAAAATTATTCCTGTTAAGTTTAATGCCTTATGAAATTCTTGTGCTTGCTTAATTGCATTTTGGCCTGTTATCGCATCGAGAACTAATAATATTTGATGAGGGGCCATAGGATCCAATTTAGTAAGAACGCGTTTTAATTTTTTTAACTCCTCCATCAGATTCATATTATTATGTAATCTTCCCGCAGTATCTAAGATACAGTAATCTGCTCCAGTATTTCTTGCCGTTTGTAAAGTTTCATATGCAACTCCACTCGGATCTGATCCCTCTTTCGCACGAATCATTTGAACATTTGCTCGTTTACACCATATCTCTAACTGATCAACAGCAGCAGCACGAAAAGTATCACAAGCACCCACAACTACTTTTGCTCCATTAGAAGCATATCTCATTGCTAATTTTCCAATTGTAGTTGTTTTACCAACTCCATTGACTCCAACAATCATTATAACATTGGTATTTTTTTGTGATGGTGCTAATTCTTTTTGATTATGATTATTTTGTTGGTACATCTCCATTCGCTTATACAAAAAATCATATAAAATTAATTTAAAATTATTTGTGGTATTTGCACTTGCAGATTTCTTAAGTTCCGCTATCAACTCTTCAACCAATTTGGGACCCAAATCAGCAGCGTATAAAATTTCTTCCATTTCATCTAAAACAGCGTTGTCCATTTTCCCTCTAGAAAATAGCTCTCCAACTTTATCCCAAACCTCTCCTCTTGACCTCACTAAACCATTTTTTAAACGCTGAGACCAAGGTGCTTTTTTTTCTTCAATAACCTCTGGAACAACCTCTTCAACAATTTCTACTGCAACTTCTTTTACAATTTCTTCTTTTTTTTCTTCAATAACTTCTTTTGTAACTTCTTCTTTTTTTACTTCTTTAAATTCTACTTTAACTTCTGGTTTTATTTCTAGTTTAACTTCTGGTCTAACTTTTGGTTCTTCTTCTAACTTCTTTTTAGATCTCCTCTTTAAAACAATAAATGTGATGGCCGCAACAATGACTAAAAAAATTATGGCACTCAAGTAATATACGTTTAAATAAGAAAATTCCTTTATAAAATTATTCATAATACTAAACTCTTTTTGTTGTTTAATGATATTTTATTATACAAATCTTAATTTTTTTAAATTAAACACTCAAATTACAATCAAATATTACGAAAAGACAAGAGATTGTTATTGTGTCATATTTTACACGAAATTTATGGCATCTTTTTTACCTTGAGGAATAATATGAAGGTTTTAATTGTAGATGATTCAAAAACTGTGGCCCAAGTTATTGGAGTTATGCTTAAAGAAGAACATCATCTTCATCTCTGGGCAAAAAATGGTCAAGAGGCCATTGATATCTTAAAAAAAGAATCGGGAATAGATATTATTTTATTAGACTGGAATATGCCTGTAATTGATGGCCCCAGCTTTTTACAAATAAACAAAGATCAAAAGATTACCTCTATTCCGATTATCATGTTAACCACCGAAAATAAGTGTGACAAAATTACCAAAATCATGGATATGGGTGCTTCTGAATATATTACAAAACCCTTTACAAAAGATATTCTCTTCAGCAAAATCCAAATGGTTTTAAACAAATAAATCTTATAATTAAATATTTCTTTAACTTTAATAAAGTATAATAAAGTATAATAATGACCTCACAATTTGGTAAACTCGATAAATTTGACATAACTACAAAATCTTATTTAATAAAAATTATTCGTGATTTTTTTTCACATGAAAATTTTTTAGAGATTCTTTCTCCTCCTATGGTAGAAAATCCTGGGATGGAGGCACATGTTCACCCATTCAAAGTAATTCCTGTCAAAACAACTAAAACTCATTTTGATGATCTTTACCTACACACCTCTCCTGAGTTTTATTTAAAAAACATTTTATCTAAAGGTGAGGGATTAGAAAAAATATATTCTATCTGTCATTGTTTTCGAGATGATATAAAATCACCAATACACAACAATCAATTTATAATGATAGAATGGTATCGTGCAAACGAGAATTACAAAAAAATAATGGATGATTGTGATAACTTAATCAAATATTCTCTATCTCAATTACAAAAATATAACATTAAAACAAATTTTACTGAACAAGAGTATCGTTTAGAACGTCAAACCGTAAAAGATCTTTTCTATGAATATTTAAAAATAAACATTCTAGATTTTCTTGAGGTAGAAGAAATTAAAAAACTTCTAGAATTAAATTATCCCGATATTCCACTACCTTCAAGTTCTCAATCATCTAATCTCGCTTGGGATGATTATTTTTTCTTACTATTTTTAAATAAAATTGAACCTCACTTCGTAAAAGAAAAAAAATTTTTACTACTATATGAATTTCCCAAGCACTTGGCGGCCCTATCAACTATAAAAAATGATGACTCTCGCGTTTGCGAACGTTTTGAAATATATCTTAATGGCATTGAAATATGTAACGCTTACAATGAACTTATTGATTTAAAAATACAACAAGAGCGTTTCGAACAACAAAATCAAATAAAGAAATCCTTCTATAAATATGAGCTTCCTGCTCCCTCTGTCTTATATCAAGCACTCTCAAACGGTCTTCCCCCCTCAGCAGGAATTGCTTTAGGAATTGAACGATTTTTATTGGCCTTAGTTAGCGGAATCAATAATCCTTTTATTTAGAAAAATGTTTAATTTTTCACTCTTTCAGTTTACGGTCTAAAAAATTAGCAAAATCAACTATTGAAGCAAAGTAATCACTATCAACTACTTCCTCGGTCACCCCATTTACATGAATAAGAATTGGTCGACATGAAAATCCTTTTGGGAATTTTAGTGCTGCTATTTTGGCCTGTACCTCCTTAATAATGGCAACCCCAATAGGTGACTTACTAAATTTTATCTCACAGACATATAAAGTCCCAAATTTAGTCTGGATCAGGTAATCAATCTGACAGGCCACCGTTCTTGTTGTTTTTCTTTGAAAAAATGGATTATCACAAATAATATCACTGGAAGAGATGTTCAGATAATCTTGGATTTGTTTTCTATTATTCAAAATTAAATTTTCAAACTGCAACCCCATTATCGTATTCCACTCGCTAAAAGAAGACATAGATTTATATGAGAATGCACGGCGATTAATTTTGCTTAGGTCTTTCTCTATATATTTTAAATAAAATCTTAAATAATTATCTGACAATCGGTATCTACTTAACTCAGAGTCTCGTCCTGTTTTAATATTGAAAGTGTGATCTCTAGTAATCATTCCCGCCAACTCAAGTTCCCACAAATACTCAGGAATCCGCCCCAATCGTTGTCCCTTCACTTGCGAAGTGATCTCGTTTATTTCTTTTGCACCACTTGCTAGAGACTTCACAATTTTCTTATAGTACTCCGACTTTCTTAAAAAAATATCGGAAAAAATTTGCTCAAACTCATTAACTAAAAACCCCCCTTTGCTAAAACATAACCTTTTGATATTTTCCTCGGCACTGAGCTTAGGATTTATTTCTTCCAAATATTTAGGTACCCCACCAGTAATAGAAAGTACTTTCAATTTTTCATAGGCGGAAATATTCTTGGGCCAGAAATCAGCACAATCTGCCAACGACAACTCACCCAAACTCAAAGTAAACGAGACCCTTCCGACAAAACCACTTGCGCTAAGGATATTTTTTTCAATCCATGCCGACGCTGAACCACAAATGATAAAAATGAGTTGATTGTTTTCTTTTAATTGTTGATCCCAAAAATTTTTAACCTTTCCCAAGAAAGTTGGATCTTTTGAACCCATCCAAGATATTTCATCAAACAGCAATAATCTTTTGCCAGATTTTACACGCTCACCTACGGCCCAAAGAGCATCACTCCAATCATCATATCGTGCAAAGGATGTTTTAAATTCTCGTGCTATTTGACGAGAAAACTCTTCTAGCTGATGTTTATTACTGGTTTTTTCATCTGCTGCTAATCCCACAAAAGAGTGAAAATAAG
>JADGAM010000054.1 GCA_015232015.1 Oligoflexia bacterium | reverse complement strand
TATTGATTCATGCACCAAAGTCTCGAAGAACAAAAAGAATAAAAAAGCTTTTACTTTTTTTTGATATAAATGTTATTTATTTAGATGTATAATTAATGATTAAAGTTTTTTTCTCAATATACAATATACAATTTTTCAGGATTAAAAATGAATTCTGATACCAATAACAATGATTGTTGCAGTGGTTATTACAGTAAATACAAACAATATAACAGCAGCCTTTCAAAGTTAAATCATACAAGAATACTATTATCAAGAAGTAAGCGCATATTATTTTTTTTATTTATTTTTTTTATTTTCTTATCAAGCTACTACAAGCTCTTCTCAATTAATTTTTCCATTATTCCTTTCTTATTATTTATAGTCATTTTTGTTATTCATGAAATATTAACAAATAAAATAAAAAAACTTAAAATTTTTATAAGTTATTACGATTTTCTTATAAAAAGAATTACTCATCAATGGATAGGGAAAGGTTTTCAGGGAGCAGAATTTGTAGAGGAAAGCAATCTCTATGCTAAGGATTTAGATATTTTTGGATTAGGTTCTTTATTTGAAAGAGTTTGCCTAAGTAACACTAAATTAGGCCAACAAAAATTTGCTGATTACTTACAATATAAACCAACTAAAAATGAAATCCAACAAAGGCAAAAGGCCATAAAAGAGCTTACAAATGAATTAGATTTACGAGAACAGTTACATTTCGTTAGTTATAACATTAATGCTAACTTGAACGCTAAATCACTTGCCGCCTGGTCTTCTATGCCACCAATTTATAATGGTTTTTTCTTGGAAAATATTTTTCCTATAATATTAACAGTATTATCTATTTCAACGACTACAGCATTGTTTTTTACTCCATATAACAAGATATTTATTTTATTCTTTTTTATTTTATTAATTATCGAGCAAGTTATTCGTATTACTCTCTTGAGCAAATGTAATCTTATTATTAGACCTTTAAGTAAAATCACCAAAGAGCTAAATTCTTTATCAGAAGGATTATACTTATATGAAAATAAAAATTTTCAATCATTGAAAAATAAAACTTTAATAAGTGCCTTTAAACAAGAAAATAGAGTTGCTTCGTTACAAATTAAAAAATTATATTCAATTAAGGTTTGGTTAGATTCATGCTCTAATCAATTATTTGCGGCCATTGCCTTTTTTTTAATGTTAGAAATTATTCTTTCCTTTTCAATTGAGCGATGGAGAAAACAAAATGCATCTCATATTACAAACTGGTTAGATGCATTTGCTGAACTTGAAGCATTAAATTCAATCGCTGCTTTTGCATTCGAAAATCCAGAATACGCTTATCCAACTATCACAGATACCTCAATGACTTTTTATGCACAAGATTTAGGACATCCCTTAATAAATAAAAATGAAGTTGTTTGTAATGATATCAAGTTAGATTCATCTAATCGTATACTGATGGTAAGTGGTTCTAACATGTCTGGAAAAAGTACTCTGCTTCGAACTATTGGTATAAATTCTATTTTATCTTTTATCGGCTCTCCTGTTAAATCTCAATCTCTTTACCTTTCTATTTTTGATATTGGAGCAAATACTCGTTTTGAAGATTCACTTGCAAAAGGAATTTCAAAATTTTATTTTGAGATTAATCGTTTATCTGAAATATATAAAAAGGTTCAAGTCAGTTCTTCATCTTTGATATTACTTGATGAAATATTTAATGGAACTAATTCTCATGATAGAAAGCAAGGGGTTATGGCCTTAATTAAAGAATTATTAAAAAATAATGTGCTGACCATTATTACTACTCACGATTTAGCTTTAACAGAAATAAAAGAAAATATGAATTGTGATACAATTAGGAATATTCATTTCAATGATAATTTTAAAGATGGAAAATTATTTTTTGATTATAAGATCAAAGATGGCATAATTAAAAAAAGCAACGCACTTGAATTAATGAAATTGGTTGGGTTGCCTGTATAATCTATATTAAGTAGAGGTTATAAAATTTGGTAGTGGGCGACTATTATTGGTAGCACCTTAATTCAATCAAAAAATCAAATATATATCGTTTGAGCTTTGGTGCATGGATGCTCCCGTATAGTGTCCAGGTCGGGTATGTGGTATGATTTTATAGTAACCAACTCAACTAAATTACCCGGAAGATAGTATGCCTTACAAACTCAAGAATGATCGCCGCCATAAATTTGAGGAAACAAAATATAAAATTAGTAATTGGAAGGAATATGAGCAAGGTCTTAAAAACAGAGGCAGCTTAACGATTTGGTTTTCTGACGATGCGATTTCTGCATGGTCTCCTCTTGCAATCAGCAAGAAGAAAGGTGGTCAGCAACTGTACTCCGATATGGCGATTGAGACAGCACTGACAGTGAGATTGGTTTATAAATTGGGACTTCGGCAAACAGAAGGCTTTTTGGAATCAATTAGCAAGTTGATGAACATTGATATCAAGATTCCTGATCACACTACACTTTCACGGCGTTCAAATGGACTAAAGCTGCAACAGATAGAGCGTAAACCAGGAGAACCAGTGGAGATAATTGTTGATAGTAGCGGATTAAAAATTTCTGGAACAGGTGAATGGTGCCAAAGTAAGTATGGTGATAGCAAAAAACGTAGCTGGAAGAAGATACACATTGCTATTGATGAAGCAACCAAAGAAATTTTATCAATGGAATTAACATCTAATTCAGTGGGAGATGAAACAGTTCTTCCTCTATTAGTAAATAAAATTGAAGAGAAGGTGGATGCAATTATTGCTGATGGGGCCTACGATGCTGTTAACACCAATAACATTGACCCATCGATATTATTGATTATTCCACCTCGTAAAGATGCAGTTCTATCGAATAATTTTGAAGATGATCCTACGATTAGAGATGAACATCTTCTTCTAATAGAATCAAAAGGGAAAGGGTTTTGGCAAAAAGAAAGTGGATATACAAGAAGGAGTCTTGTTGAAAATACTTTTTTTAGATACAAGAAAGTTATAGGAAACTGTCTACGCTCGAAACGCGTTTTCTCTCAAAAAGTTGAAGCGGCCATTGGTTGCAAAATACTAAACATCATGTCTAAACTAGGAATGCCTGAAACAATAAGAATTTAATTTTTCAAAATTTAGTTTTTTAGGGAGATCATTTTCAAAAAATCGATTCGTGCAACAAAGCTCAATTTAATCAGATTGCGAAAATATTGCTCTTCCTTATTTGAAAATCTAAAATAGGTCACCAATTTGCCAATTATTTTTTCTCCAGGATGCCTCCTACCCTGTAGTATTTTCCCGATTGAGGATTTATCACTAAATTTTAGCGCTTTGGACCAAGTAGTATAACTCCATCTGGGATTCTCCCTTTTCTTTTCGCAAAGGTGATATTTGAGAAAAAATCGATAGTCTACAAAATCGTATATTGAAATGTTTGTTTTATTCATATGCTATTGATTATGACAAACACAGATTATTGTAAACAGTAACGGAGGATAGATTTAACAAATAACGAGGGCAAAATTGTCAAATTTGCCCTCGACATAGTGTTAATCCGACCACTGTATGTTAAAGAAAGGGTTCTGTCATTTTAACTTTTTAAGGGTAGCATGATTTTGAGGTGTTTACACTCAGTCATACTTCTACCACACTACCCTTTTCTATAGGTGAATACTGTAAAGGTATATCTTAAAAATGACGATATAGACGATATACAAGAGGTAAGTAAATAAAAACATCATATTAGTTTAGTTTCAAAAGAGGAGAACTTATGAACAAAAATAGCTTTCTTTACAACTGTTGTTGGGTACTGTCAGCTATTCTTTATATTTTCCTAGCTTTCTTTTCAAAAAATTATGCCGCCGATGAAAAAAATGCTAGTACTTTAGCAGTGAAGGACGCGGAGAAAATGAAAGATTTAGAAGATACCGTTATGCTTGGATCAAAGGTCCAAAGCGAGGTCATGTTAAATGCCGGAGCACCTCCTGCTTGCTCAGATGCAGTTTTTTGTCTAACAATGGAAAAGTGCAGTCCCTTCCCTTTACTCACTATAGATATAGCTGCTGCTGATAGCAGTGATGAAGAACTCGGTGATTGTTCGAAAAATTTTGAAAAAATTAATGATACAGATTTTAAAAAAGGAAAAAAATTTGCTAACGGTGCAAATAAAATCTTATTTGAAGTAATAAATTCAAAGGATGAAAAACCAACCAATAATCTACTAATAGTTACTGGCATGGGAAATAGTGAACTAAATATTACTTGCAAATTACTACTCAGCGGCCGAAATGCAGAAAGTAAATACAAGCTAAATCTAAAATTTCCTGCTCGTTTTATTGGAAAAGGAGAATATTCTTATGTACAAAAATTAGATATAGATTTTATTGCTAAGAATAGAACAGATCAAATACGTCCAGAAAATTTATTAAATAAAAATGTGTCTTTATCAGAAAAAAAAGAAAGCAAAACAGTAAAAAGTGAATTGTTAGAAAAATTTTTGAAAGCATCTGCTGAGTTTACATATCTTGCTTATAAAGAGGGAATTACCTGTGAAGAATATGAGGTGATGTATGATAAAATCACTCAAGATTTTTATTTTTCTGATTTTGGAGAATGCAGAAAAGCGCTGGTGGGGAAGCAACAGTACTTAAAATTAAAAAAGGATATCGAGAATATAATCTCCAAGGGTGCATCGAATGACAATAAAGTTGTTATCACCAGAATAAAAGAGATATTAGATATCGAGAGAAAAGATAAGGATAAACAAAATTCTATATCTGAAGAGGATTATCAAGATTTTTACAAAACTTTTTCTCAATATTTTCAATAACCAACTCTTGTCTTTCCCCCGGTTTCAGCGCCAAGATTTAGGTCAGATTGAGTTGCGACGACCGAGCAAAACCGCAGGTTTACTAAATGTAAATCGAGGATTTTGTGAGGAAGGAGCAGCTCAATCTGACCTAAAGATTGGATGCTCAAATCGGGAAGTTATTAAGTTCCCATTCCTAACAGAACATTTTCAAAAACTCGTTGAGGCACTCATTTTTCTTCCGATAATAACACTCTTGATTCTTCGCCCCTTATTAACAATTCATTATGAGGTAATACGTAGTGTGGTTGCAGAGGGATTATGTCCCGTAAAAAATAACTGAACGAGCAGTCCAAAACGAACAATTATTTTTTGAAAGTTTTGCATTCAGGATTATTATTTTGTTTCCCTACAATAATACTTTCTGCTCTACACTCAAAATTTTTATTAAATTGGCAAATCTCAGTTTTGCACGCACCTACGCCACCAATAGTATCAGAATCTCCTCCTTTCTTTTCATGTTTCATATAAGTATCGCATGAAGGGGAAGTTGTGTTACCTACCGTTATGGCCAAAGTATGACATTTTTTGTCTCTGTTATAAACACACTCACTAACTTCGCATGAAGAAACTTTTGACATTGAGATTGACATAAAAAACCTCCTTGATGGAATGTTGTAAACTAAACTTCTAATAATAAGCGAGCAGGTGTTTCGATCAGTTCCTTTACTCGCTTTAAAAATGTGACTGCCTCTTTGCCATCGATAAGGCGATGATCATAAGAAAGTGCCACATACATAATTGGTCGAATCACAACTTGGCCATTTATTATAACTGGTCTATCCACAATATTATGCATACCTAGAATCCCAACTTGAGGGGCATTGAGCAAAGGTGTGGAAAGCATAGAACCAAAGACTCCACCATTAGTAATAGTAAAGGTTCCACCTCTCATCTCATCAACATTCAGCTTTCCTTCGTGTGCTTTCGTGGCCAAACGAGCGATCTCCTTTTCAATCTCTGCAAGGGATAAGTGATTTGTACCTCGAACTACTGGAACCACTAGCCCTCGAGAAGAGGAGACAGCGATGGCCATATCTACATAGTTGTGGTAGATAATCTCTTCAGTGTCAGCGTCTATCTGTGCATTCATCTCCGGGATCTCTTGTAAGGCCCTAGTTGTCGCCTTGGTAAAGAGTGAGACAAACCCTAAAGAAACTCCATGTTTTTCTTGAAAGCGTTCTTTAAACTGCTTGCGAAGTGCAATTGTCTCCGACATATCAACCTCGTTAAACGATGTTAACATGGCCGTGGAGTTTTTTACTTCTAACAATCTTTTGGCCACAGTTTTACGTAGCAAGCTCATACGCCTACGCTCAATGGAGCGCTCATCATTTCTTGCATTTGTTGTCTTCGTCGGCTTATCTGAACTATCTGAACTGGTGACCTTGAGTGCATCTTCTTCTTTAGTAATGCGACCATCTTTGCCACTACCACTACCACTGTTGGCCACCACTTCTGGTGATATTTCTTTCTCTGGTAAAATTTTACCTGTTGCTGGAGAAGGGTGAGCTGCAACTTTTTCAACTTTTCTTTCTTCTATGCTAGCGATTAATTGCCCAATTGCCAGAGTTGTTCCTTCTTTGGCCACAATAGTTAGTCTCCCGGATGCTGGAGCAGGAAGAGTTTGCGTGGCCTTATCAGACTCAACTTCAACTAGGTCTTCATCTTCATTGACAAAATCGCCATCTTTCTTATACCAAGAAGCGATCAGCACCTCTGTAATAGATTCACCTACGCTAGGAACTACAAGTTCTACTCTCATGTCATTACTCTTTCCCATATAATTGGTAATTGGCAAATGTGTGATTAAAATATTGATTAAGATATAAAAGTACTCAAAAAAAATTAAAATTAAAAAGCTAAAGATTTTATAACTTGGCAATACCAAAACATGTAAAATGCTTGTTTTATTTCTAAATCAGAAGGAGTATTGATGTTACTTTTATTAACACTAAGACTAACACTAATACTAACATTAGAATTGAGATGAGTGTTTGATGAAAAAAAATGATTTTAATTATCTATTAATAAATAATTCACAATACCTTGAATTACTATATGAAGATTATCTCTCCTCTCCAGAAAATCTTTCTGTAGAATGGCAACAAACCTTTAAAGATCTATCAGATTCTCCAGATAGTAGAGATGAAAAGGCAATCGACCAGCTGGAATTTTGGGTGCTAAAATTGATTTATTCTTATCGTAGTCGTGGGCACTATTTAACGAAGACCAACCCCATTAAACCTCAAAAAGATTGCAATCCCGCGCTATCACTACAGGAACATAATCTTAGTGAGGCCGATCTTGATCGAGAATTTTTTGCTGGGAATTTTTTAAATCTGGGGAAAACATCTCTTCGTAACATAATCGCACGCCTACAAGAAATCTATTGCCAAAATATTGGACTAGAATGCATGCATATGCATCGAGTGGAGATGCGCCGCTGGCTCCGCGATCGTTTTGAAAACCGCCAGATTAATTTTTCGGAAGAAAAAAAGAAAAAGATTCTCAGCAAACTCAACGAAGCAGTAGTCTTTGAAAATTTTTTAAATAGCAAATTTGTAGGGCAAAAGCGCTTTTCCCTAGAAGGCGCAGAAAATACTTTGCCAGCTCTAGATGCAATTATGCAAAAGGCCCTAGAGTATGGAGTGAGAGAGGTGGTGATAGGAATGGCCCATCGGGGGCGCTTAAACATCTTAGCAAATTTAATAGGAAAAACTTATGAGTTTATCTTTAAGGAATTTGAGGGCTCGATCGATCCAGAAACTACCATGGGCAATGGAGATGTAAAATACCACCTCGGCTATACCAGCAAATATGAAAATGAAAAAGGACTAACCTTAAAACTTATGCCAAACCCATCTCACCTCGAAGCAGTGGGGCCAACTGTCCTAGGCTTTGCTCGCGCGCTTGGTGATCGCTTTTACCAGCGCAATCGCAAATTAGTACTGCCACTACTTATTCATGGAGACGCCGCACTCGCCGGTCAAGGAGTTGTCTATGAGAGTATTCAAATGGCCCGTTTGAGAGGTTTTTACGTTGGCGGTTGCATTCACTTTGTAATAAATAATCAAATTGGTTTCACCACAGATTTTGATGAGGCCCGTTCCTCTCACTACTGTACTGGAATTGCCAAAGTCATTGATGTGCCAGTAATTCATGTTAATGGTGACGATGCCGAGGCAGTGGTATTTGCGGTGGAACTGGCCAGCGAGTTTCGCCAGCACTTTGGCGAGGAGATCTTTGTTGATATGCTCTGCTATCGTCGCCACGGTCACAACGAAGGTGATGAACCCAAATATACTCAGCCTGAGTTATATGAGATCATAAATTCTCATCCAGATCCACGTTCCCTTTATGTAAAAAAATTGGTTGCTGGCGAAGAGTTGGATCAAAGACTAGCTGGGCAGCTAGAAAAAGATTTTCGTCAACTACTGCAAGATCGACTTAATTTAGTCAAAGAAAATAAAGTAGAATATCGAGCTTCTTCACCTCCAGAGCATGAATGGAAAACGATTATCAAAAGTGAAACAAGCTATTTTGAAAAAAAATTTGCAACCGCCATCTCTCCTTTATTATTAGATTCACTGAAGGAGATTGTTACTGCTCTACCCTCTGGAGTTGAAGCGATTGTTAAAGCACAAAAAATTCTACAACAGCGAAATGAGCTTTGGGATCGTGGTGAGTGTGATTGGGCCATGGGTGAGCTATTAGCATATGCTTCTCTTCTTAAAGAGGGAAAGCACATTCGTCTTTGTGGCCAAGACACTATTCGTGGAACTTTTTCTCATCGTCATGCTCATATCTACGATCAAAGAACTAAAAGCTTTGTAAATATTTTTAGACGACTAGAAGAAGGAGAAAATATTTCAATTTATAACTCTATTTTATCAGAGTATGCAGTATTGGGATATGAGTATGGTTACTCTCTTGTATCACCTCATACCCTATGTCTTTGGGAAGCGCAGTTTGGTGATTTTGCCAATGGTGCACAAATCATCATCGATCAGTTTATTGCTTCTGCCGAGACTAAGTGGCAGCAGATGAGTGGACTCGTTTTACTTTTACCTCATGGCTATGAGGGGCAAGGGCCAGAGCATTCAAGCGCCCGTCTTGAACGCTTCTTACAACTATGTGCTGAAGATAATATGGTGATTGCTAACTGTACTACCCCCGCTAACCTATTTCACCTCTTAAGACGCCAACTAATATGGCCTATTCGAAAACCATTAATTTTATTTTCACCAAAATCACTATTTCGTCACCCACGCTGTCTCTCTCCTCTTAGAGATTTTAGTGAAGGTTCATTTCTTCCTCTGATCGATGACCCTGCCTTTGTAGAAAATTCCTCTGGAGATCAATATGAAGATCATTCTTATGATCACTCTTATGATACAAAAGCTGTTAAGAGTATTGCTTTTTGTAGTGGCAAAATATATTACGATCTTCTTGAGTATCGAAAGAAAGTTGCTAACAAAAGTGTCGCTCTGATTCGTATTGAACAACTCTATCCCTTTCCATCCCTTTCGATTCAAACAACTTTAAAAAAGTATCCAAATGTCGAGCGCAAGCTATGGGTACAAGAGGCGCCCAAAAATGCAGAGGCCTACGGTTATTTACTTCTTAATCAATATCTTCCTGATCTTGAGCTAGTGTCCAGAGAGGCGGCAGCTTCGCCAGCGACTGGAATTGTACGAATTCATCAGCAGGAACTAGCAAACATATTAAAGAAAGTTTTTTTATGATGGAAGTTGATTGAAGTCGGTTTAAAATTACCTCTTAAACTTAAGCAAATCAGTTAGATATAAAATTATCGTGCTATTTGGATCTTTACTACTAACTATAAGTAAATTGGTATTAGAGTACAGACAAATATTTACAGAAAAATATTTCTATATTCTTTTTTTTTTTTGACGATATTATTATTATAATTATTGATGGTTGTAATACACATCCAATTTATGTGTTTTTGGTAGTCATTATACTAAATGCTAGTTTTAGTTTTTTAGTTTAACCCATAAACCATACCTAAAGGAATGTAAATGGAAAATCAAAACAGAAGAAACATCTATTTTAAATTTATTCTTGATCTGAAACTTGGAACACGTATAATATTTTTCATTGTAACTCTCTCATTTCTTGGGTTCTTAATACTAGGATCTGTTAGCTACTTTCTCGCACAAAAAGAACTTAAGCAAAGTAAAATGGATAATTTACAAGCAATACATGCAAGTAAAACAATGGAGTTAAGAGCATTAATGGATCGGATGATCTCTAATACTAATGCCTTAGTAAATACAAAAATTCTACAAGATGCCTCTGTAGCAATAGAGAGTGTAATCAACGGAATAGGACTTGAATGGAATAAAGATATTACTTTAGATTCAAGTTATTATGTAAAACTCGTTGAGGGCAAAAAAGATTATTTTGAGGAAGTTCTAAAACAAGCAGCAGTTAGAAATGTTGGTGTTATACAACTTAGTGGTACAATTATGTTGCAATTTAAACAGGATTCTTTCTTAGGAAAAAATTTATATGAAGGACAACTAAAAGATACTTCATTTGCAAAAGCATTTAAACGTATTAAAGATAATGGCGAAGGATTAGTATTTTTAGATCTTTCTTATATAAATGAATTACAACGGCCTGCCTCTTTTATTATGGTTCCAATGCATTCCAAATATGAAAGAGATGGATATAAATTAAAAGAATTGATGGGTGTTGTTTTTGTAGAGCTTCCTTGGGGAGTTATAAATGAAATTTCTGGGTTTAAAGCAGGTCTTGGTCAAACTGGAGAAGTTTACATAGTTGGATCAGATCGCTTACTTAGAACTAACAATGCCGAGGCAAATAACAACGAAAAATACACCTTCACAAATTCCCATACAGAGAAATTTAAAGTAACTAGTCCAATAGTAGATAAAATCTTCGCAGAAGGGAGAACAGATTCGGCCTCAGTAAACATAGAAGAAAGTAAAAATTATATGGGTGTAAGTGTAATGAGCGCTTACTCAACAATAGAGATGTTTGGCGCTTCCTGGGGTCTTATCGCCGAGATGAATACCAGTGAAATATATGCGGGTATAAGGAAAATGGGTTGGTACATTTTGATCGTAGCTTTAAGTGTTTTAGTACTTGCTATAGTAGGTGGGTTATATGTGGCCAGAAGTATCTCTGATCCTATAGGACAAATGGCAACTTTTGCTAACAATATAGCCAAAGGTAATTTAGGCAAACTAGAAATTTATGACAAAAGTGAAATTGCTGACTGTACAATGGCCATGAATAAGATGGTTGATGTTATTGCTCGAGTGAATGGAGGACTTGAAGAGATGGTTCAAGCGGGAACAGATGGTAATTTAAAAAAGAGATTGAACGATGATGCTTTTGAGGGTGATTATCGCAAAATCATTAATGGTGTGAATAAAATTCTAGATGAAATGTTACGTCCGATAAATGAAGTACGTACAGTCCTTGGAGAACTTTCTAAAGGTAATTTTACTACTAAGATGATAGGCAATTATAGAGGAGATTATGATGATATTAAAAAGGCCATGAATTCAACTGTTGATTCACTTAGTGAAATAATTTGTCAGGTTAAAGAAACTGTTTCTAGTGTAGAATCCTCTTCCAAAAAAGTATCTAAAACAAGCAATAATCTACACACAGGTGCAAATCAACAGGCCACCTCTCTTGAGGAAATCACTAACGCCATGACAGAAATAGGTAGTCAAATTAATTTCAATGCGGAAAATGCTATGAAAGCAAAAACAGTTAGTAGTGATGTTAAAAATAATGCTGATAAAGGAAATGCTCAGATGGGTACCATGTTGAAAGCAATGTCAGAGATAACAATATCTAGTCAGAGTATTTCTAAAATTATTAAAGTTATCGACGAAATTGCTTTTCAAACAAATTTGTTAGCGCTAAATGCAGCAGTCGAGGCCGCCAGGGCCGGGAAACATGGTAAGGGGTTTGCTGTTGTGGCCGAGGAAGTTCGCAACCTTGCTGCCAGAAGCGCAGAGGCCGCAAAAGAGACCACGGCGATGATAGAAGATTCTAATTCTAAAGTGGAGCAAGGATCAAATATTGCAAAAGAAACCGCCGAAGCATTGAATAAAATTGTTGTCGGCATCTCTGAAGTCACTCAACTTGTAAATGAAATCTCGGCAGCATCGAATGAACAGGCCCAGGGAGTAACACAAACTAATATAGGGTTGAAACAGGTAGGTCAAATTACTCAACGTAATTCTGCTGAGGCAGAGGAATCAGCAAAGGCAGCAGAAGATCTTACTTCTCAATCAAGAATACTCTCTGGCATGGTTGGCAGATTCACATTAGATGAAGGCATTTCCTTAATTGGAAGACACAAATCTACGTACACGGATGATGATCAAGAAAAAATAAATTTAAAGGTGGTATCGTAAGTAGGCCTTAAATAAGAAATGGTTTGAAATATTAAATATTTTAATTAATCTTTTAAGTACCCTACATAGTAAATTCCAATAACTTCACCCTTAGCATCTTTTAATGGTTCATAACCAGTTGTGTATGGTTTACCTAAAATATCAACTACACCATAAAATGCAGCACCTTTATTAATTTCAACAATGGCCTTACCGCTTGGATCTAAAATTGTACCAATTGCGCGAGAGCCATCATCTTTTTGAACATTCGTTGATACTCTAACATATTCACTACCGCTTTTTACAAATAGAGTAGCTGTTCCACCATGTTCAACTTTAATTTCATCAACGATTCCAAAATTCTTAGTCATTTTAGTTGAACCAAGTATTAGACCAGGAACTTTTTTGCCAGCAATAGTTTCTTCGCCTTCCAATTTTGCATCACCTAATTTTGTTGCTTTTGATTTTAATGCTTCCATTGTTTTTTTAACTTTTGCATTTATATCAACTTGAGACCAAGCAGTTGCAGATACAAAAAATAGTGCAAAGGAAAGAAAAAATAATGTTTTTGTTCTAATCATTTAAATACTCCTTGAAAAAATAAAAAAAATAAAACTAGATATAGAAATACCGGTAATTGATATTATAAACCAAAGAATATTCTATTTGCATCTGTTATTTAAATTTTTAAACAAAGATAATATACAAAAGATCAGCAAATTTATAATCTAAAAGTCGAGAGGATCTATCGGAGATTAACAATTGTTGAGTTTTCTACTCTAATCAACAAATCTTATCGTCGTTCAAAAAGGACCATATTAAAAATTATTTTATTATAAATCTAGGAAAGATGGGGTACTCGCAGGATCATTATATGCTGAACATATTTGTGAACACTTTTCATTTTCAGTACAAACAACATAATATGGAAATTGACAAATTGACGCCCACATTCCAGGATCAATATCAGATTTTTTACATTGAATTGTACCATTTGTATCATCCAAAACTAATACTTTTGGACAATTGTATGCCAATGCTAAGTTACAAACCAAAAATGTAGATAAGATTGTAAGCTTTGATAGAAATAAAATTTTGTTTTTGATTTTTAAATTTCTCATAAATAAACTCCTCTTTAATGATGAAATAATGATGAAATGATGAACAAGTTTTTAATAATATTTTTTGTAACATTTTTTTAACTCAGTTTCATACTATTTTCATAGTATGAAGTATTAGCTCTAACGTTGCATAAAATTATGCATTTGTATTTTTCTCTAAAATATGCCAAACTTGGCGAATAAAAAATAGGTAATTAAATTACCGTTGGTAAATTAAGTAAAGGATTTTTTATGTCTAATTCAAAAAAAATTTATTTATCAGATCATGATCGCATTATAGCTGGAGTGTGTGCTGGAATTGCTGAAGTATTAAACATCAATCCATTATTACTTCGCTTATTGTTTATTGCTTTCTTTTTTATGGGCGGTGGTAGTTTAATTGTCTATATCGTTGCATGGATCTTAATACCCAGAAGAAAATATACTAACGAGATTGAAGGACTTACCAATGAAAATAATCATAAAATATCTTATCAAGAGCAACCAGAAAAAGTTAAACATCTAACAAGATCTCCTACTAACAGAGTATTTTTTGGTATATGTGGTGGTGTTGGAGAGTATTTAGATATTGATCCCGTAATTATAAGAGTTATCTTTCTTTCATTAATAATATTTGCTGGTTCTGGTTTACTTTTATACTTTATTGCCTATTTCATTATTCCATTAAAAAAATCATGAATCATTAATCATGACGGCCTTGTTATCAAGCTCTTATTTGCTGTTTAATAGCTTTGTTGCATGAATAACATTTTTGAAAATGATCTCCCTAAAAAAATAAATTTTGGAAAATTAAATTCTTATTGTTTCAGGCATTACTAGTTTAGACATTATGTTTAGTATTTTGCAACCAATGGCCGCTTCAACTTTTTGAGAGAAAACGCATTTCGAGCTAATGAAATCAACAAAAATATTCACAAACTATTACTGAGTTCACTAATGCTTACTTGGCAGTGCTTGAGCGGAACTTTTCTTTGCCAGATGCCATTTAAGTAGCGATAACATTTTTGGGATTCATTATCCACTCTATATGAATATGGTGAAATGGAGAGCACCGATTTGAGTGGATTGTTCTCATTATTGCCTATAAATTTATTGATCTCCTGATAGTTAATGGCATTAGCATTAGATGAATTTTTTTGAAGAGAACTTAACAAAGCTCTTATCGAACTCACCTGTTCACTAGTTAGATTATTGGAAATATTCAATTCTTTTAAATGCAACAACAACTTATTATTTAACTTAAACAAAGCACTCTCTGCGTTTTGTAAGGGATCGCTTACCTCTTCGTAGTATGAAAGTATTATTTTAAATAATGTCGGATTGGTAATCTGTATTTGATTATCATTCTCAATAATTTTTTTCGAAAAATCCGTTTCATTGGAGAAAAGATCATTACACCAACTGCTTAATAAAAGAGTAGTAAGAAATAAACAAGGAACAATTCTGCGAACCACGGAAAGAAGCGTAGAAAGAGGCATAGAAAATCCTAAAATTTTTAATAGTATTTAGTGACCTACAGTTAAACATTAAAATATAATTATATTTATTATATAATAAGTGAATATGTTATCGACAGTAAAATATTTTTATTATCGTTTTATAAAACGATAATAAAAAAATCAGGAGAAAGCATAATGATAATACTCGGATTCAGTAAAACGTATGGATTTGATGGGCCAGATATTTTGCTCAAATACCAAACAAAATTGTTTCAGTTTTTTTTGATGTTTCTAGTACTCTCGGTACTTTTGGCACTTTCGGCCTTATCATATGATATTTTTGCTGATGACAAGGTCGATACATATGAGTTCGACAAAACTGGAGTTTGTCAAAGGGTGGTCAGTAAAGAGATTTCTTCGGCCCAGAATGAATCTGTGGATTTAACATTTTGTCAAAAAGAGTTGGGTGTAACCTATAAATGGGTAGCTAAAGAAAGTGGAACAGGCAGTGATTGCTACATGGTGGAGGCAAAAGATCCGAAAAAAAAAATTAGTGATGGTAAGGTGGCCAATGATTTTTGCAGAAGAGAAGGTCTATCATTAAAACAGCCACAAATTTCCAGCTACATTCTTAAAGAAAAAGAATGCTACGAAGTTATTGGAGCAGAAACTATTGGAAAAACCTCCGCTAATCTATGTCGGGCGGTAGGTAAGAAAGGGAGGTTGTTCGCATTACTTCCGAACGGACAGTGTGGTGAATTTACGGTTCCACAAAAAGCTACACCGAAGAATCAGTTACCAATAGTGAAACCTAAAACCGGCCTGCTGGCGTTTTTTCAGGGATTATTTTCTTCTAAAGTTGAGATACCACCACTTATCCAAGATACCCTTCAAGATCCAAATAAACTTAGTGAACAAGACTTATTAGAAATCGTTGATAAGGCCGATTATTTTGTTCAAACAGTATCGCTCTCTAACTGTTTAAATTTGAGCGATGATAATGCTTTCACTTACCTGTGGCGTGCGGATGGTAGTTGTGGGCAATTTACAAAAGGGGGGAAAGTAGGTAATCCATATCTTCCACCGTTGGTGCAAGTTTATGCTCCTGTAGATGATAAGTATTGTTTGGCAGATAAAGGGAACGGAGATAGTCAAAAAATCAACTATAAGTGGGATATTCGCACTGGAACTGCTAGGTGTGCAGAGTACATTGAAAGTATTGCGCCTAAGGGATGGGATGGTAAGACTTGGGTAAAAGATTGGAGTATTCTAATGCGAAAACATACCGCCGATCTACGTGATAGGGTAGAAGAAATAAAAAAATCAGTTTTTAAGCAATACGTAGATCCATTTTATTGTCGCAAAAACATCGCTCCTCCCATATACGGAAGGGAGGGAGAAAAATGTTATGAGAAAACTCCTAGTGAATTGGTAAAGATAAGAGAGGTAAATGCGGATAGATGCACGGCCAGTGAGAATTGTAAATTTAAGGATATGGTAATCAGTGGAACAAACGGGGAACGAATTTTCGAATTGGCCCGTGATGTTTTAAAGACGGTGGATCCTACAAATCTTGTAAACTTTGCCAAGGCCAAACAAGTGTACACCGTAACTGAGGGCGTGGTGGAGAAATTAGGTGGCGTTGACAAGCTAAAAAAATGGAGCGATGAGGTTTCGGACACAGATAAAATAGATTATTTAAAGCAAAAGCAGAAGATTTTGATCGATATAATAGCAGGATTAACAGAACCACAATACAGTGAACTTTACAAAAAAGAATTGAAAAAGTTGCAGGAGCGGTTAAGAGATGAGGAAGAAAGAAGTAATATTACAAGAGCGGCGCTTGTGCTTTCCCAGAAACGTGCAAAGGAAAAGGCCACAGAAAATGCTGTTGCAATTGAAGAAAGAACTGTCAATCTGAACAAAATTAAGTCTGGAGGAAAGGACTCACCTGTTCTCGAATTGGTTAGTGATCTTTTAGAAAAGGTGGATCCTAAAAAAGAAGAAAGTTATAATAGTTTTCTTGACGTATATAAAATAGTGGAGAAAGTGGTAAAACCCACCGAAGACAAGCTTCTGCAACTAAAGAAGTGGTCAAATAGAACTTTCGCAGACAAAAGAATTTATCTTCAAAAACAGACAGAGGATATGCGCGAGATAATAGGACAGCTAGCGAATTCAAAATATGAAGTTTACCAGAAACATTATCAAAACAAGCTATCCGACTTGGAGAAAGAAAAGGGAGGAGTAGATATTGAGTTTGAAAAAGAGGAACGTGCAAAGGTAGAAAAAAGTGCAATAGAGGAGGCCTCCAGTGTGGCCGCCAAACATGAAGAACGTAACAAAGCATATGCTGCTGCTCTTGAGGCGGAAGCAAAAGAAATCGAAAAAAGGATCGAAAAAGAAAAAAGAGAGAAATTAGAAGCATTAGAAGAGGCCATGCACTTGATGGAACTTAATGGCATTACTAGTATTAGTAAGGAAAGAATAAAAAATATAAAGCTTAAGTACGCTAATCACGCAATATTAGCGTACTTTAATGCTAAAGCTAGTGGTAGTGATGATGTGGTTGCTAAAAATATCGCTATAGAGAAGATGTCGGAAAATATGAGACTTTTGCGTACAAATGATAAACCACTAAACGAGAAAAATATTAGAGATGCCGTGGGTATATTACAGGAAAATATTAATCTATATGAAAATCATTATCCTGAACGCCCTCTTTTAGATAGGGCGCTTGAGACCTTACGGGCCGAGACGAGGGCCCTAGATATGGGAGATATGTCTGAAGTGGCAAGTTTAATAAAAAGAAAAAAAGAAGCAGAACCAAAGCATAACCCCGATAGGGAGAAAACGAAAAATAAAATTCGCAATGCGGCAGTTACACATGCGCTCAATCTGAGGGCCGCGAAGCAAGCGCAGACGTCAAAAGAGAGGACAAAACTACATAGTGAATTCATCGAAGCACTTAACTTAACAGCAATTAAAGATGACAAAGAAAAAAGTCTAATTACAAATGACCTGCTGTTAGGTTTCTTTGCGGCCCAAGCTAAGATAGAAAAAGATTTCAAGAATGAGAGTGATACGCGACAAAAAGAGCTCCATAAATTGAGCAGCAATGTATCGATGGATATTATCAATATGCTTACTCAATATAGTGACAAAATTACAAACCCTCAGGATGTCGAAAAAGCAGCAACAAAGGCCATGAAATCTTTTTTTAATTTGGTCAATCACTATAAGAGCAGCACTCTGTGGGGAGGTATTGATACGGCCCTAGAACCACTTCGTGATAAGCAGAAGAAAGATTTTGAAAATGCATCACATTTAAAAAAATTGAGAGCTAAGTTTGCACATGAAAAGGCGCTAAGAGAATCCTGGAATCTTAAAGAGGATATATTACAAGAGATGTATTCTACTATGGATCGTTTTGAAAAGCGTTCCGATAATATCAAAAATATCAACACTTTTATTTTAGATTATTGGGATAGTACCAAAAATAAAGATGAAAAGATAAAAGCAGAGGCCTTAAAAAAATTAGAAAAGGCCGTTACTAAGGAGATGGGTAAAAGAAGGGCCAATCCACATGAGATCGCTACCACTATGCAATCATTTAAAAAATATGTAGATAACGATCACTATCGTAATGCCTATAGAGAGAATATGAATGAGCAAGACAGAAAAAAGTTTACCGAAGATGACGATCCCTTTCGGCAAAAACTGGGAATGGCCACTAAAGGGCTTATTCTGACGGGACGAGCGATTGCTAAGATCGTGGAAAATGCCGAAACAATTAAAAAGCTTCTCCCAATCCCGTGAGTGTTCGATACGTTTTATGATTTTATGATTTTATGATTTTATATGTATTAGAAATTTCAGTTTTTTTCGGAGGCCGTATGCCCATGAGACACAATAAGATTAATAATAAACATTTGTTGCTTTTGTCCAGTTCTTTAAGTTCTTTAAGTTCTTTAAGTTCTTTAAGTTCTTTATTGGTATTGGTGAACATATTTTTTTGCACCTTCAATTTTTCCTGCTCTTCTAATGTTCTGGTTACAGCTCCAAGCAATCATCCCAGTGCTCCCAGTGCTCCCAGTGCTGTCAACGTAGGATTGAATGCTCCCAGCGAAGGACCGTACAAATCACTGGGTGCAGATGCACGAGAGGGGGCCCTGCTAGCGCAAGAAGAGATTAATCAGAGTGGCGGAATTTTGGGTAAAAAGTTGGAGTTAGTAATAACTGACAGTAAATCTTCACATATGCTAGCAGTAAAAAATATTGAGTTACTATCGAAAGAACATAAAGTTAAGGCCATAATTACTGGAGAAGCAAGTTCAATAATAGTCGCGCAGGCAAAGGTGGCCAATCAACAAAAAATTCCGATGATAACAATTTTTGGTTCGGCCTCTTCGGTTACGGGAGAAGAGGGTCGCAAATATATTTTTAGAGAAAGTCATGATGTCTATGCCGCTGGGGCGGTGTTAAGTGCTTATTTAAATACTCATTTTGTTGGTGAAAATTATTATTACATAACTGCCTCCTATTTGTGGGGTTATAGCTCGGAAGAAGTATTTCGCCGTTTTACCAATACTACTGATAAGAATAAACATGGCGGAAGTCTAATTCCCTTCCCTTTTGCCGTTGAGGATGATTACCTAGAAGCGTTGGACAATGCTGAAAAATCTCAAGCACAGGTATTGATACTTTCACTATATGGAGATCAGATGGTGGAAATGGTTAAATTAATCGAGAAACGAAAATTGAAAGGTAAAATGCAAGTGGTTATCACTGGTCTTACCTCTAAGATGGCCGAAGATGCTGGCGTTAAGGCGATGGAAGGAGTTGTCGGTGCGGCCTTATGGCATTGGAAAGTACCCTATCAATACAATTATTCTCGGGGAATCTCTTTTGTAGAAAAGTATTTAAAGCGTTTTTTTCACTATCCAACTCTAGTAGCGGCCTCCAGCTACAATAGTCTGCATGAATACAAAGGAGCGGTAGAGAGAGCTAACTCTTTTAATGGCGAGGATGTTGTTCGCGCTTTAGAAAATCACCAATACATAGGAGTTAAGGATAGACAATATTGGCGTGATTTTGATCATCAATCGATTCAAACCATGTATGTTATCAAATACACTGCCTCTTCCTCTGCTAATTCAGGTAACAATTTTAGAGAAGGTGAAAACTTTGAAATAGTAAATAGCTTGGAAGGGGAGAAGGCCTTTATTCAAAGGGCCGATTGGAATAAAAACCGACTAATGCATTCGAAGTCACTGTTACTACGTTAATCCTTTTTAACTACTATATAAAATAAATTTAGACCATATAAATTTTAACCCATATTTCGCAGGCATTTTAAAATTGGATTAAAAATAATATTGATCAAGAATTATTTTAACAATAGCAATAATAATAATAATAAGGACATTTAATGGTCTCTTAGAATAAAACTATCTATAAAAAATTTTATATTGACATAAATTTTATTATGTATTATTTTGTTTACCCCCTGATAACTTTCATTACTTTCTAAAGGAGGTTCTAAATGAAAAAATTTCTTCTTATGTCATTAATGATGTTACTTTCTTTCTCTATTTTTGCTCAAACACCAGACACTATAAATTATGAAAATGAAGGTGTTGATTCTGTTGATTCTCTAGAAACTTCCAATCTAGTAGACGTAAACATATTTCGTCCATTCTATCGTTGCCATCGCTTAAATTATTTTCAATGTGTGAGCACACGCGCTTGCCGCTGGGATTATTTCTCTAGATCATGTGAAATGAGAGGTTTTAGAGCAAGATGTAATTTCATCAGCAATCCTCGTCGTTGTGAAAGAACTCCTGGCTGTGATTGGAACTGGAGAGCTAATAGATGTACAAGAGACCGTTTTGGATTATTTTGTAAATAACTATCTACGTTTCTTTTCCAATCAGAGTAGGATAGAGTGGAGAGAAGATAGTTTGCCTTTTGAGTAAAAAGAACTTGCATAAATACAAGAATATCTTTTTTAATTTTGTTTTTGTTCCATTCTTCTTGATTTTCTAATCTATTTGCTAAATCCATTTGTTTATAAATAATAGCTGGTATATTTCTTTGGAAATGTTTTTTAAGTTTACTCCACTCACTAGGGCGTAAATGAGATTCATTTCGAAAATATGAACTTCCAACAGCAGATAGGCCATTAATAGATTGGTTTTCATCAAGGGAAAAGAGCGCAAAATTATTTTGAAGAACTTGAAGCTTGCTTAGTCCGAATAATGCACTTCCGTTCACTGACCAAGAAGATGCTGAAAGTCGCATCTGTTTTTTTTCGCCGTCACTAGCGGTGTATTTAAATTTATGGTCAGCACAAGCTAACCCCGCAGTCGCTGTTGCTAGACCAATACTTGTTGTAAGCCTTCCACTATTTCTTTGGAATTTATCTTGCCCATATGCCACCCTCAGAACTCTCTTATTTGCTTTATCAATATCCTCGCTGGCGATCTTCTCCGCCAAAGTGGCATCGGACACTAGTTTATTTACTAAAAGTTGATCTTTCCAATGAGTATATTTGATCAATGAATTTTTAATACTTCTTTTATGATGAAATAATTGATCATAGGCCTCGCTTGCTTGAGGGTCACTTAGATCAAAAACATAATCAATGGTAAATATATTTCCCATTTGATGAACAAATGAGATATCGATCATATTTAAGGGAATTTCATCGGCCAAAAATTTGTCTTCAAGTGATACGAGATAATTTCCTATGGTTGTACCTAGTGCGGGAACAATCCTGCCATTAACAAAATTAGTAACTTCATTTACAAAGTTGGAAATTGATGGAATGGCAATAAGAGATGAAATAGAAGGCCCTATGCTAAGGTTTGCACCTACTTGCTGTAATTTTTTTAAACTCATACGAACTCTTATTTTTTCATGAGGAAGTCGAAGAATCTCAACATCATATTGTCCATTAAGGAGGTAAAACCCTCCAAAAGCAAGATTGACAAATTCAAGAGGTAAGGGAATCCTTGCATTCACTAATAAATTGAGTTGAGTAGGAAAAATAATAAGCTCATGCTCTCCCATTTTGCGGGCCCGTTCAGCATTAAGAGGTATACTACTAATTTTGAAAGGAACTGCTTTCACGGCACTCGCACGATCATTGTAGTAGCGATAATAAAAAATTTCTGCTTGTTGATTGATTCTTATGGAGACAGGTAATGTTCCAAGAAAATCTCCAGGAAAAAGACCAATGCCGAGTTTTAGATGATCTCCTCTTAGATAGACATAAGGATTTGCAGTGTCACTGATATGTCTCGAACCGTGATTTTGGTAGCGAGTGACTGAATATCCGGCACCAAAATCCAAAAAAAGTCCATTCCAGATATTTATGGACGGTAGATCAATATTTATATGTATATTTTTTTTGAGTTTTTCCTTAGCATCTCTATAATAATTCAATCTATTTTGATCATTATTATCGCTTTGATAGAGATTCATATCCGGGAGAGCTATATCACTGACTTTGGAAGTTGTTTTGGTATTGGAGGATAAAGTATCATTTGAAATATTTTTTCCGGAGATATTTGTCGTTACATCTTCTAGAAAAAACGATGTCTCATCGGAATCTGCCAAAGAAATGCTGGGAAATATTGATATCAGGAATAATGTTAGAAATAGAGGAGAAAAAAATAAAATTGGAAATACAAAAGTAATCTTTTTCTTTTTCAAGCAAACTCCTTTGTTCGTTAAAAATTAACGTAACTATTCACTCACTAAGGGGGTAAGTAGTTGCAAATCTATATATAATATTTATTTTGAATTTATGAAGACAAAAAAATAATAGTTCGGATTAACCTCACTATTATGCAACGTTAAGGTGTGCTGGTAGTGCGCTTATAAAGGCCTACTCTCGGAAATAGGATATTGCAATTACGCTTTTCTATAATAAATTATAATGTTTTTATTTTTATATAATTATAGGTAAAGCGTAATTGCTGATATTAAAATTAAAATAGAATAAAAATAATGTACTTGGGTTTAATTAATATCCAAAACGGTCTCTTGTACATCTATTAGCTCTCCAGTTCCAATCACAG
>JADGAM010000053.1 GCA_015232015.1 Oligoflexia bacterium | reverse complement strand
AGCAGCAGCAACTTCATTTTTTAATAATTTTTTATCGATTAATGAATTAAGAGTTTGTTTTAAAATAGCGACAATCGTTTCATCTATACCTGTTAGATCAAAAAGTACTTTAAAGTTATCTAAGGATTCATTTACAATATCTTTTCCTTCAGCAGAAATAGTTTCATCTATTAATAATTTTAGATATGTTTGAATTTTTGTAAAAAACTCTTTCTCATTTATCTTTTTGATTTCGCCATAATCTTGACTTATATAGTTTTTAAATTCTAAAACATTTTTTGAAAATGATATTTGCGTTGAAGAAGAAACGATTTCTGTTTTTGTATCAGATGAAAGAGTAGTAAGGTGTTCAGGTTTCGGAGCAACATTTATAAGAAGTGATGTCAGTTCCTGTAAAGCAGATGATGTTGATGAAAATTCAGATGTGTTATCAATTTTAGATTTAATATCGCTAACAAGACTAAACACTCTTTTCCAATTTTCATTGGTAGAATCAATGTTTTTAATAATATATTGATCGAGAGCAGATAGTAATTTTTCCCATTTTTGACCATCTGAGATCTCATCATTATTATTTTTTACATTAACCAATGCCTCTTTTAGTAAATCAACTGCATTTAATAGATCAGTTATTACCTGACGATTAATATCTAATAAATTATTGCGAAAACGGTCAAGTATATTTTCTATTTTATGACAAAGCGATTTAATACATAAAAACCCAAAAAAAGAACAGCTGCCTTTAATGGAATGGATTAAACGAAAAATATTAGTAATGATCTCTTTATTGTCTGTCGCTGTTTCTAATTCTACAAATGATTTAGTAATATCAGAGATAAATTCTATTGATTCATCTACAAACTCCTGAAATAATTCCTCTTGTGAATCATTTGCAAATTTTTCACAGAAATTCATGTGGTACTAATCCTTAAGGGATATTTATTTAAGCTACTTTATATTTATTATATGTCAAAGAGGGAGGTTTCTACATTAAAAAAATGAAAATTGTTTAACAAATTAATTTAATAATATTTATCTGATATAAGTAATTATAGTTTTAAAAATTACCGACTGGTTTTTAATGATTTTTTTAGACTAAATTTAAAAAGGACTAATTCTTTTTCAGAAGGGAATGAAAATATGTTAAATTTAAAACGAAAATTTTTCTTATTTTTTGCCTATGTAGTAAATGCTTTAGGTGTTTGTTTAATAATTCCTTTATTATCAGTTGCAGCTGATAATAATCAAGATGGTCAAATAGAAATTTATCAACCATTAACAGAATATGAAAAAAATATTCTTGAACAAGCAGTTGAGGATAATCAAAAATCAATGTTTCAAAATAAGATGGCATTTTTTTTTGAAATTCCATATTTTGAAGTGGCACTTACCTTGACAAATTTTACACCTATTCGCGAGAGGAAGGCATTTAAGGCAGCTGAAATTATTCAGCAGGTTTTAAATTCAAAAGAGTTTAAAGAACAACTTATAAACTTCACATATAACAATGAAAAACAATTTGCCAATAATGAGGATCTAACAAATGAAGAGATTTATGAGAAAATTATTTCTGGAGAAGAGGTTTTAATTAGTGGATTAAATTATCAAATGGATTTAGTTGTTAGCAGCTACTATAAAAAATTTACTAGTACTGTTGGTTATACCTATCCAAATATTAACAAAATTTATGTTAATGCAAAATTTTATGATCACTATAATCCTGCTCAGATTGCTGGAAATTTTGTACATGAATGGTGTCACAAATTAGGGTTTATTCATGATTATAATCGAACTGCCAGAAGAGCATATTCAGTACCTTATGCTGTAGGCTACATTGTTGAAAAACTAGGTGAGAAATATTTAGATAATTTAGATAGAGAAGAAGAATTTAATTAATTGGATTAATGGAATTAATTAAATCTATCATGGGTTTGAAACAATGCTTATCTAGCAATTCACTCAGCTCGCTTATTGCTCGCTTATTGCCAAACATTTAGGCCATATAAATAAAAAAAATAATAATAAAATTAAATTAAATAAAATTTTATTTAATTTTATTTATATAAATTCTAAAGAGTTATAAATAAAAAATCTTTTAAGTAAATGGAGAGCAAATATTTATCTTTGTCAGGAGATAGCTGAAGATTATCATTTTTAATAACTACTATTATTTAAGTTACTAAAATATTATTAAGGGTAAATGATAATGAATAAGCATCGAAAAATAAATAAAGCATTGTTAAAGATAATTGTTTTTCTACTTTTATTGAGTTTAGCTGCAGTAACAATAAATAATAATATTTTATTTGCTAGTGAAAACGAAAAAGATCAAAGTGCAATAGCAATAACAATAGAGAAAGTAGAGAAAGTAAAAGAAAAAACAAAAGAAGAAGAAGTTGAAGTTGAAAATATTGAGTCAATAGTTGTGGATGCAGATAAATTAGAAGATGAAAGTGATAAAGATTATGATAGCGATGAAGAGACTCCTAGTTGTTTCTCAAGTTTTATAAAATTTTTTCATGATTTAAGAGAAAAAATGAGTATTAAAAGTTTTAATATAGATATTTCTCAAGGAATACCCTTGTTAAATGGAAATACTTCTTTAGACCTAGGTTATGGATTAAAATACCGTGATCTTGAAAAAGATTCTGATTTCAATTGCTATAATACATTGGGTTTTACAAAAAGACCTCGTTATTTAAGAATTGATAAAGCTAAATTGGGATTAAAAGCATCTCCTTCAGGATTACTACCAATTAATATTAATATAGGGCCAGATGCAGAGTTTTATTCTTTTAAATACTTTGAGAGTAAAAAAGATGCAGCAAAGAGCCTTCCCTTTAAACTAAAAAATTTACCTATTACTGCTGAAAAAGCATTGCAGATGAAAGCAGGCGATGTAGTGATTATGCCTACAAAACTTCAATTAATGTTAGATGGTTCAATTCCCATTCCTTTACAATATGTAAATGTAAATATTGGAGGAAATCTTTTTGTTAGTGGAAATTTCCAAATTCAAGTTCAGCGCTTACAAAATGATAAGGTTAGAGTTAGATTGATTTTAGAGCGCAAATGTGGGGCCGGAGCAAGTGTTTGTGTTACTCCTCCTACATTAAAAGTTTTAGATCTTCCATATGTAAAAAAAATGGATGGAGCTATTACTTCGGCCTTAATAAGTTCCGGCACCGGACCACTAGGAAGTATTTCTAATGGAATTACAACAGGACTTTTACGTACTGATTTATCAGTTAAACTTTTACAATTAGAATTAGAGGGACATAAAGGAAATGCTTTTGAATTTGATTATATCTTTGATTTAAATGAAAAGAATAAAGATGTACGAGAAGCTTTCAAACAACTAATGTCGCCCAAAAATACTATTAAAGAAACTATTAAAGAATTAGGTCGTGCAGTTAAAAGTGAAATAACAGATAAGGATAGTAAAAAATTACTCAGTAATTTAAGTTTAACACAACAAATAGTTCAAGCAGATGAATCTAAAAAAAGAGCTGAAGGTAAAAGAATAGAGCAACTTTTTAGAAGTAGTGATAAATTTACAGGTTCTAGTGCTGGAGTTCAAGCAAATATTATTTTGGCCGATGGGGCATTTTCTGGGAAAACTGAAAGCCATATTCTCACGTATGTTACTCCGAAAGATGAAATGGAAAAATTTATGACTGCAAGTCATTCTTGGCAAGGTAAGGGCTCTGCAATCTTTAATGTTTTTAATGAAAGTTGGTCTCAAAATAACATGTTAATAATTCCTGCTACCTCTTTGCTTGGTACTAAAGATAAAGAAGCATTAGACGATAACAAGGCCATAAAACAGCAAACAAGAATTCCAGTTGCGCTAACAAAATCGATTAATAGAAGTGATTCAAATTTAGCAAAATTTGAATGGAATATGTTTCTCTCTCATATAAAAAGAAATGTTTCGCCTATTGTTTGGGAACAATTAGAAAAGGAATTAAAAGCTCTTATGGGTTCTGATACGACAAAAATAACAGAAACTCAAAAAAATACTAATTTAGTTTTTCAAGTTCTTTTAAATGAGAATGCATTTAAATATCTATCTAAATTAAGTTGTACTGAAATACAGAATAAAGTTGATGAATATTTCAAGAACAATCCTAAGAAAAAAATTTTGGAATTAGGTATTGATTTTAATTCTGATGAATTATGTGATGTCTTTTCTGCTAAAACCACAACAGAAAAAAAGGTAAAACAATTTCAAAAATTAAAGTCCTCGATTGGATATCAATTAATAGGTCATGGACTTATTTCCTCAATGCTACCTGAAAAAGATATGCATAAATATACTCACGTTATAGTAAAGGTAAAAGGTGTAAGTTCGTTAGAAAAAAATAAAAAACCCTTTTATTTTGAATATGGAGATGTAGAAAATACAGAATTTTTTAAATCAATGGTAAATATTATAAAAAGTACAAATGCTAAAGATGTATATCATATTCCACAAGACACAGATATATCAAATTTAGCAACTAATATTCCTAGTATCTAAGGCATTTTGCTCGGCGAAGCCTCGTTCGTTTTCCAATTCAGTAACATATTTTTGAAAATCTTTTAGAGTTGGCCGATCTTGTAATGTAGGCATATGATACTCTTAATGCTATTGTTAATAATGATGATAATAATAATATAAGGTGAATATAATATGAAAAAATACAAAATAATTCAGTTTGAATTATCATACAAGTTTTTTTTACTTAAAAATTTTCTTTTAAGCTTTTTTTTAATGATTGTAATAATGA
The DNA here is from genome assembly GCA_015232015.1 of Oligoflexia bacterium. Taxonomy (GTDB): domain Bacteria; phylum Bdellovibrionota; class Bacteriovoracia; order Bacteriovoracales; family Bacteriovoracaceae; genus JADFZW01. The sequence goes on along the minus strand of JADGAM010000053.1, from coordinate 18,563 downwards.
TTATTATTGTTAGTTTTAGTTATGTGAGAGCTGAAAGTAATATATATAGTAACTTTGTAACTGCAGATAGCACGGAGTATTTCAAATACAACACAACTGGAGGAGATGGTGAGACAGATTTTCAATATATAATTCCTTTAGAACAGAAGGAACTTCTACTAAATAAAATTTATCCATTAAGTAAATATTTTGAGACATATTATAGAAAAAGTTTTGGTTTTTCCTTAGATGAAAGATCAACTATTGTAATTACTTCTAAAAATAATCAAATTGCTAATGCTTTTGCAACAGTCATACCACAACATTTAAATGTATATTATAGTGGAGGAGTTTCTTTATTGGAGGAAATGTCTGAGGTATCTTGGGTAAAGGGTTTAATTTTGCATGAAGGGGCCCACTTATACCAACTAAGTGCGAAGCAAGGACTTGCTCAATTTACAAAGAGTGTATTTGGTAATTACTTTTTTTTCCTCTATCCCATAATTCCCATTCCCGTTTTTGTTTATCCAAATGCAATACTTCCTACATTTTTAATAGAAGGAAATGCAATATTAAATGAATCAATTCATGAAAATGGGGGACGTCTCTATAGTGGAAAAACACGGGCCATGCTCTATGCACTTTTAAAAGATGATAAAATTGATGTTATAAAACTTATAAATAATCATTTAGAATTTCCTTTTACAGAGGAGAAATATTTAATTGGTGCTTACTTTAATCTATTTTTGGCGCAAAAGTTTGGCGTTGAAAAAGTTAATAAATTTTTCTTAACTCAGGGGAAACACTATTTTATTCCATTAATTTTAAATAAGACTTTTGATGAACATTTTGGCCAAAGTTTTTATTCTTTAGTAGATGAATTTATTAATAAATATACAGAGGCGGCCAAAGGTCAAAAAAAAGACGAGTCAATAGACCCAACGTTAAATAGTGCTACTAAAAGTAGCATTGCTAAATCATTGTTTAGTAATCCAATAAGTGCTGACCAATATTTTATATACTTTTTAACTGATGAGACTGGGAAGAGTTATCGAAAATTAAATATTATTGATAAAAAAACCTTACAGCAAAAAATAATTGAAGTGGATTTACCTGCAGGAAAAGTATTTAAATATATTGATGGTAAATATTATTCGGCAACCAGTAATAAACTATCCAACACAGAGTATGTGTATGGTCTTTGGGGAGAGGGACGGAGTTTTCTTCCTGAATTTCGCTCTAAATATGTTGTTGATATAAATTTTAACAAGGATAAAGTGTTATATTTTGATGTTTTAAAATCCTTTGAAGATTATAATTTATTTTTAAATGAAAAATTTATAGGTACCACCAATTCCATGGCATTAATGAATAATAAGGGAGATGTATATTATTTTAAGCAAGAGGATGGTAGTAACAGAGTTCTCTATAAGAATCAGCAAAAAATAACTTCTTTTAAGGGCCATTATTCTAAAATGGTCGATGTTGAAAGCACAGGTGATGAAAGAGACTCAGATAATGTTTATTTTGTGGCCGCCACAGAGTTTGGTGAATCTTTATTTGTTTACAATGGTAAGATGAATAAGATTTTTAGAGTTGTTTCTTCTGATGTAGTTGATAATGCAAAAAAAATAAATCAACAACAAATATTAATTGCAGAAATAACCTCATCTGCTTACAAATATAAAATTGTAAAAATGCCAGAACAGTTAAAAGAAGAGCTTCCTACTTTTTATCAGTTTGATATTAAAAAAGACTGGCCAAAAAACGAATCAAAAAACGAACCAAAAAAGGAAGTTATAGTTTCGACCATTAATTCAAATTTAAAAGAAGAATCATACAATTCATTTACAAGTTTAAGAATGTCTACTTGGGATTATAGATTTTCTACTGCTAACGATGGGAATGATAAATATCATAAATTAAGTAGTAAATATAACGATCCCTTACAGAGAAATTTTTTAAATATCTCTGTAGAGTTTAAAAATTCATTATCCACAAATGATTTTTATATAAATTATTTAAATGCAAGATACCCTATAAGTTGGTTTGCAACATTCGAAAATTATCACGGATATGGAAGATTGGCCGACAGGTATTGGAATGCAAATAGCAATTACTATGATTTTGAAGTTGGATTCTCTTATCCCGCATATTTATGGGAACATTGGAGATTTATTGGGGCCTTAAGTGCTATCTATCATTCGGATGCTTTTTATCCATTGTCTTCTTATCAATTTTTAAAGATAAGTAGATTAATTATGTTTCCTCTCTCTTTTTCCCCCTATAGATATTTTGGCATAGAATTAGAAAACATCAATGACTATCAAAAAGGAAGAGTTAATTTATTTAAGAAAAGTCACTATCAAAGAACAAATATCTCTCAAGAGTTTATTTATGATTTTGGGAACGAGAAAATTTTAGAACAGGAATTTAATTACTATTATAGTGATAGTTGGAAACTAAATTATGCTACTAAAATAAAAGATAGCAGTAACTCTTTAATTGATCAAGGAAGCAGTAGCAGTGGTTCAAGTGTTAATTTAATTCCTACCATAACTCGAAGTTTTTTGGGTTTTGGAAAAAATACATTGCATGCCTTTCGGTATGGTGTGGGAGGAAAGTTGGTATTAAATTATGGTGATTATTATAAAAAATTTCCATTTTCAATTAGAAGATCGGCCATACGTCTTTTTGCTAATTATATAAAATTTCCCTCTAAAAATTACTCGATTATTATAACTCCAAATAATTCAAGATTAAGAGACTATGATGCTGAAATTGGTGGTGGATATCAATCTGAACTGCTTTTGGCCCATATATATCCAATAAAGCTTTCATTTGATTATGTTAGTAGTATGCGCGAATCAAATAGTGCAATATTAATTAATTTTTTAGGAGAGTTTTAATGAAAGTAAAAATAGTTGACTATGAATATCTGGTATTATTGAGTTTTTTACCTTTTATGAAATCATATTTTGAAAAAAAAATTTAGAAATAAATAAAAGTGAATAAATGTAAATAAATGTAAATAAAAGTAAATAAATGTAAATAAATGTTTAAAGTCCTGTTAACCATTGACGATATGTACTTTGATATAAACGCGATATATATGGGGTTGACAGATGACAGACGAAGTAATTAATTTTACAAAAAAACGTAATGAAACTATTGAACAAAGAAGAAGAGAATTTGAAAGAATGGTATTTCAAAATTTCTTAGGTGTCTATACTCATATGGATGAAGAAAGCGGCAATACACTCCCAATAGAGCTAGTAGATATTTCAGAGAAAGGATGTCTTTTTCAAATCGCTGTAAATGTCAATTCAATGACCGGACATGAGATTTATAAAAATTTAAAGAAAAGAACTTCTGCTGATCTTAAAATTTATTTTACTAAAAAATCTTATATACCTATTGCGGTAAGTATTAAATATTGCAAAGAGTATGTTGATGTTGAAGGTATTAATTATTTAAAGTTTGGTTGTGAATTTGATAAAACTCCTCAAACTTTTGAGGCGATGGAATACTTTATTAAATTTATATATAAATTTGCGGAACATGCATCTACTGATAGAGGGGAAAATAGAGTACACCATTTGAAATGAAATAACGATTAAGATGATTAAGATAATGGTGTAAAATTTTTGTCTTTACTTTACATTGAAATAAATGAACACATCCTAAGGGGGAGGTCATGTTAAAATATTCATCACAAGGTGGAATACTCAATCTCTCAATAAACACAAAAGGACTGAATGAAGCACAGATAAGGGTTATAAGAATGGTAAATTCAGTTTTATTAGAGTTATTAAGCAGCAATAATGAGGCACAATTTTTTGAAAAGAGTGCCGAATTAATGCGATTGTCAGCAATAACCATAAAACAATCGAATTTTAATAATTTAAATTCTGAACAATCTGTTATTGGACACTCCTTGGATGGACCTAAGATCCCATATGCAGAACAGGCGATAGAATTTTCCATTGATAATCTTTTTGAAATATTTAGTGGAATTAATTTATCAAATAAGCTTGTAAATTTTGATAATTAAAAATACTTAAGTTATTATTTAGGAAATACGATTGAAGAAAATAAATAAAATATAAAATTATTAATTCATTTATTAATTCAATCATTAATTAATTGGAGATTTCATGAGCAAAGAAAAAGGAATTATTAATAGTACTCTCGATACTATTATCACTAGTAGCATTAATAGTAGCATTAATGGTAGCAATATAAATGGATATATTCCAAATCCAATTGTGGTTGAACAAACTGCTAAAGGTGAGCGTCAGTATGATATTTATTCACGTTTGTTAATAGATAGGATTGTTTTTTTGGGTACAGAGGTTAACGATACTGTTGCAAATCTGATTATAGCTCAGATGTTGTTTTTAGAACAAAGTGATAAAGAAGCACCAATTCATTTTTATATAAATAGTCCAGGAGGTGGTGTTTATGCGGGTCTCGGAATTTATGATATTATGCAATTAGTTTCACCACCTGTTTACACATACTGTACCGGGCTTGCTGCCTCAATGGGCGCATTACTATTGCAAGCAGGTGATAAAGGACATAGATACTCATTGCCTCATAGTAGAATAATGATACATCAGCCATTAGGTGGGGCCAGAGGAAGTTGTTCAGATATTCAAATTCAAGCAAAAGAGATTCAGGATTTAAAAAAACAATTAAATGAAATAATGGTTCGTCATACAGGAAAATCTTATGAGGAAGTGGAAGTAGCAACTGATCGTGACAATTATTTATGTCCTGAAGAGGCCATAAATTTTGGTCTAATTGATTCTCTGATAGAGAAAAAGAGATAAATATAGTAACTATTAATTAACTATTAACTATTAACTATCAAAATAATTAATAGTACTTAACATAATAAAAGATAAAAGTAAGAGATAGTAAGAGATAGTAAGAGATAAAGATATTATTGATGAAAGATAAATGAGGAATATATATGGTAACAAAAGGTGGTTATGGAACTTTAAGTTGTAATTTTTGTGGTAAATCTCAGAAAGAGGTTAAGAAACTTATTGCAGGTCCAGGCACATATATATGTGATGAGTGTATTGATCTCTGTAATGATATTATCTATGAGGACTCTTTAAAATCTTCTGCAAAAGTTGCTGTTGAAAGAGTACCCAGGCCTATGGAGATTAAGGCCCATTTAGATAATTATGTTATTGGGCAAGAGAGGGCGAAAAAAATTATTTCGGTGGCCGTACACAATCACTATAAACGTATATATTCCAAACCTAAACCAAAAAGGGTAGGCCCAAATAATCAAAATAATGTTGTAGGCGGAAATGATGAGGTTGAACTACAAAAATCTAACATTATGTTGGCCGGACCAACAGGTAGTGGAAAAACTTTAATTGCTCAATCGCTTGCAAAATTTCTGAATGTACCTTTTACTATTGCCGATGCAACTTGCTTAACTGAGGCAGGTTATGTGGGTGAAGATGTTGAGAATATCATCTTAAATCTTTTACAAAACTGTGATTTCGATATTGAACGTGCTCAGAGAGGAATTGTATATATTGATGAGATTGATAAGATTGCTAGAAAATCGGAAAATATGTCCATTACTCGAGATGTTTCAGGCGAAGGTGTTCAACAAGCATTATTAAAAATGCTTGAGGGAACTGTGGCAGCTGTTCCTCCTAAAGGAGGCAGAAAACACCCTCATCAAGAATTTTTACAAGTAGATACTACAAATATTTTATTTATTTGTGCTGGAGCATTTGTAGGTCTTGATAAAATAGTTGAGAGAAGAGTTTCAAAAAGACCAATGGGTTTAAATAGTTCACAAAGTAGCAGTATTGCTGAAAAAACTATTACAGAAAAATTAGGCGGGATTGAACCTGAAGATCTATACAAATTTGGTTTGATTCCTGAGTTTATTGGTAGACTTCCTGTTACAGCGATGCTGGAAGAATTGGATGAAAATTCCTTAATGAAGATCTTAACCGAACCAAAAAATGCGGTTACCAAACAATACAAGAAGCTTTTTGAAATGGAAGGTATTGAATTAATTTTTGAAGATTATGCTTTAAGAGAAGTAGCGCGAATTGCACTTAAAAAGAAAACAGGAGCTAGAGGACTAAGAGCTATACTCGAGCAAACTATGTTGGATGTAATGTACGAAATTCCTTCTAATGATAAAATTAATAAATGTATAGTTACAGAAGACGCAATTAAAGGAACAGGTAGACCAACATTATTAGAAGGAAAAAAAATTAGTACTCCAATAACTGCAAATCTCCCCACAGAAGACGGAAAAATTACTACGAGTCAGACTAAAAACATCGAGAATGTTTCTTAAAAACTACAACTGTTTCTTGAGTAACTAAATTTGTTATTTCTCGCTAGCGAATAGGGTAAATTTAACCAGGCCTTTTTTTTTGACCTCACCTCGTTTATAAGTCACAATTATAGATACGAGATATTAATTTAAAATTTAAAATTTAAAATTTAAAATTTAAAATTTAAAATTTAAAATTGAATTTTTAAACCAATTGTAATCATTTATGGATTTTTAAAATGATAAATATGGATGAAAGATTTTCGGGAGATGTTTATAGAATTTGTAAATTTTGTAAATTTTGTAAATTCAAGTTATCTATAAAAAAGCGCAGGAGGTGCTATGTCTGATAAGAAGGTAGAACAAGGAACTCGTTTCCCATTATTACCACTTCGAGATGTGATTATTTTTCCTCATATGGTTGTGCCACTTTTTGTTGGAAGGGAAAAATCAATAACCGCATTAGAAGAGGCCTCACATCACGGGAATGAGTTATATTTAGTAACCCAAAAAGATCCAAGTGTTTTAAATCCAGATAAAGAAGATATATATGAGATAGGAACAGTTGTTAGCATTGTTCAGATGCTACGACTGCCTGATAATACCATCAAGGTTTTAATTGAGGGTAAGTATCGTGCCCGCATGGTGGAGTTTTATACCACTGAAAATGGATATGCCGCTGAGGTTTTGAAATTACCTGATGAAATAGGTGATCAATTAAATCTTGAAGCTTCTATTAGAAGTGTAAAAACTGTCTTTGAACAATATGTGAAATTAAATAAAAGAATTCCTCCTGAACTTTTGATGAGCATTTCTGCAATAAATGATCCTGGTCGTTTGGCAGATGTAATCGTGGCCCATCTTATGATGAAGATTCCAGAAAAACAGGAGATACTAGATGCTAGTAATCTTGAAAAACGCTATCAATTGCTATTAGAGAAGATGCAAGCAGAGATTGAAATAATAAATGTTGAGAGACGAATTCGTACTCGCGTGAAAAATCAGATGGAGAAATCCCAGAAGGAATATTATTTGAATGAGCAGATGAATGCTATTCAGAGAGAACTGGGAAATAAAGATGAGAAGAGTGAGATAATGGAAATGGAAGAGCGTCTTGTAGAAAAGAAGATGTCTCAAGAAGCAAAAGAAAAAGTCGCTAAAGAAATAAAAAAATTGAAATCCATGTCTCCAATGTCAGCAGAGTCAGCAGTAGTTAGAAATTATGTTGATTGGATGTTAAATTTACCATGGCAAGATTATAGTACAGATAATTATGATGTTAAACGTGCTAGAGAGATCTTAGAACGAGATCATTTTGGATTGATGGATGTGAAAGACAGGATTGTCGAATATCTGGCAGTCAAATCTCTTTTAAAACACGAGGGAAAAGGTACAATTCTTTGTCTGGTGGGCCCACCAGGAGTCGGAAAGACTTCAATTGCAAGGTCTCTGGCCGATTCCATGGGACGCCAATTCGTAAGAATTTCTCTTGGTGGTATTAGAGATGAGGCAGAGATTAGAGGTCATAGAAGAACTTATGTAGGGGCACTTCCTGGCAAGGTAATTCAGGCACTCAAAAAAGTGGGAAAAGGAAATCCGGTGCTCTTATTTGATGAAATCGACAAAATGGGTAGTGATTTCAGAGGTGATCCAGCATCAGCAATGTTGGAGGTATTAGATCCAGAACAAAATAAACATTTTAATGATCATTATCTTGAAGTTGATTATGATTTATCTAAGATAATTTTTGTGATGACGGCCAATGATATGGGTGCGATTCCTGTGCCATTAAGAGATCGTATGGAGATTATTCAAATTGCAGGATACACTCCATCTGAAAAATTACAAATTGCAAAACGTTACTTAATTTCAAAATCTATTGAGGCCAATGGACTTACTGATTATGGATTAAAGATTCATGATAAGGCCACATTAAAGGTCATTCGTAATTACTGTAGAGAAGCGGGTGTGCGTGAATTAGAGCGATTAATAAATACAATGTCACGCAAAGTTGCAACGGAAGTTGTTACTAAGAAAACTGAAAAAGGTAAGAAATTTCAAATTTCAGAAAAGACTATTGAGAAGTATTTAGGTCCAATTAAATATGATCATACTGACGTTGAGACGGGAACACAAATTGGATTGGCCAATGGTTTGGCGTGGACATCAGTGGGCGGAGAGGTTTTAAATATTGAAGTGCTTACAGTTCCTGGTAATGGAAAAATTCAATTCACAGGTAAATTGGGTGAAGTAATGCAAGAATCTGTGAAGGCCGCTATTAGTTATGTTAGATCAATTGGTTCTCAGTTAGGCGTTGATCATGATTGGTATAATAAAAATGATATTCATGTACATATTCCAGAAGGTGCAACTCCAAAAGATGGGCCAAGCGCTGGTATTACTCTCGCAACTGCCCTCACATCCGCTATAGCAAATATTCCCGTAAGGCAAGATGTAGCAATGACAGGTGAGATTACTTTGAGAGGGCGAGTATTGCCAATTGGCGGCCTAAAAGAAAAGATTTTGGCGGCCAAATATGCTGGATTAAAAGTTGTAATCATTCCTGAGAAAAATAAAAAAGATTTACATCAAATTGAAGATGAAATTAAATCTGATATAGAAATTTATCCAGTGACTAGTACAGATCAAGTTTTAAGATTGGCATTGAAATTACAGCGCCCAGAAGAGTTTATGAAATCCGCAGGACTAAAAGTTGTTCCTAATAATGCTCAAGTAGAAGATAACAATACTAATCGTGATGGCGCTGTTAAAGGTACTGATACGGATGTTGCTAATAATATGAGTTCATCAAATACTGCTGCCACTCAATAATTTTTGTTACTCAATAGTTGGTTTATACCAGCATCTAGGGCGAAGTCCTTTTGTATAACCATTTTTCTTTGTACACGTTCCTTTAGTTACATCAAAATCACTTACATCTTCGTTATCAGATACTGGACAAAGAGCTCCCGCAAAGTAAGTATCAAGCCTGCACTGAGGAGCTGGATGTGCATTGTAAGTTGCTCCCATTATTTTTGGATCTGGAGTATTGAAATTGGTTTTATTAGAATATCTTAAGGACGCAAATAAGTCAGAAACAGATTTGCCCGCCATAGATGTTCTTTTACAAATAGCAATGTCTTCTAAGTTAGCAAAACTTCTTGAACAGAGAGTACTTACGTAATCTGGTACAGTTAATTTTTTTACAAATGCTTCATTATTATCATTGGCCACATATTTTCTAAAACATTTCAGGACAGAGTAATAATCTGATTGTCCTTCATTGCTGGCCCAACTATAAGCTTCAACCTTTGGAATGCCAGCAATATGGTGTCCAAGCTCATGACATACTACTATTGCTAATCCATCTGCAGTAATTGCTGGATGGCGAGCAATTCCCCCATAAATATGTATTAACCAATTTCTTCCTGAACGATTTGCGTAGGCATTTACTGTTCCATTGGCCCAATCTTTTTCTATTATTAAATGAGCATTTTTAGAACTAATTATTGGATTATAAATTCTTTGTATTTCATTAATAATATTATTAAACATTTCCTTAGTAATTTTAGAAACACTTTTTGCACCAACAGGAATATTTAATTTATTTTCTTCAACAATAGATTTACTAGTAGAAGGCATGAAATTATTTGAATCTGTAGATATGCTATCACTATTAGCTGAAACATCTGCTAAACATAAGTTAATAAAAAAAGTGGCCAGAGACAAATTTAACAATAAAACGTAGATCAATTTCTTCATGGTTCATCCTTTGAAAAATTTAAAAAGATAGCATTTTCTTCTGTGATAATGCTATTAGAGTGAATAAACTTAATTGGTTTTAATTAATAAACAATAAATAAAAGAGTTACATTGATTTTAATTCCGCATTATTTTTTATTACTTATGAATACAAATTCATTTAAAGTTAATGTATATAAATATATTATTTATGTTATTTAAATATATTATTACAAACATTTTCTAACATATGTTTTTTTTCCTACCTTTTTCATAGATATAAACACGTATATATTAAGGATGTGTTATAAGTAGATGAAGATTTTATTAGGAATAAAAAAAATTAATTATGATAGAATAAAAATTGGAAATACTCTGAAAGATACAAAGGAGATACAAATGATTGCCATCAGTATTAAATTCCTCCTTTATTCTAAAAATGAAAAATAATCTACTTTGATGGCCTTTCTTATCTCTGTATCAACTCCTTGGATATCTACTACTTCCCCTTGAACCTCAACATACAATCCATCCAAGTGATCAATTTTACCTTTTAAATTTGCAGGTAAAATGAGTTCATAGCGCTCGTTATCTTTCGTAATTATAGCGTAACCATTGGTTTCGCCACCTGGGATCGTAACATCCACTTTTAAAACACCTTGAAAAAAAGGATGATTATTTTCTAATGGAATCACACGGAATTCACTCTGTGCTTGAATCGAAGCATTCATGGTAGTCATAAATAAAAAGACAATTAAAATAATTTTTTTCATAAGGCCTCCGTAAAATATAATTTATGAGTTGTTGGTTCAATCAATTCTTCATAAAAAGCATCTCTTGAACCTTGTCCTAAAAGGTGAATTGAAAACTTTTTGATTTGTTGGAAGTTAAGGTTAAAGTTAAAATAAAATCAAAATATTTTTATTTTATCTTTTTTTCAATTTTATGCTTTTGATAATCTTCAATGTTTCCTACACTTTCTTCACAATCATTTTTGTAGCTAACCTTTTTCAATTGTTCAGGTGTCATATGAAGATCATTAAAATTAAAACTTATCGGGTTAATGTTTTGATTCTGAGATGGATTTGAATTTGAGTTTGAGTTTGAACTTGAAATAGAATTATTATGGGCCTCTTCAAGATTTTTTAAAAAAGTAGTGTAAGAGGTATCTAACTCGTAAGTACTTATATTTTTCTTGCTCAAATACCTATATTGTTTGGTCACGAAATCTTCAAAGCGGCGTAATCCTTTTAGTGCATTAAAAATCTCTTGTTCTGATTTGTCTTTCTGCCCTTGATCAAATTTATGATAATTTTCAAAAAAACGTTTTCTAAGCTTTAAATAACTATCTCTTAATTTTTCCATTCTAATACAATGCTCTTCAAATTGTTGTAATTGATATTTAGGATTGTTTTTATTTACATTTATATTCATATTTGGGCCGGCACCTGCACTTGTACCTGCACCTGTATCGGCATTTGCTGGATTTGAGTTTGAACCACGATTTTGGTTTTGCCTTATTAAAGCATTTGGATTCGCTCCGCTGCTATTATTGCTATTATTGTTGCTAGTGCTATTGTTGTAGTAGGGTCTTCTTTTTCGTCTCATAGTAAACAAAGTAAACAAAGAAAATTTTTATTTATTATTTATATATTATACTTATAATATATTTCCTAAATATATTAGCTCATAATGTAAATACCCTCTGTGTTGTTGAACTCTTTTTAAAATTAGGTTAATTAAAATAAAATATAAAAATATTAAAAGGAATTTTAATGAATATAAGTCTTCAAAATGAACAAACATCACATCCCAAGCTAAAGACAAAAATAAGAAGCTCAATTAGTAAAGAGTACCAGGATACAAAAGAAATTATAATGAAATATAAAATATGCACTGTATGTGAGGAGGCCCGATGTCCTAATATTGGAGAGTGTTGGCATAATAAGACTGCAACTTTCATGTTGTTGGGTAATGTTTGCACAAGACATTGTAGATTCTGCGCTGTAGAGCATGGAACTCCAGATAAAAAAGATTGGTTATTCCAAAAAAATGAAGTTGAAAAATTAGTAGAAGCGATAAAGTTGTTGCAATTAAAATATGTGGTTTTAACAAGTGTTACTCGCGATGATTATGTAGACGGGGGGGCCGCGATTTTTGCTTACGCAGTTTCTTTACTCAAGGCAAATAATTTAAAAATAGAAATTCTAACTCCGGATTTTAGGGAGGATTTCAAGGAAGATTTTAGGGATGGAGGAATTAAAAGAGATGAAAATAGGAATGTAAATGGAATAAGAAAAGCAATAGTGCAGTTCATGAATGGGAATGGAGAGAGTGTTCCCGATGTATTTGCTCACAATATTGAGACAGTGCGCTCAATCACCCCATTAGTAAGAGATCAGAGGGCCTCTTATGATACTTCACTTGAATTATTAAAAAATTTTAAAATGGTGGCCTTCAGTTATGGTTTTAAAGTTTATACAAAGTCAGGTTTAATGCTTGGTATGGGGGAAAGCGAAGAAGAGATCTATCAGGCCTTTGCAGATTTACGAAATGCCAATGTTGATTTTCTTACTATAGGTCAATACTTGAGTCCCAGTAAAAATGCTTATCCAGTTAAAGAATATGTCTCCCAAAAAAAATTTGAAAAATTAAGAAATAGGGCACTATCAAGTGAATTTGCATTTCGCTCAGTAGTTGCTGGTCCATTGGTAAGAAGTTCATATATGGCCCACAAGATGATTATGGAGAGCTAGTAAGATGGTCAATGAAATGGATGCTAGTGATAGAAAAAATGATTTTATTGTTGAAGATTTAGGTTTAATTGAATATCAAAAAGCACTTTCGTATCAACTGACCTTAGTTGAAAAAATATCTAAGCAGGAAGATTTAAATAGAATAATTTTTTGTTCTCACCCGCCAGTTGTTACTCTAGGAAAAAATAGTCAAACAGAGGATGTTTATGGGTGGGCAGGAGAGATTGTTCATGTTAGTCGAGGAGGGAGGGCCACTTATCACGGACCAAAACAGTTGATTATTTATCCAATTATAAATCTCAAGAGAAGTAGTTGTGGTTTAGATGTAATTCAATTTGTAAGAAATTTGGAACAATCACTTTGTGATACTCTTAAGAATTTATATAATATCACTTCAGTCGGTAACGATGGTAAGGATAGGGCCACTGGTGTTTGGATAGGTAGCAAGAAAATTGCTTCTATTGGAGTAGCTGTAAAACGTTGGACAACTTATCATGGAATGGCAATTAATTTATATAACGATCCTTTGGCCTTTACAGGTATTAACCCCTGTGGTTATTCGAGTGAGGTAATGATTTCATTACAAGAAATATTAAATATTAAAGCTAAAAGTGAAAGTGAAAGTGAAAATGGAAGTGAAATAGAAAGTGAAAATGGAAGTGAAATAGATATTAACAAGTTAAAAAAAACATTTCTTAATAATTTAATCATTTAAACTGATTATCTTGCTTCTTTCAAAAGAAGTAATGTTGTAAAATTATTAATATTAAAAACAAAATAAAAAAATTATAGGAGCTCTAAACTGTATGAAAACGTTTATTAAAAATGTTTCTTATAATACTTTTTGTTCATTTTATTCATTAGTAATTTTTCTTTTTATAACAATACAGAATACGTTTGCTTACTCAGGAAGCTGTTCGTTTGTTGGAAGTAATACATCCTATGCTCTACAACAAACTGAATCTTTGATTCAAACCTTAGAAGTTTTAAAAGAAAAAGAAACATGCAAAATTGCAGATAGATCAATTGATTCACTGACTAAAGCAAGTAAGTATTTTTCCCTCTATTTAAAAGTTAAGAATTATGAACAGGCCCTTATTGGGTATAATGCCCAGATTGAGCAGTATCAAATGACTTATGATTCTGCTACTACCAATGATGAAAAAGCATATTGGATGGAAAAATTATTAGAGGCCAAAACCAATCAAATTGTTACTAAAGCACAAGTGAAATTAGATAAAACCAGCACTCAAGATGAGATACTTCAATACAGTGTAGAGGATTTAACAACTGAAATAGGAAAGGTAGTAGAAAATACTGCACTATTAGATGAATGTTTCATGTCTAAACCCGAGTTGGCCGCTAATGTAATTTCGGGAGTTGTTAATTTAGCGGGTGGAGTGGCCTCAGTTGCAACAGTTAATCCTATATGGGGAAGTGTGGGTAATATTATTGGAGGATTAATATCAAATCTAGTTTCCTATATTGTTAAATATAAATGGGAAAAATATATAAACAAATTAGATCAACAATTAATATACCATTCATTTATTTGCATGATTGAAATGCAAGGAAATTTTTATTGTGAAAAAAAAGATGAAATAGATATTATTAAAAAAATTATGAAAAGGATTGAGTCTGGTGGTAATTATGATAATTCAAATTTATGGAATGGTTTTGAAATAGAAGCAAAAGCACTACCAGTTGTTCAAGATTGGATAAAAACCATTAATAGAGGACTTCCTCCATCATCTGCTAGTGAGGCGGAAGAACAAAATGAACTTTTATCAAAAATAAATTCTGCTGAAATGATACAAAATCAAATAGTAGGAAAATATAAAAATTTGGAAGAAACATTTTCTGAAGGAACTGGTGAGAAATTTAATATTATTTTTACTGGAGTAAAAGAAATTTCTGCATTAATGGGAGGAAATTTCCCTGGTGAAAGAATGGGAAGCGGCAATGATCCAAGTATACCAAACTGGGGGCAAAAATATTTTACTGCAAGATTTTTGTCAGCAACCATTCCTTTTGTTTTAATTACCCCTTCTAATGGAGATAATTTTGATAATTTACCTAGCAAATTTCCTGAGTGTTCAACAAATAGTTGTCAGCCAGAAACACTCTTTAAACAATACATAAAGGATAATTATGGTTGTGGCGATGAAGTTGATAGTGTTACCTTAGCAAAAATTTTATCTGTGGTTTCTAATAGAATTGATTATATTTTTACTAAGGTTAATATTGATATTGATAATGATTTAAACAAGAGAAGAATAAAAGATTCAGATGTTTTATTAAGTAAGGCCAAGAATCCATTATTTCCATATAAAATAACTGCAGAAAAAGCATTATCTAATATTGCTTTATATTTGGATCAATCAATAGATACTTTAAGAAAGTATTTGCACTATGATGGAAATGAAAAAATTTGTTTGGCGGCAAAAGAATTAATAAATATAGAAAAATACCAAATAGGAATTAAAAATTATAAATATAATAATAAGATACTAAA
Source organism: Oligoflexia bacterium (assembly GCA_015232015.1). Lineage (GTDB taxonomy): Bacteria > Bdellovibrionota > Bacteriovoracia > Bacteriovoracales > Bacteriovoracaceae > JADFZW01. The sequence goes on along the minus strand of JADGAM010000053.1, from coordinate 3,247 downwards.
AAATCTAAAACAAAATGATTTGAAAAGTGGATGTCCAGTAGAATTACAATTGGCCTATTCAACTAAGCAAAAGGTGAATGAAATTCTTTTTAATTTAAATAACAATGATGATACTGCTAAAAATAGAATAATAAACATTTCTAGCATACTAAAATTTTCAACTGATAGGACATTATTTTTAATGGCCAGAATGAATGAAATTTTAAAATCAGATTTAAATGCTCGAACGGAACTTGGTTTGTTTACTCCAAGTGAAGAAGAGATGATGATTCTCAGAGAAAAAGACATGATATTAAGTTTATTAGAGGAACAAGGATCTCAAACTATTAATTATAATCAATCAATCAAAGAAAGAAAGTCTGCTCAAGCAATAATCAGAGATAATTTAAAAATTTTTATATCATTTTCTGTGTTAAATAATAAAATAGCTACTGCTACTAGTGAAATTCGTACGAAATGTCTAAGTGGAAAGGGAACCGGAAATGGAAGTAACAGAGAATATTGTGATAAGCAGGGTGAAATTTGTGCAATACTTTTATCCCTGCCATTTAATATGACAACGGGAAAAAACATATATAATGCTTGTTACACTTCATGGGCGCAAAGTGAATGGAATAGAACTAGAATTGAATTAGGACTAGATCCAATAGAAAATTTAGATATTCATTTTAAAAATGTATATAGTAGCGTTGCATATCCTGATAGAATGTGCGCTTATAGAAATTATCAGAGACAAAATGTAATTTATGGAATTAAAAAGGCCAAAGAATAGAATACACTTTTATCTATCATGCAAACAACTTAAACTATCTTCCCAACTTTCTCCATTTTCATTATCTTGATCACTACTCATAATACTTGAAAGAGTATGAACCCATTTTGAATTATCAAAAAATATTCCAAATTCACGATTACGAGTAGCAGATAGAGTAGAGCCATTCATTGATCCGACCCAAGCTCGTTTCTTATCTACAACAATTGCTTTGGCATGCAAATATCCTGGTTTTCCACCTACTTTTATTTTTCTTGTAAACATTTGCGATGAAATTTTTGCGTGATCAAAATCAGTAAAAATATTTGTAGTTAATTCTTGAGTAGAAGAACGTGGATAACCGAAACTACAAACACTACTAACTGTGATTTCTACTTTCACTCCTCTATGAGAGGCAGCAATTAAAGCATTGTTGATGTTTGGTTCGTGAAGATACTGATTTTGTATTTGAATGGATTTTTTTGCCGTTCCAATAAATTGCACAATTGCATCTAAAGAGATTGGGCTGACAGTTATTTTTTTTGCCAGTGCCGAGGTAACAATACTTTTTAAGTTATAACTTTTTCCTAATAAGTCTTTTTCAAAAATATTTTCCATAGCACGTACAGTATCTTGGTCATTACTGACTACTGAATAGTCTCTGTTACAAGTTCCAGGTTTTTGTGATAAATCACATAGACTTGTGCTATTAAAATTCCCTGTGCTAATCATGGCAAATGAGCGATCTATAAGAACAATTTTTCCGTGTTGATAGCATGATTTTCCTATTACTCCACATAATTCAGCTTTATTAAAAGGAACGTATGCACCCCTACTTTTCTTTACTTCTTTTACCAATTTTTTTTGGTCACGACAGTTTTCACTATCATCAGATGTAGAGGCCGTAAAAATTTTACAAGGATGTCCGATAGGGGTTGGCTCTTGAATTACACGAATTTTTACTCCTCGTTTTATCGCCTGCCTGAGTGATGTCCTCACCTGATCATCATCCATTTGATAAATCATAATATCGATGCTTTTTTTAGATGAACTAATCAACTTTATTAAAGGAGAACCAGTTGAGTTATCATAAATACCAGTGGCGATTTGAACTTGGCCAGTGCTAGATTGGGCATAAATAGGGGCCAAAAGCTGAAACAAAATAAGAAAAAAAGTATAAATAATATTTGAAAGAAACCTTTTATCGTATCGAATTGCTACCATATAACCTCCTTAGTTGGGAGCTTTCATTATCATATTAGTTTTTAAGCAAGATTTGGACCAAAATTATAAAATCATTCTGTCATTATCTTACGGAGAATATCTTTATGAAACAAAAATCAAACGCAAACATTCTAAAAATTTTTTTAGTTATTATTGTTTTTTATAGTTATGGTCAATTCCTAACGTCCCTGGAAGGGGAAATGCCGCTGATGCAATTACGGTTATGAGAGATAAAATTCTTGCCTACGCGAACTGGCCGGATATTTCTGAGAGTGATAATTGTCTTTTTATTGGCCATTTTTATAATCCAGTAAAGAAAGTAAGCTACAATGGTTCCGATTCAGTACACGCTCTTAATCGCTTCAACATACATTTAAATGCGTTTTGGCCACGTCTTCAGAAGTTAGTGAAAATACCGGCCTCTCGATTAGCACAGGCCAGAGACTATTTTCCTCCTACCCGTCCTCCATGTGGTAGGGGTGGATGTGACTTTATTGAATCACTACAACCAAATCAAGAATTACTAAGTATTAAAAATGAGATTGAGGAGATTTCTATTCATATTGGATCGGCCCTGCACTACATGGCAGATATGGCGATGCCTTATCATGCTAAAAATGTAACAGCACCTATCTCTCTTCACACACCATACGAAAGAGATGTCCGTCTCAATCAAGATAAATATTTAACTAGAAATTATGAAGGAACACTTCCAATATTTACTGGTGATTTTTTTGGCGATATGGATAATATTGCGCTTAGTGGATCACGTCTGGCCTATGACAGTTATGATGCTCTTTTTGTAGATCCATTCAGTGCCACCCGTATTGTCCTTTATAAAAATCAACGAATGGTGGCCGAATTTTTCTATCTACTTTTTCACTATATTTAATTAACATCAAGAGATTCTACTTCAAATGGAACATCAAAATTAACACCAAATCCATGCTCACTAATTGGCCCTTGATCCTTCAACCAAACTACCTTAGCGTTACCGCTAACAATAGGTTTATAATATTTAGTTAGTAATTCAAATGTAATTGTTTCACCAATAGTAGGCATAAAAGGTGAGCGAATAAAAGCACCTCCTATTCCAATATCACTCACTTTACATGAGTAGGACCCTCTTTTAATACTACTATAAATTCTTGATTCAAGATTAACAGTTTTTCGAGGGTGCTTTCTACGTTCATGGCCGTATTTAAATGAATGTAGATTTAAATCCATATCTTTCCTCTCCTTCATTTTTAAAAATAAAAATAAAAATAAAAA
>JADGAM010000052.1:546-24055 GCA_015232015.1 Oligoflexia bacterium | reverse complement strand
TGGCCGGAATTGACGTTGTCAGGGTGATCAAAAAAGGACAGACGAATTTTGTAAATTCTCAGGCAAGTTGCGCTCAAAAATTCTATTCTATTGGCAGGACAAAATTAACGACTTTAATTGCAAAGATGGAGAGGTATGACTTATAAAAACTTAAAACGACAAAACCATTGTTTTTACCTACCGAAAATTTTTTATAATATCCTTAAGAGCATCTTCTAATTTAGGATATAAAAAAATAAAACCGCTATCAATTAAACTTTGAGGAAACACTTTTGTACTTTTAAATATAACTTCCTCTGCTTTTTCTTTAAATAACATCTTTAAGATTAAGTTTATATTTACCGGCCAAAGTGGACGATGAAGCGTTTTAGCTAAAGTATGATAAAACTCATGATTAGTGACTGGGGTAGGAGATGTCACTTCAAAAATTCCACTTTTATTAGCATTCATAAGATGAATAATAGCATTAGTGGCATCTTCAATGTGAATCCATGAAAACCAATCTGAAGATCTGCCTATTTTTGTCCCTAAAGCATATTTAAAGATAGGAAGAATATTTTTTAAAAAGCCACCTCGAGAACTTAAAACAGGGGCCAATCTAAAAATTATACGATTAATATTTTTTTTTTCCACTGCTTGAGTGGACTCTTCCGACATCTTTACAACCTCTTTTAAAAAACTCTTCTCCCCCTTCTCTGTATGGGTATCAATTGCAATAGCCGATGCCTGCATAAATATTTTTGGTCTTTTACTAGTCATTTTATTTATTAGGGTACAGAGAAGCTCACCTGTTTTTACTCTACTAGCAACTATTTGCTCCTTCTTTTTGTTTGTCCAATTACCCTCCCCAATATTCTCTCCAACTAGATTAATTATAACATCCACATTAAAGAGTTCAATTTGTTCTAATATGTGATTAAAGTGCTCATTACTGTAATCCCATAAAGAAAAAATAATTTTCTTCTCTCTAAAATCAAATATTCGCTGTGCTTTTTTTATATCACGAGAAAAAATTAGCATCTTATGTTTATCTACTGCCACTAACTTTTTGACTAAATTTTGTCCAAGAAGCCCGGTTGCTCCGGTAATCATAATATTCATAAAAATTCTCCGACTAGTTATATGTTGTCTTTTAAGAAATCATTTTGCATAAACATAATATAATAATTAGTCGCTGGCGCGAAAGTGCCGGCGACTAATTATTATGATAAACCTATGAATTTTTCTGTCTATCCAAAATATTTAATAGTTTTAAATGTTATAGATGAAATAAATATTAATAAAAATCAGGAATGTCCTATAATGATTTCGGTTTTTTTATTTCTATGTACTCTATTATAGTGCGGTTTTGTCTAATCGACATATAATCACCCTTATCTTATTTTAATAATAGTTCTATACTGTTGGACTTGTTAATTTCGAGAATTTTCAGATCAGGAGAAACTCTATTATGAAAATAACATCCAATAATAAATCACAAATTTATTCTCTTATTGTTTATCTAATTTTTATAATTATCTTTGAAATACCAATAGGAGTACAAATATCTTTGGCAGAAAATACACTATCTAACAAAAACAAAATTGCCGTTCTTTTTATCGCTCATGGAGAAGTAGCAACAATAGATGAGGCCATGGTCTCAGTTCGTTTTTGGGATGGTACTACTCTTCAACCCAGTAGCAATACACTCAATATTCCACATGAAATGCAAGGCACTTTTCTTAGTGCATATTATGAAGAAATAGCAACGGCCTTTAGCTATATGAAGAGCGATCTTAATAACAATGGAATCAAACATGAGTTAGCTCTTTTTCCAGCAGGAGATGTACCACCATTTTTTACTTTTTCTAATTTTAAAAACATGATGGAAAAAGAGTATAAACTATTGGGAGGTAGTCCACATAATTATATCTGGCAAACACATGTAGATAATTTGAAACTTGACATGCCATCATTGATTTTAGATAAATACTTAGCATACCTTGATGCTGACCCTTTAATTGGAAATGTCATTGGTAAAATATGTCATGATCTGCAATACGAAAAAATTGTTGTGGTCCCACTTTTTCTCGCAAACGATTCAACTCACATGCAAGAAATTAAAAAATCTATTCCTGATTGGATTAAGCGTGCTGGGAATTGTAACAAGCTAGCATGGGCCCCTACATTTTTTGATAATCCTGAATTACGAAAAATGCACGTTTCTGCTGTTATAGAAATGATCAATCAAATGCATGCGCAATTACCTGCTAATACTAAGACAGAAGATATTGGAGTAATATCAGTAATGCATGGAGATCCTTTTGAAGAGTTGGCAATTGGTGCCAGGGCCATTCCAGGAGAAATATACTCTAACCTTCATTCAATAGAAATGGCATTTTCAAATGAGATTCAGGCACGATTACCGTTCACTACTGTCCTCGCTTACAATGAATTTCGTGACCCTAGTATTGAGACGGCCATCACTAATCTTGAATTGCAAGGTAAAAAGCATATTATTGTAGTTCCTGGAATTTTTCCTACTCTTGCTATCCACACGATGTGGGATATTGCAAATAAGGCAATAGGAAGACCAGTGCAGGCAAATGAAGGTGTAGTTACTAACTTACGTCCTAGCGGTGCTCGTGTGTGGTACACGGCCCGTGGTTATGGAGATAGCGTACACGGTTCAGAGTTACTACGTGCGAGTATGAAATATTCTGTTTATTTAGGATTAAAAAATTAAAATAATGAAAAAAATGAACCAAATATTATTATTGGAAAAATAAATAAAATGGTTTTGTTATTTTGATGATTTAATATTGTTAATTAGCTAAAGGAGTTCAAAAAGAGGTTTAATTTTTTAAAATATCAGTATTAGTAATGATGGAGGTTTTTATGATGACAAGGATATTATATGTCTCATTTTTAGGCCTGCTACTTACTTTTTCTAATCATCTTATGGCCCATGTCCCATACTTTGAACCAAGCAATCAATCACCATTTATTATACCAATGCCAATCGAAAAGTCGATTGCCATATATTCATCTTTTAGAGAAGCTGGGGAGATCGATCGAGCTGAGTTTATTCTTCATGAATCTGACTTTAGTGATGAAAATAAAGATGTAGCGGAGAAGAAAGATAAAAGAAAGCAATTTTATATCAGCTCACTGGTTCCAGGCTGCCAAACCTATCATGAGATACTTCCTCAAATTGCTATAGTAGGCCCTTTAGGAGGAAGCTTTAAGTATGTCTCACAGGAGTTACTATCACTCCTTCCTTTTTCTCTCGATAGAAGAAAAGAAGGAATATACCTATTAATGAATGAAGAACAAGGACCTCTTTGGTATGAAAAGTATTCTCACAAGTACTATTTTAAAAATAATGAAGTAACGCTCACTATTGAACAACCTGGGATTTATAAAATCTACATTTGGGAAAAGAATAGAAATATTGGTGATTATGTTCTTGCAACAGGAAATAAAGAAACGTGGGGCATTCGCGAAATTATGAGGGCCTCTCGATATATTTGGGGTCTATGGTTTCACAAAGAGATCACTTCACCAGAGTGTAGAAAAGAGTTGAGGAATATGTCGCCACCGTAAAAGGGGTCCGTAGCTCAAAAGCCTGAAAGCATTCTACTCCACAACCATTCGAGAAGGTATCAAGGAATTACTAAGGCAAAAATTATCTTCTAAGGAAATTACTCATGACTTTGGAGTGTCAGAAGCTTTTTTTGGTAAATTAAAAAAGTCATTGCAAAAAAAGAGCGAGGGGGACAAAGTAGCTTGCCACACCAATACCTTGCCAACAAAAAAGTTAATACCAACTCATATGCCATTTTTAGAGTTGCCTGCTGAGACCATAAAAAAGCATCTAGATGGGGTGGATTGTGAAAACCCCCGGAGGAGTCCCGTTGTTGAGTGATGAACTCTGGTATTATTAGTTCTTCTTTTGCTCCTACTTTTACCTCATAAAGGAAATAGTTATTGGCCATAAGGTTTTGCGAAACTCTCTTTTAAGTTTACTCCATTCTTTTTAAATGCTCTTTCCCAGTAAAACTTGTTAATGGCCCAAAAAATAATTTTAGCAAGAAGTGGGTTCATTTTCTTTTGAATTTCTGGTGCAGAATAGTGGTCCAGTTGGTCTTGATCAAATTTTCCACTTGTCCCAAAGTCCCGTCCAATCTCATAAATTCCCTGAAGAATTTTTCTGGCCCTTCCTATTTGTTGACCACGACAAAGACCATCGCATCCACCTCTGATGATCGTTCCCATATATTCACATTCGAGAATTTTACAAATGGATGCTAGGTATTTTTCAAGAGGTCGTGCATGAGTTGCTTCCTCAAAACCATATTGAATAAGAAAACCAACTTTCTTTCCATGACATTTTTTTATATAAGGCTCCAGTGCTTCAATAAAAAGTTTAACACCAGCAGGCATTGAATAGCTGTAGAGAGGAAAAGCAATAAGAACATTATCTGCCTCAAAAAATATTTTTGCAGCATTTTGATAGGTCTCATTTGTATTCATTCGATAAATTTGAAAAGTTTTATCAGATTTTTCGTTAAATCCCGAAATAAATTTATCAAGAAGAATTGATGTGTTGTTTTTTCCTAGTTTGGGTGAACCATTAATAATGAGTAATTTCATCAATGATCTCCTGAATTTTATTTTTCGTTGTAAAAATTTTTCTCAATTCTCTACTTGATCTTTGATAAACTTCTTCGATAAGGGTTCGAGCATTACTCTCTTCCTGTTTTGGGTCATCGAGAAGGAGTACAGTTTTTGGATAGTGAGTATAGCGTGGAATATGGGCCATTTTATCTTCTTTTAAATAGAGAAAAGGATGTCCCAAAGGAAGTAGTCTATCGTTGAAACATTTAAGCAATGCACTCACAAACCCCATAATAATAGGTGAAGCGAGGATGACAACATTAGATGCGAGAAATTCTCGAAGAATCAACTCCTGATCATCATGATAAAAACAAATTCCTGGTGTCTTTAACCAACATGAATAGCATCCGATGCAGTCATGCAAATTAAAATCTCTGAGGAGTAGAAGCTCCACTGCTATGTCTTTTTCGTTGCCAATTTTTTTAAGTTGTTCAAGATACAAATCGAACTCAGGATAATTCCGCTTTGGATTTCCATTTATGATAAGTATTTTCATATAAATGTCCAGTTTAATTACTTGCGGTGAAATACACCGCTGGCAAACTTTTTAATTTGCTCACGAATGTCTTTTGGCCAAGCAGTGAGATAGTTATTAAATGTTTTTTCTTCTCTCGCATACAATGCTCGAAGTGCCTCTTCATATCCGACAAGATCTCCGACCATTGTTGACATAAAACAATAGGTAGCATTTTGAGAAAGACGAATGGCATCGACATCCTTATTTCTTTTTTGAGATTCATCAACCAGTCTTCGAAGTGTCACAGAGGCCGATGTCGGTTGGGAGGCAAGCCATTCCCAATGACGAGGAAGCAGGGATATTTCTTTCGAAACGACTCCTAGTTTGGGACGTCCTACTTTAGGTAGGTCATCTTCTTCTTTTTCATTTTTTGGAGTAAAACGTTTTTGAATATCAGCAGTAGATCCTCTTAAGTTGAGATCGATTTGTTTTCCTGTCCTCTCATTAAAAATGAGGATCATGATACCTTCGTCTTTGAGAAGACGTTTTTTAATTTTCAGGGCCACCTCTAATTGAGTTCCCTGTGCAATAAGAGTAGAATCTTCAAAAGCTATGTAATTATCTTCCATTTAATATCTCCTGGTAAAATATAATATACCAGGAAAAATATTAATTGTCAATATTACCCAGGTAATATTAATAAGTAGTAGAAAAACCTCCCGGTCTCCTAAGAGGCTCGTTATTGGACGACTTACTCCGATGTCTATATAGATTTCTACTTTCTCCTCTTATTGGTGGGGTATATTGGGCAGTTCCAGATGCTTTAGTTGTCCGCTGAGTCTGGCGTTTTCCTGCCCTAAATTCCATTTGATGTCTGTTAAAAATTTATTTTGTTCTTGTAGTTCATTAATCTCCGACTTAGTCATCTCGAGTTGTCTTAATAACAGCACATATTGTGTTTGCTCTTCTTGTAATTGTCTATTTTGCTCATCATATTTGGTCGATAGATTCTGATGCTGCTCTTGCCAGTGCTTTCGTGATTGAATACTACCGGCTAGCTCACTAAAGGTTCCAGCTAACTCCTTTACGGTTGATTCATGTTGACTGCTAAGTTTATCTAGTTGTGCTCTTAGATTTTCACTCTTGTAGGTGCTCTGCTGGCATTGCTGTTGAAATTCAATATTCTTCCTCCGAGCATCTGCCAATTCTTGATTAGCTTGAAGAATAGTTTGCTCCAGCTGTTTAAGTTGCTGTTCATGTCGGTGCTGCTCATTTAAACGCTGTTCAGCTGAGGCCTCTCGATAATGCTCGAGATTTGCTTGAATCTGTTGGTTTTGCTGGCGTAATTCATCAATGCGTGTCTGTTTTTCTTTAAGCTGTTGTTCAAGGCCTGCATATTTTTCAGTTATAGTGGCCATCTCTATTTTTGCAGTAATCAGCAGCTGCTCCAATGATAATTTTTCATTGGATAATCCATCTCGCTCCTCTTTGAGTTGCTGATGTTGTTGCTGCCATTTTATATTCTCTTGATGAAGACGTTGAATCTCTTGCTTCAACTGGGCCAAGTCTTGCTGAGACCGTTGCTGAATCGCCTGGATCTGCTCCTCCGATTGATTCATAACCAGTTCCCATAATCCACGCATTGTCGCCACTAACACTTCAGGAAGTTTTTCTTTGCTGGCAATTTGTTGATCCTGATCTTGTTTTGCTTTCCACGCACGCAAGTGAGTTCCAATAGTACCGTTACTGCCAGTGCTTCCTAATGTAATTCGAATAGCATCGATGGTGGGATTTTTTCCGGCGGCAGTTAATTGCTGTGCGGCCTTCGATACATCGAGGTAAGTAACACCGGGTCTGGCCATAAAAAGGATCTCCTGTTTTTTTGTACCATATTTCATAACACAAAATGTGATGTGTGAGCAAAATATTTTACTGCCATTTTTAATAGAATTACATTCGTGATAAGCCCCATTATCAGATCTAATCTTGTTGAAGTTGAAAAAATTTATTTGTAAGATCCACGAAATTACCCTTGAGCACTTTATTTGTGAATGGAGTTTTATATGACAGATGTTGCACTATCCCCACTAAGCAGCGTATTGCCTCTTCCTGAAAATGTAAGCAAGCAGATGCCTTTGAGTAATCGCTACCAAGTGGCCGCTACTAGCGATAACACTCGTAGGGCCTATCAAGCAGACGTTCGTCACTTTGAACATTGGGGAGGACGATTACCGGCCACTACAGAGGCCATTCTACATTATTTGCATGCCTTTGCTGAAACTCTTAATCCAAGAACATTATCTCGCCACATAACGGCCATCAAACAATGGCATCGCTATCAAAATTTTCCTGATCCCACTGATGCTCCGATTGTTAGTAAAACTATGACGGGCATCCTGCGTATTCATGGTCAACCTAAAGATAAGGCCCCACCATTGCTGTTAGAACAAATGATTAAAATTGCAAAATATTTGCAAGAGCAATCTAGTCTTGCGGCCACTCGTGATAATGCTCTTTTGCAGATAGGTTTTTTAGGAGCATTTCGTAGGAGTGAACTTGTGGCCATTCGAATGGAGGATATCAATTGGCAACCTGAGGGAATAGAAATTTTGATTCCAAAATCTAAAACAGATCAAGTAAGTGATGGCCAATATTGTGTTATCCCCAATGGAAACGAACAACTTTGTGTAGTTCGAACCCTTAAAAATTGGATAGAGTTGGCCAAAATAAAAAGTGGTTTTATTTTTCGTCGAATCCATCGAGGGAATCATCTGAGTAATTTAAGTATTCTCCCTGAAACTGTAAATAGAATTTTGAAAAAGCATGCACATGCCTCAGGGATTGAGAATGCCACTGGTTTCAGCAGTCATAGCATGAGAAGAGGGTTTGCTACGGCCGCTGGTCGCAAAGGAGTTTCTCTCCAAGCAATTATGAGGCAGGGGCGATGGAAACAAGTGGGTACGGTTCTAGAGTATATTGAGGCCGCGCAAAGATTTGAAGAAAATGCGGCCAAAAAGTTATTGCAGAATTAAGATATAATAAATTCTACATAGGAGAACGATTGGGATGGCAGAAGTATCAAATCAAGGATCATTATTTAAATCAAAACGAGTGTGCATTTTAACCACAACGGAAATGGAAGATTTATATTCTCGTCCAGAGTTTAGTGAAGATGAGAGGAATTGTTTTTTTGAGTTGAATCAAGAAGAAGAAAAAATATTGGTTGCTAATACTTCCATCGCCACAAAGGTGGATGCAATCATTCGTCTTGGATATTTTAAACAAAAGCAACAATTTTTTCAGTTTGATCTACAAGAGGTAAAACAAGATGTAGATTATCTTCTGAAAAAGTATTTTTCTCCATCCACTCTAGATAAAAGCATGGTCGCTCGTAAAACAAAGATTAAAAATCAGCAATGGGTTTTATCCATTACCGGATATAAATTGTTCAAGCAATCACATCATATTCCGGTATTGCTTAAGAAAGCTGAAAAAATATGTCGTATATCGATTGACCCACTTTTTATTTTTCGAGAATTATTAACGATGGTAACCCAACTTAAAATAACTTTGCCTGGATACAGCACTTTCCAAACAGTTATTTCCAGAGCACTACTATCGGAGCAAAAGCGAATTGGGAAACTTATAGAGAAACAACTCTCTCATGAAGAGAGAGTGCAACTATTTAAACTACTAAAAAAAGAAGAAGATTTTTATGCAGTTACATTGCTAAAACATCAACCAAAGAATTTTAAACCCACGGCCATTCGTCAGGAAATCAGTTATTATGAACAATATCACCCCCTCTATCAGGTTGCTGAGAGGATATTACCACTGCTGGAGATTTCCAAAAAAGGTATCGAGTATTACGCCGACTTGATAGAGCATTATGCTGTACACTCTCTTCTTCGTGCAAACTCCAATCAAGCATGCCTATGGTTACTTTGCTTCGTTTTTAATCGCTGTCAGCGGATGCTGGATAATCTGGCAACCATGTTTATTTATATCGCTAACAAATATCAAGATGAGGTCAGAGAGCGGGCCGAACATTTGCTGTTAATCAATTCTCTCTCCTCTGATGAACAGAAAAAAGCATTGTCTAAACTGATACGTGTTTATGTTGATAAAAATGTTAATGATAACCGGCCATTCAAAGCGATCAAAAAATTAGTGTACACCACTATTTTGCCGGCCAAAGACATTGATAGAGTAGCAAATGAACTTGATAGTCAGGATCAGCAAAAATTACATCAAACGCAATTTGTCTGGCAAGCGGTTGATGAATTGGCCAATACCTACAGGCCACTATTACGAGCATTGATAAAGATGCTTCCTCTTGAGGGGACTCAGCATCTACCACTACAAAAGGCATATGATTTTCTTCACCACAATTTAAACAAAGAACAATCATTATCGAAGCTGCCCTCTGATGATTTTCCGACTAAATTTATGAACGATAAGATCCTTACTTTTATCTATGATGGTGACAAAAAGATTATAAATGTGGATCGATACGAGTATGAGTGTTATCACCGAATGGCCAAACATCTTAATGATCGGTCGCTATTCTTAAATGGCACTATTAATTATCAATCGTTAACCGCCGAACTTTTACCAAATTGGGAAGAAAAGAAGTCGGTAATACTTAAGAGACTAAACAAACCATTATTGAATTGTTCATTGGAAAAATTTATTAAGGAACGGGCCACTCCTCTTGATCAAAAAATTATTGCTGTAAACGAAGAGATCACAAGTGGAAATAATCACTATGTTAAACTAAAAAAAGAAAAAGATGGTTCCATCATCTGGACATTACCTTACACAAAAAAATCAGTGGAACTAAATAATCCTTTCTATGAAAAATTACCATCAATTAGCATTGTCCGCATAATGGAGTTTGTGAATGGGCAAACACAATTTATGCGACAATTTACACACTTCAAACCATACTGCTCAAAATCTCATTTGGATGTAACCGCGACTTATGCTTGCTTATTGGCCAACGGAACGAATTTGGGAATATTTAAAATGGCCAAATTGTGTGATTTGAATTTGAGTTGTCTGCAACTTACAGAAAAAAATTATTTGAGATTGGCCACCATTCGGGCCGCCAACGATATCATCAGCAATGCTGTTGCCAAATTACCAATTTTTCGCCACTGGAACTTACAACCAGATTTATTGCATGCCAGTTTAGATGGTCAAAAACATTCCACTGAAAGAGATAATTTTTTTGCCCGCCATTCGCGGAAGCATTTGGGGCAAGGCCCTTGTGTATCCTCTATCTCACTAATTGCCAATAATCTTCCAGTCAATACAACGGCCATAAGTGGGGCCGATCATGAGAGCAGATTTCTCTTTGATTTGGCCTACAATAACAGTTCAGACATTCAACCAGATGTTTTTTCAACAGATACCGGAGGGAGTAACAAGCTTAATTTTTTATTACTCTATTTGATTGATCGAGCATATGCTCCTCGCTACCGCTCACTAAGAGACAAATGCGACTCTATTATTTCATTTTCCGATCCCAAAAATTTTAAAGATTTAATCATTAAACCAGAGAGAAAATTAAATGAAAAATTAATCCTCTCTGAAGAAGATAATATTAAACACATTCTCGCTTCGTTGTTGGCCGGTGAAACCAAGCAGAGTACTATCGTCAGCAAACTAAGCTCAGAAAATTTTGCAAGTCGAACCAAGCGCGCTCTATGGGAACTGAACTCGGTTTTAATGACAAATCACTTACTCAATTACGTTCGCAGCCTACCATTACGGCAAGCAATTCAAGGGGCACTTAATCGAGGAGAGGCCTACAATCAACTTCGTCGTCATATAGAGAAAGTTAATGGAGGACTTTTTCGTGGTACAAATGAAAAGCAGATTTTGATGTGGAACGAATGCACTAGATTGTTGGCCAATTGCCTGATCTACTACAATGCGACGATGCTCAATAAATGGATGGAGAGAAGTGATCGTCGAGGAGAAACGAAGAAGAGCGAGTTTATCCGTGGTCTATCACCAGTGGCATGGACTCATGTAAATTTCCAGGGTATATATGAGTTTCTGGCAACAAATGAGGCGATTGATATTGATAATTTATTGGATAAAATATTAATTGATGAAGCAGATTTTATGAGGGGAAAGTAACTTTGAAGTTTAGTAGTGTAGTTGTTTGGTCAACAACGGGCCTCCATTGAGGGGATTCACAAAACCCCCCTAGATCAGGATCACTCAAAACCATTTATGAAAGTTACTACTCCTCATGGTATTACCATTGAGATTTGGGGGGAGCAATGTTAACCATACCAAAACAAGCAAAGGTCTTTTTGTCATTAACCACTGTTGATTTTAGACGGCAGATTCCTGGTCTAAAAAAATGGATCATTCAAGAATTTGAACTGGATCCTCTCTCCTCTGCCTACTTTATTTTTTTATCTAGGAATAAGCAGTCTCTTAAAATCTTACAATACGATGGACAAGGAACTTGGATGCAACAAAGCTAGGATGTAATTAACTATTGGTGCGACAGAGAGGGGAGGTATAATCTGGCCCTATTATTTTTGAGGAATTATATTACAGCCAAGCCATCTCCAATGATTCATTGGACTAGAAAATGTAACATAAACATTACCTGCCTTTGGAGAGTAGATTGGAAATAATACAAATGCTCCTCCATTGCTACCAGATTCTGTATAGCTATCAGTAGTCATATCAATGTTTGCACTACCTGGTAATTGAATGTGTGCGGAATATTGTCCTGTGATACCACTTACTTCACATTCAAGTACATATGCCTTGTTTGCATCGGCCTTAAAACCGAATTGAATAAAATGAAGATCATCATTTCCTGCTTCGATATAGGCAGCTACATATTTGTTATCGCCAGTAGGTGAAATACTCTTTGCTCTATGGATACTTAAAACATATCCTTTATTTCCGGCCTTCAAAATTCCTGGTGAAAGGATGAAAGAACTACTAATATTTGCCACTGGTTTAACTCTTAAATTTAAACGCTCAAAAGCAAGTTGCATTTGACTTAATCTTGCTTGGGAAAGATTTGCAGTGGTTAGATTTCTGATTGGTAGAGTGATGGTATTGTCGGCCTGAAGATTTGTGATTGGAAAAATCATGGAAAAAACTGAGAGGATGGCCATTGCTAATGGTAATCTATAATTTAATTTTAAACAAAACATATGATCTCCTTTGTGATCTTGAGTAAAAAAAATCTTTCTAACAAAATTACAATCAAAAGGCCAAAGAAAAAGCGCCTAGTACTCCGTCAAAAAAGACATTTACTCATAGGTAATTTTTCGCCAAAAAAATTTCATCAAATAAAAAATAAGCGAAGAGAAATTAGAATAATTTTAGCAGTATTTGACTCAAAGGTATAGTTATTTAGACGGAGCATTCAGGCCAGTATGGCTGGTTATGGTACTCGGTCTTCTAGTTTTTTCGTAAAAAATTTTGCTTGATAAACATCTTAACCCTCGCATAACATCAGTTTAAGAAAAAAGTGAAATCTAAAATAATTTAGATAAATAATTTAGATATTAGAAAGGTGTAAATTACGATCATATGAAAAATAAAGAACAAAATTTTATAGTTGTAAAAAGTAATGGAGTTATTGTTAAGATTCATTATGTGTTTTGTAAAAATGAAGATAATTCTAAATTAAAAAAAATTGAAATTGAAATTGAAGATAAAATTAAAGCTAACACAAATGCTAGTGATGATTGCGATAAATATGACCAAGATGTACCTAAATCGGTACTATATATAGCAAAAAAAATATCCTTACATCTTCAGGGCAAAATGCAAAATTTTAATAATAAAAAAATTATTTCCCTTCTTGATTTAACAAATCACTCATCCTTTGCAAAAAATGTTTTAGAGGCCTGTTTAAATGTTAAACCTCAAGAGATTGTAACCTATGGAGAATTAGCAAAATACTCTGGTTATGCAATTAATTCTGCTCGAGCTGTCGGTCGTGTTATGTCAATAAATCCTTACCCTGTTATTATTCCCTGTCATAGAGTTGTGGCCCAAGGAAAAAAAATTGGAGGATTTCAAGGTACTAAAAATAATATTAAATTGAAGAGAAAACTTTTAGCGCTTGAAGGAAAAGTTATTTAAATATAGACAACTCGCGACATTGTAAAATAAGATAAACTTATAATAACTATAAAATATTATTTGACATTTACTTGGTTTGTGGACTACTTCTTTAATCTAATTAATACTTATTATTAGTTATATAAGAAAAAAAGGAATTCTATGATAAATAGAATTTGTTTTGAACCTTCACGCACTTTGATGGAGTTTCGTCTTCTTCCTGGTCTTACAAACGAAAATGCTAGCATAGACAAAATCTCTCTCAAAACTAAACTAGTTCACTCCATTGATTTAAATATTCCAATCGTATCTGCGGCCATGCAAGCTGTTTCAGGAGTGGATTTATCTTTAAGTTTGGCCAAAGAAGGGGGAGCCTCTTTTATTTATTGTTCTCAGCCTATCGATAAACAAAAAGAGATGATTCAAAAGATAAAAGCGAACAAAGCAGGTTTTGTTACTCCTAAAACTTTAGCTGCAGAAATGTTAATAAGTGATTTGTTTAAATTAACCAATGATCTTGGATTTAGTACTTTTCCAGTTATAGATAAGGAAAATACTTTTTTAGGGCTTATTGGAAAAAATGATTTTGACATCTCAATTCATGCTAAACATAGAGTGTGTGAGCGGATGATTGGTAGAGAAAAATTAAAAATTGGAATGAATATAACCAGTCTTCATGAGGCAAAAAATATCATTTTAGAGTGTCATCAAAACGTTTTGCCTATTGTAGATAGAGAATTTAAATTAAAATTTTTAGTTTTTAGAAAAGATATTAACAATCATCTTAATTATCCATTAGAAGTTACTGATTCATTTTCAAGGCCCTTAGTTGGAGCGGCCATTAATACTCATGATTACTCTGAAAGAGCAAAGGAATTAATCTCTGCAGGGGTTGATGTATTAACTATAGATTCCTCCGATGGACATTCTTTTTATCAAAAAGATACTCTTGAATGGCTAACAAAAAATTTTCCTCATATTCCAGTTATTGCAGGTAATGTTGTTACTTACGAGGGATTTAATTATTTAGTTAATGCTGGAGCAAAGGCGATAAAAGTTGGAATGGGAAGTGGTTCAATTTGTATTACACAAGAACAAAAAGGAACAGGTCGCGGCCTGGCCACCGCCATAATGGAAGTTGTACGTGCAAGAGATGATTATTTTAAAATTAATGGAGAATATATTCCTGTGATTGCAGATGGGGGAATTACCACTGACAGAGATATAATAATAGCACTTGCACTTGGTGCAGATGTTGTAATGATGGGAAGATATTTTGCAAGAGCTGCTGAATCACCAACAGAAAAAGTAGTTATTAATAATCGCGTGATGAAGCCCTATTGGGGAGAGGGATCATTTAAAGCACGAAATTGGAGAGAGGCCAGATACCAACAGACCAATTTTGCAGAGGGAGTGGAAGGTTTTGTAGAGTATGCTGGAAAATTAAAAGATACATTAAGAGAAACTTTATCAAAAATAAAATCAGCAATGTCATCAGCTGGTGTAGTTAATATTTGCGATTTACATAACAATGCATGTTTAGAGGTAATGTCTGCCTTATCTATAAGAGAGGGACAGGTTCATGATATCTTTATGCCATAATGATTTAAAATTAAAAGAGAGATGTTCTCAATTGGCCAAGAGATATACCTCTGCTAGTTCTGGTTTTGAGAGGAAGTATGAGCTATATGCAAATATTGTGGAGATTGCAGGAAGAAAAATAGGAATTACTTCTGATGGTATAGGTACGAAGATTGAAATTGCGGAACGGGCAGGAATATACGATTCTCTTGGCTTTGATTTGGTGGCCATGGTTGTTGATGATCTGATCTGTAATGGTATTATTCCTCTTACTCTTTCAAACATTCTAGATGTCGACTATCTAAATGAAGACGTTGTTGGACAACTGATGATAGGGCTTGCGGCCGCCGCAAACCAAGCAAACATTACAATTTCCGGTGGAGAAACTGCAGAACTTGCTTCAAGAATAAATGGTTATGGAAATAAAATGCACTTTAATTGGTGTGCTACCGCTATTGGATATTTACCTGAAGAATCTCCAGGACCAATTTTAGGAGAGGATTTAGAAAGCGGGGACGTAATAATCACTCTAAAAGAATATGGTTTTAGAAGTAATGGTTTTACTTTAATTAGAAAAATTTTAAATAATAACAATAATGATTTAAATAAATATCTTTTAGAGTTACTTCGGCCATCAATTATCTATTCTCCCTTAATAGTAAAAATCTTATATGAAAAAAATATTAATTTAAAAGGGATTGCTCATATTACAGGTGGTTCCTTTGCCAATAAATTAGGCCGAGTTTTAAAAAATGCTAGAAGAAATGTGAAAGGTGCATACTTATCAAATCTTTTTGCTCCAACAGATTTAATGATTAAAATTGAAGAGCTAGGTTTTTTAAGTGATGATACCGCCTATTCCTATTTTAATATGGGTAATGGCATGCTTCTGGTGACCAATAAACACGATGTAGACTCAATTCTTCAAATAGCAAAAGAAAATAATTATGAAGCACAAGTTGCTGGTGAAATTATAAATGAACCGGCCATCAAAATTATTAGTAAAGGATATAAACCAACACTTTTAAATTTTACGCTTTAAAAATTAAAGAATTAAAGAATTAAAAAATTAAAAAAGTAGGTAAAAAGTGGATTTAATGACTCAAAATTTTTTTCAAATAATTGATAAAACTGCAACAGCAATCTCAAAAATTTACACTATTGAGAGCAATTATTTTTTTGATTCATTTGAATTAGAAAAAATTATTCGCGATATCTTTTTAAATGAGATTACTGGCGAATTTTATATAAACCAACTAAATAATACTTTAAATGATACTATTTTTAATAGTTTTGTTGAAGTTTCATTTTTACCAGAAGTTACTGATGATGAAGGGAAAATTGCAGAACATAATATTAGAGAATATTTAAATATTTTTAACGATAATTATAAAATTAGTGTTCGCAGTAGCACTCTTTATGCATTTAAAGAAAAGATAGATCCTCCTTTATTGATGGATTATGCTGTAAAATATTTAGCAAATAAATTAATAAATAATATATTTGCATCCAACAATGTAACAACATTTTACTCTCGAAATCACTTATTTAAAAAAGAAAACGCTAAACAAATCAGCAGCGAAGAAAAAGTAAAAATAATGGATCTAAGTGGCAGCGATGAATATTTACTTGATATATCAAAGAAATATTTGCTGGCCTTAAATTTAGAAGAGATGCATTGTATTCGTAATTACTTTCTTAAAGAAGAAACAATAAAAAAGCGACAACTTTTAAATTTACCTTGCTGGCCTTATGATATTGAAATTGAAACTATTGCTCAAACATGGTCAGAGCATTGCAAGCATAAAGAGTTTAACGCCAAAATTTTTTGTGAAGGAAATCTTATTGTTGATTCAATATTTAATACCTACATAAAAAGGGCCACAGAAGAAATTAATAAAGAGTTAATTGAATTTTATGGGGCCGACAACTTTTTAGTTAAGGTCTTTGATGATAATGCAGGTCTTGTGAAAGTTGATGAAAATAATCTGCTTTCTTGGAAAGTAGAAACTCATAATTCCCCCTCAGCGCTGGACCCATATGGTGGAGCACTCACGGGAATATTAGGGGTAAATCGTGATGCTGTGGCCACCGGAATCGGTGGAGCAGAACCACTTTTTAATACAAATGTTTTATGTTTTGCTTCTGCTGATTATGCTGAAAGAGTGCAACTTCTTCCCTCTCAAATGGACCCCAAAAAAATTATAAGTGGAGTTGTAAAAGGTATACAAGATGGTGGCAATAAGATGGGAATACCCACTATTAACGGCTCTATTATTTTTGATGATCGCTTTAGTGGTAAACCACTTGTCTTTTGTGGGACCGCTGCACTTTTACCTACAAAAACAATAGATGCTACAACAAAGGCAAGCATCAATTCAGCAATTAAAAAAATTAATTGTGGAGATTTAATTATTTCAGCAGGAGGGCGAGTTGGTAGAGATGGAATTCATGGAGCAACATTTTCTTCTGAGGCCTTAGATGAAAATTCACCTTCATCGGCGGTACAAATAGGAAGTCCCTACACCCAAAAAATTCTTTTTGATTTTTTAAAGGAAGCACGTGAAAAATATTTAATAAATACTATGACTGATAATGGTGCAGGTGGATTATCTTCCTCCGTAGGAGAGTTAGCGCAAATTTTGCACGAACGTACAGCTGCAGGTGGAGCAAATGTTTATTTAGATAATGTTTTACTAAAATATGTTGGATTACTTCCTTGGGAGATTTTTTTAAGTGAATCACAAGAGCGAATTACTTTAGTTGTTGATAAAGATAATTTCGAACAACTTCGAATACTAGCACAAAAGTATGAAGTGGAAATAGCTAATATTGGTCATTTCACAGATGATGGTTACTTATCGATTTTTTATAATAAGCAGTTAATTTTACATTTAGATTTAACATTCTTACATAAAGGTGTTCCTCAGAAAAAGTTAGAAATATGTAATAAGAAAATTAGTGTTAAGGACCTGCATGAAAATAACAATATTAATCTTGACATTAATCTTGACGAAATATTTTTAGATAAATTTGAAGTTCTATCAAAAGATATTCTATCAAACATTAATATATGCTCTCGAGAAAAAATAATTCGTGTTTTGGATCATGAGGTTAAAGGTCAAACAATTTTAAAATCATTAATGGGGGAAAATAATCACTATTCACCTCAAGATGCTGCTGTTTTTAGATTGCACTTTAATTCATATAAAGGAATTGCAGTTTCTAATGGAATTTGTCCACAATATGCAGAAAGTGATCCATATGAAATGTCACAAGGAGCATTTGATGAAAGTATCCGTTCAATCATCTCTGTAGGTGGAGAACTACCTCTGGTAAATAAAAAAACAAATTTTTGGTCTGTATGTGATAATTTTTGTCTACCTAATATCGTTTATAATGAATTAACTAATCCAGATGGAAAAGAGAAATTAGCAAAATTAGTCCGCATGTGTGAGGCCTTATATGATATTTCTACCTTTTTTAAAATACCTCTGACTTCTGGTAAAGATAGCATGAAAAATGATTTTTTATATAAAGATAAAAAAATCTCAATTCCACCAACAGTACTCTACTCTACTCTGGCCCATATAGGTGATATTCGTAATATTAATAGCAGTGAATTTAAAAATCCAGGAGATCTTATTTATCTTTTAGGAGATACTTATAATTTTGAATTGGCCCACTCTCGTTTGTTTGATGTTGAACATATCGTTCATGATCTTAAAGAAATTAATTTCAATAATTTTACAGTTCCTAAAGTTAGAAGAGAAAAGGCAAAAGAATTATATTTACTTATAATGGAAGCTAATGAAAATAAAAATAGAGTATTAAATTCATCTCACGATCTCTCTGATGGAGGTCTTATTGTGGCGCTGGCGGAATCATTATTTGCTAACAATTTAGGGGCCACAATAAATATTTCACAAGAAAAAAATATTATTCCTTTCTTTTTTAGTGAATCTCATTCACGTTTTATTGTTAGTGTATCTGCAAATAAAAAAAATCTTTTTGAATCAATTTTTGATGGTCGCTTTAAATTGCTTGGAGTGGTCACTGATGATCCATTACTTAAAATTTTTAATAAAAATAAAAATGTTTTAAACCTTGCTACTTTATCTTTATATTCTTCCTATTCTTCCCACCTTTCATGTTCTTCAGATTCTTCCGATTTATATAGGAAAAACTTATGAATAATAGCAAAAAAGATATAAGTATTTTAATTATAAGTGGCCAAGGAATTAATTGTGATCAAGAGATGTTTCACGCTTACAAATTACTCGGTGTAAATCACATAGATGTTATCCATATAAATACAATACTTAATAATCCCACCATTATTCACAATTATGATTTAATAAATTTTCCTGGAGGATTTTCTTTTGGTGATAATCTATCCTCTGGAAAGGTTTTGGCCAATCTTATTAAATATAAAAAAGTTAATGGAAAAAAATATTCTTTGTTAGATCAAATTAAAATATTTATTGAAAATGCTGGGTATATCTTGGGAGTTTGTAATGGTTTTCAAATTCTAGTGCATCTAAATTTGCTTACTAATACTAATAGCAAATTAGAATTTGAAGTTACATTAAAAGAAAACAAAACAAATAAATTTGAAAACAGATGGTGTAAATTTATTATTAATAAACAAAATAAAACGCCCTTTTTTAGAGGAATAGATTTCATTGAATTACCTATCCGTTGTGGTGAAGGTAGAGTTGTAATTAGAGATTTATTAATAAGAGAAGAAATTTTATCAAAAAATCTTCATATACTTCAATATATTGATCAAGAAAATAACTTAACAGATAATTGTGAATTAAATCCTTGTGGATCTGATTTGTATTTAGCGGCCTTAACTGATCTTTCTGGACAAATTTTAGGCATGATGCCACATCCAGAAGCATATCTTACAATTTATAATCATCCTAATTGGCCTACTAAAAAAACACAACAAACACAATCCATTATTGGATTAAATATATTTCAAAATATTGTTCAACACATTTCAGAGGTAAAATATGATAAACATATCAAATTTAATTAAAATCAAACGTGTTTTGATAAGCGTTTACCAAAAAGAAAACTTGGAAATCTTGCTTCCAATTTTTAAAAAATTTAACATTGAAATTTATGCAAGTGATGGCACTAAAAATTTTATTTCTAATTTAAGAATAATAGATGAAGATAAATTGCAAAGCATCTCCAGTTATACGAAAAACCCAGCAATTCTTAATGGAAAAGTAAAAACCATCTCTTATGAATTGACGGCCTCTCTTTTGTTTGATCCCTCAAATACGAGTGAACAAGAAGAATTTAAAAATTTAAATTTAAGTAAATTTGATATGGTAATTACCAATTTATATCCATTCATGGATGTTTTCAAAAATAATAAACATAAATATGATATTAAAAATATCACTTCTTTAATGTCTTATATTGATATAGGAGGAGTTTTACTTATTCGATCTGCAGCTAAAAATTTTTTAAATGTTTCAACGGTTACCGATGTAAATGATTATCAGTATATTATCGATGAACTAATTAAAAATGACGGGTCGCTAATCGTTAAAGATAATATTTATCTAATGAAAAAAGCAT
This sequence comes from Oligoflexia bacterium, assembly GCA_015232015.1. GTDB lineage: Bacteria > Bdellovibrionota > Bacteriovoracia > Bacteriovoracales > Bacteriovoracaceae > JADFZW01. The sequence continues at coordinate 3,642 of JADGAM010000052.1, read as the reverse complement.
TTAATTATACCGCCAATTATGAATTTTCAATATCAAATGCTTTGGATATTGTATTTCCAACCAATCATTTAGATACAAATAAAGATGTAAATGAAAATGTAAATGAAGAACCATTACAAACGCCGCTCCTTTCCGAGATGTCACTTAAGCTTTTAGATTGTGAAAAAGAAAATTTAAAATATGGAGAAAACTCCCATCAAAAAGCAAATTTTTATAAATCAAAATCTATTAAACTTACCTCTCTTACTAATAATACTCTTTCATATAATAATTTATTAGACATAAATAGTTCATTAGGACTGCTGAGTAAATTAGAAAATTTTAGCTCGATAATTGTTAAGCACAATAACCCTTGCGGAGTCGCCACATCAAGTAAGCAAGCACTTTCATTTGTTAAAGCATTTGAAGGCGATCAGATTTCATCATTTGGAGGAGTAGTATCATTTAATACTCCTCTAGAAATGGATACCTTAGAATATTTTTATTATCAAGATAATGGAAAAATGAAAAATCGTTTTTTTGAGGTAATAGCGGCCGTTGATTTTGATATGGGAGTAATTGAAAGATTATCTAAAATATTAAAAAATGTAAAAATAATTAAAATTCCTCAAAATATTAATTGTAATAATTTTGATTTTAGATTTTTAGCAAATATATCAAGTAGTTTTTTGATACAAGAAAATAATAGTGATCTTTATAAAGAGTTAGCAGTTGTAACACAAAATAAAGATTTTGATATTAACAAAAAGGCAATTTTATTTGGTTTAAAAATAGTAAAAGAGCTTAAATCAAATGCCATTGCAATAGTAAAACACTTTAATGATGATCCTTTGGAAGAGTATTTACAACTTGTGGGCGCAGGGACAGGTTGGCCTAATCGAGTGGGGGCAGTTAAAACTGCTTTAATGAATGTTGAAGAAAATAATACTGAAAATTCAAATTTAATTTTATTTTCAGATGGCCACTTTCCATTTCCAGATAGTATTGAATTAATTTCAAAATATAATATAAAAACAGTAGTCGAACCTGGTGGTTCAATTAGAGACAAAGAGGTAATTGCCAAGGCCAATCAATTAAATATAAATTTAATTTTTACGGGAATTAGATTATTTAAACACTGACGGGCCATAAGGAGAGGTATTAATGAAAATAAATATTCCATCGTTAAAAAAAATTCATAGTGGTAAAGTTAGGGATAGCTTCAAGCTCGACGATGATCGCAGATTAATTGTAGTTAGTGATAGAATATCTGCTTTTGATCATATATTAAATGCAAAAATACCTATAAAGGGTAGCATTTTAAACTCCTTAAGTAATTTTTGGTTTAAGAAAACTAGTCATATAATTAATAATCACCTTATAGAACAAATTGCAGGTAATGCTTCTATTGTCCAAGAAGCAAAACCTATTAAACTTGAAATAATTTTAAGAAAATATATTACAGGATCTCTTTGGCGTAATTACCTTAAAGGTGCTAGAAAATTTTCAACTTATACTCTTAGTAATAATTTAAAAGAAAACTCAGCATTTAATGAAGTAATAATCACTCCTACTACTAAAGATATCTCTGATCAAGAAATCTCTTATCATCAAATTATTGAAAATAAAATTTTATTAAAAGAACAGCTTGATTACATTTATGATGTATCTTTATCATTATTTAATTTTGCAAGTTCTTATCTAGAAAAGCGAGGACTAATTTTAGTTGATACAAAATTTGAATTTGCATTTTTACAAGACAAGATAATCTTAATCGATGAAATTTTTACTCCCGATTCCTCTAGGTTTTGGTATAAGTCACAATATGATAATAATCCCTTAACCATTGAGTCCCCTGATAAAGAGTTTGTTAGAAAATATTTATTAAATGAAATGAACTCTTCTGAAAATAAAAATATTCCTATGCATACGCCTAGGCCTATGCCACTGGTTCTACCTGAAAATATTATTTCTGATACAAGTAAACGCTATCTTGATCTTTATAAAAATATTACCGAAAATAATTTGCAATTATCATCGCCATCTAATCCCTTATCTATGACTTTTTCTGTGAGCTTGTCTCAGGCCCTGGTAGAAAAAAATATTATTAAAGATGGTTTAATTGTTATTGTAATGGGTTCTAAAAATGATTTATCTCATGCTTTGAAAATTAAAGAAATTTGTAAAATGTATGCTGTAGATGTAATTTTAAGAGTAATATCAGCGCATAAAAATGGCGAAGAGATAATTAATTTGGCCAATGAAATAAACAATTCAATTACCCCTGTAGTAGTGGTGGCCATAGCGGGAAGATCTAATGGACTTGGTGGGGCCTTGGCCTATAACTTAAGTGTGCCAGTAATAAACATTCCTCCATTTAAAGATAATCTTGATATGTTTTTAAATATCAATTCATCTCTAATAATGCCTCAAAATGCAACGGTTGCAACTACTATTGATATCGAAGGAGGTACAAGACTGGCCCTAAAATCATTACAAATAGAGAGGCTAAGAAATTTATTTAATGATGAAATTTTAAAATTAAAAGAAAAAATGAATGATGATGATCAAGCAGTACAACTATTATGAATATGAATATGAATATAAACATAAATAAAATAAGAATATGAGTATGAATAATTTTAGTTCAATTGCAATTTCGCCTATAGATGGCAGATATCATAATGATTTATTAGAATTATCTTCTTATTTTTCAGAAGAAGCATTATTTAAGTATAGAATAATTGTTGAAATTAAATATTTCAAATATATATTAAATGATATTTTTAATTATCACTTAAATGAAGAGCAATCACGAATACTAAATAATTTAATGAGTGATAATGATTTTTACCATGAAATTAAAGATATTGAAGATAAAACAAAACATGATGTAAAAGCTGTAGAGATTTTTTTAAGAAATAAATTAACCAATATATTTCCTCAAAATATATTAAATCTCATTCACTTTGGACTAACTTCTGAAGATATAAATAATCTCTCATATAATCTTTTAATCAAAGATTATATTAATACTCATCACAATCCATTGTTAAAAGATTTATTATTAAACCTTCGTGACCTTTGCTTAAAATACAAATTAACTGTATGGCCTAC
>JADGAM010000052.1:0-506 GCA_015232015.1 Oligoflexia bacterium | reverse complement strand
GAAAAGAATTTGCAGTATTTTTAAATAGATTATTTAAAATATATAAAAAACTCAAATGCTTTGATTTTTGTGGAAAACTTAATGGTGCTACCGGAAATTATTCGGCCCTACACTTTTCATTTAGCGATTCCAACTTGATAGAAATTTCAAATGATTTTATTAAATCATTAGGACTAACCCCCAATCTTATTACTACGCAAATTGAAGATAATGATAATTTAGCTGATCTTTTCTTTTTATTAAAAAGGCAAAACAATATTTTAATTGATTTTAATCGTGATATGTGGATGTATATATCTTATGGTTATTTTAAACTGCAAATTGATCCCAGTAATAATAAAGAGGTTGGATCTTCCACAATGCCTCATAAAATAAATCCTATTAACTTTGAAAATAGTGAAGGTAATTTACTTTTAAGTAACAATTTATTTAATCTATTGGCCGATGAACTTACTCGTTCTCGGATGCAACGAGATTTGATTGGTAGTACTCTATTTAGAAATATT
>JADGAM010000051.1:16327-24457 GCA_015232015.1 Oligoflexia bacterium | reverse complement strand
TAAAAGATAAATCCACTCCCTATAATAGATATAAAAAAAGTATCTCTAAAGTTGAAAACATAAAAAGAGTTCCGCTTCTACCCGCTCCCGAGGGACAATTAGGAGTGCAAGGTTTTGCTGTCGGTATACAAAACGGTAATGAGAGGCAACAGGCCACTGCTGCAAAAGATATTATTAAAAATCTCCGTCCATGTGTGGTGACTGTTATTAGTTATCAAAATGAAGTATTAAAACCCAATGGGAATAATTATATTAAATTGCTAGATCCATACAAAGATGGAAACAAGTCAATTAGTTCTGGCATTGTAATTGATCCTAGAGGTATTGTTTTAACAACTATGGATGCCATTCCTTCGAATAAAATTGAAGTAAAACTTTTCAGACGTAAACCCAATGTTTTCGATGCAGAGATTTTAAAAGTTGATAACAACTTAAATTTGGCCCTGCTGCAAATTAAAGGAATAGGAGTTGGTCCAACAGGAGAGATAGTTGGAGCTCCAACTATTTATACATGCCCACTAGGTGATTCTACTGGAATGCAAATTGGAGATATAGTTTATGCTATAGGAAGTCCATATGGATTTGCGGATACTGTAACTTCGGGAATTATTAGTAGTAATCGTAAGAAAGTTAGGATTGAAGAAAATATTTTTAGAGAACTCATTCAAACTGATGCCACAATTAACAAGGGAAATAATGGCGGACCACTAGTAAATATTGACGGTGAAGTGATAGGGGTCAACGCTGCAATTTACTCTGAAAATGCAACTTTTACAGGAATAGGTTTTGCTATACCTATCAATAATACCAAAAGATTTATAAGTAATGTTATCAGTATCAAGGGACCTATAAATGGAAATGGAATTTAACAAAAAAAAATTAATTAATACCGTTTTATTAATCACGGGAGTAATAGTAGGAACTACATTTATCTATTTTAAGATAAATCCTAGACCTAACTTCAAAACAACTGTAACCCAAGCAGGTCAAATGGCATTGGCGGGATTGCAACAACAACTGCCGCAACAGCAATTAGCACCCTCTGAACAAGTGCAAATTCAAGGACAGATCCAAGCTCCGGATCAACTGGGACAAGGAGTACAAACACAAAACCAAACACAAATACAAAACCAGGCACAAGATCAATTTATCTCTGGAGGACAGTATGTTTGTTCTCAGTGTGGACATACAGGACTTCCAAACTTTGATCAGAATGGAACTCCTCATTGTAGTGAATGTGGTGGAGTAATGAATATAAATAAATTGGATGCAAACGAAGCAGTACAAATATGTAATGGGGCCAATTGCCCAACAACTGCCTCCACCACAAGATAAAAATGGAAAACAAGAGATCCGATTCTACCATTATAATTATCATTGCTTTTTGTGTGATAGCATCGGTTATTACTTTAATTTTTTATAGTAATAAAAACAAAGTCCATGTTGATAAATCGACAGCTCCTACCGAAGAGATACGTTCTAGTGTAAGAGTGGCGCAGACTTTGAAAGTGCATCGTGATCTCATGTTTAATGATTATAAAGTTAAACCACTTTTAACAAGTTTAACTAAAGCATATTGTCCAGGTGAAACCCAAGGTTATGTGCCTATTTGTACAAGATGTAATGTGCCTCTCGAAAAGACAGCTAACAAAAATATTTTTAAGTGTCCCATCTGTGGACAAGAGACTACCGTGAGGTGTCCTCATGACCACAGAGTTAATATGGGGACCTTGGAAAATTATGAGCTAAGTTCTATCTTAAATTGGCACGGTTATATTTGCCCGGTATGCGCGAGTATGGAAGCACCTTTATGGGATAATCATGGATTGCCAATATGTCCTTACTGTAAAAATATTATGAAAATGTATAAAATTAGATAAAAAAATAGATAAAAATTAGATGAAAATTAGATGAAAAATAGATGGAGTTTATAATTTATGGCCAGACCAATAACAATCATTGTTTTAAGTATTTTGGGAACTATTTTTATTCTTCAAAATGCTGACCATGTATCACTGCAAGTATTCTTTGGCAATCCCATTAAAATACGCTTGATCACTCTTTTGCTAGTCTTTTATGTAATAGGTTATGTGTGGTCTACTGTTAATTTTATCAACCGTCAAAGAAGATTGATGAGAGAAATAAAAAGCCTAAAGAATAAATTAGCTGTTGCTTCAAACGGCAATATCAACGGCAATAGTAATGGAAGATAGGTGCGATGGAAGAAAAGTGTATAAAATGTAAAAAGCGTGTTGGAGATTTCTATTATCTAGGAATGCTCCTGTTAACAGCGGTAAAATATTTTGTGGGAATAGTAGGTGGCTCGAGGGCATTACTTTATTTTGCTATTCATTCGACTGTAAGTATTGTAAGCGCTACTGCTTTATTTTTGATGCAAAAATATTTTAATAAACCAATAGATGATGAACATCCCTATGGCCATGGAAAAATTGAATTTATAACCAATGGATTTGCATCGGGAATATCTTGCATTATAGCGCTCATATTATTTTTGCGAACTGATGGAATGGTTTTCTTGAGTTTAGAGGGAAAAATCACCCCACTCTCCCCCAATTTTTCTGTTCTTATGGTTGCATTGATTGCACTTTTAGTGCACGAGTTGGGTTTTCGTTCTTTAAGCTGTATTAAATTGAAATTTGGGAATGCTGAAAAGATTTTGAAATATTTTCCACCTAATAGGATTGATAGTCTTTGCTCAATAGTGGTTATTATTGGAATGATTTTTACAAAAATAGGTTTTACTAATGCTGATAATGTTGCTGCTATACTAATAACTATTATTATGTTTGCTTCATGCTTTAGATTGTATTCAGAATCTGTAAGCAATTTAATGGATAGATCCCTTCCTAGCGCAAGAATGCAATTAATAAAAAATGTTGTTCATGAAGTTGCGGTGGCGGAGTTGTCTCAAACTGATTCTGGGATTACTTTTACTCCTCAAAAAGTCATTGCTCGCTTAGGTGGTGGCGGCGGAGCGGGCGAAAAAAATATTTGGGTTACAGTAAATATTAAAATGCATGAGAACGACACTATGGAAAAATTTAATACTATAGCTTCCAAGATTAAGGAGAGTATTTTTCGTGCAGACGAAGGTATTTTTCATGTAAATGTAGAATATAGCTTATGACAGAAAAGACAGAACAACATACTGAAAATAGTTTAAGTTTATCAGACCACATTAAGGCCTTGCTTCAAATAAGAAGTCACCACATTATTTTTTATCTAGTGTGTGCTGTGCTTTTTTTCTGGTGTATAAATTCATTATATTTTAATAATTATGCCATTATTCCACTTACTATCCTACCGCCCGAAAATTTCAAGAGTATGGTAGCACAAATTGTAGCTTTAAAGATATTAATCATCGTTTTTATAGCTCTATACAAGAGTATGTCTCAAAGACTTCCAATTATTTTGGTGGGAAGTCTTTGTATGGTTTTCTTGGGACAATTTTTTGGCTTTTATAATGCTTCATATGCTTTTCAAAAAATTAACATTTCTACTGTCTCTCTCTTATTTGGGATGAGTATAATTTCAATCATTATTGCAGAGACAAAGTTTTTTGATTTTCTCGCTGGTAAATTAATTACAAATTTCGGAAAAAACCATTTTGCTCTGGTTTGTGTTCTTTCACTTTCTGCTTATTTTTTCTCACTGTTTATTAATAATATAACCACCATGCTACTCATGATCCCTCTGACACTAACCTTAACCGATAGATTAAAGTTAAACAATGTACCCTTTCTTGTTGCGGAAATTATTGCGTCCAACCTTGGTGGATCATCAACGATGACTGGAGATTTTCCAAATATTTTAATATCTACTAAATTGCAAGTTCCCTATATGCTTTTTATAGAATATTTGATGCCAATCTGTTTGATTAATTTGGGAGTAATGTTAATTTATTTTTATTATAAGGTAGATTTGGGAAGCAAAAAAACAGAATTAAATCTAGATCTAAATTTAAATAAAGGCATTGGTGAAATTGCTGAAAGAGGAATAGAAAACAGTTGGGCATTGATTTTATCGATTGTGCTATTATTGTCATTAATTATTTTATTTATTGTCTCTCCATTTGATCCAGGTCTAATTACTTTAATTGCCAGTTTTATCCTCTTTTGTTTTTGCGGAATAAAAAAAGAACAACTTATAAAAAAAATTAAATATGCTGATATTGTTTTTTTCACTCTTCTTTTTGTATTGATTGGTGGTGTAGAGGCTTCTGGATTACTCAAAACTATTTTGAGTGGCATTTCATATTTAGCATTTGGTAACGTCTTTTTAAAATGTTTGTTACTAATGTGGTTTGCTTGTTTGTTTACCATGTTTTTTAGTTCGGGATTATCAACCATAATGTTTTTGCCTATGTTTATGAGTTTAAATATTGGATCGACAGAACATTTTGCTATTTGGGCCCTGTCACTTGGAGTTTGTGCTGGCTCTACTGGAGCATTAGATCTTGCAACCACGGGACCAATTACTAGAACATTTTCAGAGAAGTTTTATGAAAGAAAAAACGACGAAGTTAGGGAGACGCTTGAGCAACAAGGGAAATTACTTAATTTCATCAACTACTCAAAAATAGGAATCCCTTTGATGTATTTTCATTTAATAGTCTCTACAATTTATGTTATCATTTTATTTCTCGTAAAATAAAAAATAAAATTAGATAGTAATTATCAGAGTATTAATAAAAATTTAAATTATCATTAAAAAAGTCGAGGTAAATTAGAAACTAAAAATTCATGAAGATTATGAATATAGAGATAGGGGGATATCTCAATGAACATATGTGATGAGTGTGAGATTAAAGGGTACAGTGAAGAGCTCTGTGAAATGCATTTAAATCATATGGCCGCACTTATTAAAAAAAATCCAGAGAAAGCAAAAGAGAAAGCAAAAGAGAAAGAAGAGTTAGAAGGCGGAAAGGTAGTGAAAGCAGCTCTCTACGGTGGAACATGCGTACTTGGAGCAACCTTGGCCGTCGCCTCAGCACCTGTGTTAGGTTTTGGATTAATTGCTCATGCTGTAGCAGTTAAAGTTTCTGCTGGCGTGCTTGGTGGTGCTGTAGCTACTCTTAAATCACTTAAAAATAATTAAGTTCATTATTAAAATGACATAGAAAAATTTCTAAAAATTTTTTTGATTAGGAGGGTAATATGCACTTAGACGATAACAGTATTGATAGTAGTAACAGTAACAGCACAAATGCAAACACAAGTAACATCAACAACAGCAATCATGACCATTGTGAAAGTAGCAATGATGTTAATTGTGATTGTGATAATAAAAAAGTCGGCGCTAAAAAGGCAACAGTCACAGTGTTTAAGGTTGGTGGAAAAACAACTTTAGGCGCAGGTATTGGTGTTTTGACTGGCATTTTCGGGGCCATTGCTGCTGCATCCGTATTTGAAGTTGTAGTTCCAGCTCTATTAATAACTAAAGTTGCAGGTGTTGTTGGTGGCGCTGCTGGATTAATTAAAGGCGTTTGTGATGCTGAAAAATAGCAGTAGTAACAGTAGTAACATCAGTAGCATTAACAAAAGTAATATTGTATTGCAAATTCAGATTCAGGGTTGAAGGAGGAGAAAATGGATATGAATACAATTCGATGTAACCTTTGCAGCAGTCCCATGGAGATAACTAAAATTTTAAAACACAATAAAATGTTTGGTATTGTATTTATTGTAATTGGAATTTTTCTCTCCATTAGCCTGGCCGGAATACTTCTAGGAATTATGTTTTTAGTAGTAGGTATTATTATGTGTACGAAAAAAAAAGAGATATGGTACTGCAGTTCTTGTAAAACAATAATAAATAGAGTAGACAGGGTAAACAATGCCCCTTAAGAAATAGAAGAGAAATAGAACTAATAATTAATACCAATGCCTGGCCTATATATATATAAGACTCGGAGGTAAGTATGAACAATGAAAATGAAAACAACCAAAAAAGCAACCAACAAAACAAGGAAGACAAGAAAAGTAAAAATGATGTTGAATTTAATGATGTATTGAAAGATGTTGCAAAATTTGCAGGAAGAACATTTCATGATGTTGAAAGAATTTTTGGAGATATTTACTCTGATTTCATGGGTAAAGAAAGAACTAGTGAAGAAAAGACTCTTAAGCAAAAATTATCTGATGATCTAGAAAAGGTATATGCTGAATTAGGGAAGGCATCTTTACCACATCTAAATCAAAATGATGCCTTTGGTGACGATAATTTAAAAAATATTATAATCAAAATTGAAAGATTCAAAAAAGGTTTGCAGGATTTGTCAGATATTGAAAATGAAGAGAAAGCAAAGGAGAAGGCGGAGACGGAGGAAGCGGCGATGTCAGCAACAGCAGCAGTAAAATCGGAAGAACAAAAACAAAAACAAGAACAAGAACAAGAGCAAGAGCAATTAGAAAAACAAAATCCTGAAAAACTAAATCTAAATAATGAAGAGAAAAAAGACTAATGTTAATGGATGATATTACAACTCAAGAACAAACAATCGTTAAAAAAAAAAAGAAAAGAGCATTTATCAGCGCGAAGGATTGCCTCGGCTGTAAAAATTGTTATTTAAATTGTCGCAGAAAAGTTATCAAACACAAAAAATCATTTATTGGCGGTTACTGTTTTGTAAATGAGGAAGAGTGTATCGGTTGTGGTAATTGTCTAAAAATGTGCCTAAACAATTGCATAACTTTGAGAGAAGTTAACACTAATAATTAAGATTAGATTAAAAACTAAATAACCAGTGGGCCGCTAGAAGAGATGTTTTTTTTATTACAATTTTGTTTTCTATTTTTATTTGGAATATTGGTAGGCACATTTGGAACAATGTTGGGTGTGGGTGGTGGATTTATACACGTCCCATTCTTGATGTTAGTTTTTAACTTTATACCTCAAGATGCAATTGGTACCTCAATTGGAATTATATTCTTTAATACCTTGGCCGGAGCTACTGTTTACTATTTTCAAAAGCGCATGGATTTTGAATTAGCAAAAAAATTATCACTTGCCACCATCCCCGGGGCCTTGATAGGTCCTTTTATTGTTCAACAATACACTCACACATTTTTTTCAGTTTGTTTGGCATTAATGTTGTTATTTGTATCCTATTCCCTCTATTTTAAGAGAGAAAAAAAGGCCGCTTCAGAAAATACAAACACTGAAAGTACAGATACTACAAATACTACTGATATTGCAGACACTACAGATACTCATGAAAACGAAAACGCAGAAAATTTAAAAATTGTTGCTGTTAATCTACCTCTAGGATTTATTGGAACATTTATAATTGGCTTTTTATCCAATTTGTTTGGTGTCGGTGGAGGTATTATTCACGTTCCATTTCTAATTTTGGGTTTAAAGATGCCTGTGCACATTGCCTTAGGGACCTCTCACTTTATATTATGTGTTTCATCTTTCTTAGGCACTTTGATGTTTTTATATTTGGGAAATGTTCAAGTAGATTTTATGATGCCTGTTGCTTTAGGATCAATAATAGGGGCCCGAATAGGAGCTGAATTATCAAAATATGCTCCTGCTAATACAATTCGCAAAGTTTTGGCCATGGGTTTATTAATTGTTGCTGCCAGATTAATTTTCAATGCCATATGATCATTCTACGATCATTATGATTATTTACCTGAATAACTTTTTAATTACTTTTTAATTACTTTTTTTTTGATATTTTTTATCTTTTCTTTTTTTCCTACTACTTCTTGTTCTTCTTCATAGAGAGTTTCTGGGGTTACGTCTGCTCCGTTTTCCCAAGCTACAGTCCATCCATCAACAAAAAATTTTTTGAAATTTTTAATATTATTTAATTTTTCAAAAATACCAGTACCTAAATATTTCTTAAAATCAATTTCTTTTCGAACTCCATTTGTGAATTCCACTCGGATAACATAGTTTTTTATGTATTTCGCGGCCGCTACTCTTGGCATATAAACATTTTTATTTTTCATTGAAATATATGGCATGATTATTCCTTAAAGGCACAGGTTTATTATTTTTTATATTTTACCAATAAGTTAGTTTTATGACAATCTTATGACAATCTTATAAGGATCATGGCAAGAATATAAAGAATGCCGCGAATTTTTTGAAGAAGAA
>JADGAM010000051.1:12988-16273 GCA_015232015.1 Oligoflexia bacterium | reverse complement strand
ATTTGAGATAAAAGAAATAAAAAATAAAAAATAAAAAATTTTACTAAAATAAATAAAGATATCAAAAATACTTATTAAAAGTACTCACAATAATACTTAAAAAATTTAATCAAGTAGAGCGCAACATGCATAAATATAGACCTATATCCGAGCAAATTATTCATCTACTCTCAAATCATAAACACAAATATTTTTTTCGAGCACTGCTAGTCTTTTTGTTTCTAACACCAATTCTAATTCTCGGCACCCTAGAACTATTGATCTCATACAAGAGGGAAGTAGATAATTTACATACACATAAACAATTATCAACTTCCTTGGCCACCACCGCAATTAATGAAAGACTAGATTCTTTTGTGGAATTAGGAGTTTCACTAGCAGGACGCCCTAACCTCATTAAGATGATTGAAGATGATAAGAATTGGATTGGTTCTATAAAAATGTTAGAAAACGTTTCTAAAAATTTTCCCATAATTGATCGAATAGTAATTTTTGATACTGACGGTGTAATTAAAAATATGCTGCCATTCATTCCAGGAAATATTGGTACCTCCCGCAGGGATCGAGATTGGTATCAACTAATAAAGCAAGATTGGAAACCACATATATCAGAGGTATTTTTGCGAGTATCTAAACCTCAAACCAATATTGTGGGCCTAGCTATTCCTATTATAGGAATTAAAAGTCAAAAACCAATTGCCATATTATTCTTACAAATAAAATTAAATAACTTTTATGATTGGGCCCAACGATACAAGGGAGGGAAAGGAGAGTTCATAGTTATTGTAGATCATAAAGGACATGTTGTTTATAACCCCTGGATGGATCTACAAAAAGAGATTGTAGATGCCAGTAATTTACCAGCGGTAAAGAAAATGCTTGAGGGTAATACCGGAGTAGAAGAATATTATAGTCCATACCTAAAAGAAGATGTCTTAACCGCTTATAAACAAATTCCAAAATATGGTTGGGGGGTTTTAGTAGTTCAACCAACCCGCTTTGCCTTTGCTGAAATACGCAGAGGAATCATTAATCACATAATCATTTTTAGTATATTTATTATTGTTTTTGCCATCTTAATCATCTCCACAATGTATCTAGTAATTAAAAACAAAAATGCCAAAGATCGTGAAATTGAACTAATTCGTAAGACCAGCTCTTCAGAGTTGGCAAAGACAACTGCAGCTGCTGTTGCTGAATCAGAAAAAATAAAAACACTTGAATTGCAGGAAATGAATCAACAATTAGTGGCGGCCAATCTACGATTATCGGCCAATGAACGGGCATTGCAGGCCTCTCAAAGCGAACTACAAACAAAATTATCAGAGTTGGAAAGATTTAATAAAATCATGGTGGGAAGGGAAATTGAAATGATAAAATTAAAGGAAGAGATCAATTCCCTATTAGAACAAGAAGGTAAGACTAAAAAGTATAATATTCCCAAGGTGGGTTAAGGTGTGCTGGCACCTTCTTTATTTATTTTTTTTAAATGCATACTTATTTATATTTAAACTTTTTTAAATTATTTTCGATAATAATTCATAATACAATTATAGTAGAATTTTTTGTATAAGTAATTTTTGTTTATAAATTAACTTTATACTGATTATAAGACAATTTTTTCGTGATTATTTTTGTGATTATCTCTGTAGAAATCGCTGAAAACTAGTTCATGGTCAGTATTACAACAATCAGTATATATAACAGTATAATAACAAAGAGGGGATTAAATGAGTCTTAAAACAAAAGTTGTACAAAGTACTAAAAAAGATGGATATGAGGCAGGCCAGGAAGTTGCTAGCAAGCTACTTAAAGAACTAGGTGAAAGGCCAGATTTTTTAATTTTAAACTGTAATATCGGCTATGAAATGCAAGATCTACTGGATGGAATTAAAGAAAAAATGGGTGATATCCCTATGTCTGGTAGCACCTGGGAAGGAGTTATTGGACAAAATTTTGTTGATGAATCATTACATTCAGTTCAATTAGTAGGAATGCGTTCTGATTCAGTAAAATTTCATAACTTTTGTATCAAAGGCACAGCTGAATCATCAGAATTGTTAGGAGAAGAACTAGGAAATGAATTTAGTAAAATTAAATATACTGGCAATAAGCTATTATTCCTAACTCCCGATTTTAGACTAAATGTTACCACTCTATTCAAGGGAATAGATAAAAATTTTAAAGTTGATATTGTAGGCGGATTAGCTGGAGACAATTTTTCTTTTCAAAAATGTTACCAATTTAACAATTGGGAAATATTAACCCATAGTGCACCTGCGATTCTTATGGTAGGAGATTTCAAATATAAAACTTTAATTACCCATGGTAGTGAGCCAATAGGCGAGCCAGAAAAAATTACCAAAACACATTTGAACCAAATTCTAGAAATCGGAAACCAACCAGCGCTTGATGTTTTATCTAAGCATTTTGGAGAAACAATTACTCCTAAAAATCAAGCTAATGCAGTATTGTGTGCACCAATAGCTAAGAAACTTGAAGGCAAGTTTAAAGCGCTTTCTCCCTATATAATGTCTGCAGTGTTAGGAATGGATTTTGAGAAAAAATTTATCTTTACTCCTGTTTTATATCAAGAAGGAGAGATAATCCAATTTATGAGAAGAAGTCCAAAAGGAATCATTGATTCTAACAAAAGCGCTGCTGAAATGTTAAGAAAAGAAATAGGTAATGAGAAGATTCTCTTTGCTGCCCAATACGATTGTGGAGGACGTGGTAAGTCCATGTTTGCCAATGACACTTTGGAAATTGCAACCATTTTCCAAAAAATTTTAGGTAAAGAAATTCCTTGGTTTGGCACTTTTACATTCGGAGAAATCTCTCCTCTCGAAGGAACAAATTACTTCCATAATTACACTGGAACAGTGGTAGTAATATATTAAGTGCCTGTCCTAAGTGATTTAATTGTGCTCTTTAAAATTCAATTTTAATCCATATAATATTAAATTTAAAAGGTATTTTTATGAAAAAGAAAATCTTACTAGTAGATGATTCTAAATCAATAAGAACAGAACTTTCAAAAATTTTAATTGATAATGATTATGAAGTGATTGAGGCAGAAAATGGACAGGAAGGTTTAGAAAAAATTCATAGCAATCTTGATATTTCTTTAATAATTTCTGACATAAATATGCCTGTTATGGATGGAATGACCATGTCTGCTCAAATTTATAAAGATGAGAAGATCAATAAAATTCCTTTATTTATACTAACTACTGAAATAAGTGAAGATCTTAAAAAAAGAGCAAAAAAATGTGGAGTATTAAT
>JADGAM010000051.1:0-12919 GCA_015232015.1 Oligoflexia bacterium | reverse complement strand
TCTTAATAAAGATCAAAATAGTATCGATGAAGAAGCTAAATTAAAAGAATATTTGAATTCTTGTGGTTATTCTTTTTAAATATCAGTTTTTATATTTAAATTTTTTCTGACTAATTTTTTTTTGGAGCAAAATTTATGAATGAAAATACCAAGTTCGTCAGCAAAGAAGAATATGATGCCCTAGAAAGAGAATTAGTAGACGCAGAAAGAAAGTTTTATGCTAATCTGGAAGTTCTTGAAGAAAAAATGAAAAAATTATCAACATTACAGAAGCTAAGTCAATTGGTTTTTGAAACTAGAGATTTAGAAGTAGTGTTCGATAAAATCGTTGAATTCTCCGTCAATGTTTTGGAAGTGGAAAAAACTCTCATTTTATCATTGAATGAAGATGGCAAATTCAAAGTTCTTAATCATAAAGGTTATTCCAGAAAAATTAAAGATAAAATCTCAAATGTAATAATTGATCCTAGCAATAAATATATTGTTAAATTAGCAGCAAATAAAGAAGTTAATTTAGTAAAAGACGTAGAAACAGAATTTTCAGCTGAACTCGGTCTTTGTCAGATAATTTTGTGTCCTATTTTTAATGATAAAGGCAATCTTAGTGTTATATACGTGGTAGGTTACTCTAAAGATAATTTATCTACATACAAAGGATTTTTGGATGATGATTGTAACTATTTTCGTCTTATAACTGACCAGATAACCCTTGCTTATCAAAATATTTCTTTTACCAAAAACTTAGAAAAACTAATAAAAGACCGTACTCAACAGCTAATAAACAAAAGCAAAGATATCATTGTTATGCTAGAGAATTTACCTCAAGGTATTGTCTCTATTATTCAAGGCATGATCATACATAAGGAATATTCGGCCTATACTGAAAAAATTCTTGAGGTTAATGATCTTGCTGGGAAAGATGCTATCTCTTTATTGTTTGACAATTCAAGCTTAGGTCCGGATGCCATTTCACAAATAGAAACTAGGATCTTAAGCTCTATAGATGAAGATAAGCTTAATTTTGAATTGAATGGCTCGTCCTTGCCAGTTCAAATAATAAAAAAAGTTGAAAATGGAGATGAAAAAATTTTAGACTTGACCTGGACTCCTATTTGCAATCACAACAACATAATTGAAAGATTAATGGTCTCAATTAGAGATGTTACCACTATGAAAGAACTAGAGAGATTGAATGCTGGCCAAAAGAAAGAGTTGGAAGTAGTTGGAAAAATATTGAACATGGGATCTAGTAGTTTCGAAAATTTTATTTCTAAAGCTCATGAGTATTTATCTCAAAATGAAAAAATTCTTAAGAATAATGCTGATCTTGATAATGAAACAATTATCTTACTATTTAGAAATATGCACACATTAAAAGGCAGTGTTAGACTATACGATCTTTCCTCATTGGTAGACACAATTCATGAGGCCGAACAACGCTATGAGGATCTTAGAAAAAACGCCGATGCCTGGGAAAAAAATGTGTTATTAAAAGATTTAGAAGTTATTCAAGAAAAAATTTTTGAATATAATGAAATATATCAAAACAAATTAGCATCAGTACTTAAAAATCCCAATATAGTTTCTATGCAGCTAGAGACTTTTGAAAAAATTGTAACTGCTATCGAAAAGAGAAATGATAATGAATTCACCAAAATCGTCAAGAATTCTCCTAACCTCAAATGTTTCTCTGATGCTTTTAGTGATATATTAAATGGCCTGGCATCATTGGCAAAAAGTCTAGAAAAAGAACGGCCGACCATGGTGGTACATGATGGGAATGTTTTCTTCGTTGCTAATAAAATATCTTTTTTAGAAGATATTTTTACCCATGCACTCAGAAATTCAATAGACCATGGAATCGAAACTGCAAAAGAAAGAATTTCCGCGAAGAAGGCCCCAGCAGGAACAATTAGTATAAGTGTCAGATTGGAAAATAATAAAAATCTTATTTTCACTATAGAAGATGATGGCCGAGGATTACCCATGAAAAAATTACGAGAAAAAGGGGTAGTGGCAGAAATATTTAAAAGAGACGAAATCATTGCTGATGAAGATGTAGCTCAATTGATATTCCGTTCTGGTATTAGTAGTGCAGAAAAAGTTACTCAAATATCAGGAAGAGGAGTTGGCATGGACGCAATAAAAGGTATGATTGAAGAAAAAGGTGGATTGATAAATGTTGAATTTCTAGATAAAAGCACTAAAGGAGATGATTTTCGTCAGTTTAAAATTGTAATGTTTATCCCTAATGACAACATTGCTTATAAAATTACTTGAATCAGCTGCTTTCCACTTGTGAAAATGATTAGTCTCTGGTGCGGAAGTGCCGGAGACTAATTAAAAGTATTGAAGAAGATATTAAGTCCATAGTAGGATAATATTTAAATTATTTTAACAGAAACACCAAAGTAATAATCATGACTAAAAAGAAAATACTAATTGTTGATGACTCTGAAGCAGTTAGAAGCAGCTTAAAAAAAATCATATTACAACAAAATAGCGATTTAGAAATAGAAGTATGCGAAGCTGATAATGGCACTGCTGGTTTTGAACTTTTTGAGAAAAAACAACCTTTCGCTTTAATATTTTCTGATTATAATATGCCCAACATGAATGGGCTTGATATGTGCAAAAAGATTAAAGAAAAGTTTGGATCTAATGCTCCTCCTATGATTTTATTAACTACCCAATCTAATCCAGATCTCATGGCAGAAGGAAAAAAGGTAGGTGTAACTGCTTGGGTAATAAAACCCATGAGCACTAAAACCTTGATTCAAATTGTAGAGCGATTTATAAAAAATTTCAAATAAAGAATTTTAGTAAGGAGGTGTTCAAAAATAAATTGAACACCGACTAAAGATGCTGAGTTCCCATTTCTGAGTTATAGATTTTATTTATTCCTCGGCAGGCATTCTTTTTTTTGGTAATACTTGATCACAGAAAGCATCATATGTACCAGAAATTAAGGATACTTTTGATCCCATTAATTCCTCTTTTGAAACTTCTTTTTTTTCCTCTTCCTTAGATGGCGAAGATGATTCCTTTGAACTGGACTTGAAATTTGATTCTGATTCTATTTCTGATTCTGATTCTATTTCTGATTCTATTTCTGATTCTGATTCTATTTCTGATTTGGAATCGTATATAATAGATGTATGTGATTGTACTTCATTATTTGATAAAGATATTTCTGGTGCAAGTTGTTCTGACTCTTTTTCTACGGAAGTTTCTCTCGAAGGTTTTTCATTGGATATCTCTTCTGATAAAGATTTATCATCATCGTCATCTTTAAATAGTGGATCATAACCGTTTATTTTATCTACGGTGGTAAACAATAAACATTCTATCGTTCCAAGGATCATACCTGCTAATTTGGCCATTAGACATGTAATCATCGTGTAGTTTTTCATTAAGAGTATTCTCCTGTACTTTACTCGTTTAAGTGTAGTTAATGTATCTGATATAGTTTATGTGTTTATATACACCACGCTATTTAGATAAAATGTCGTCACTTTTAAAAAAATCTTTAGTTAATATTTAAAGCATTACTAAACCTATTGGGTAAAAAATAATTTATAGACAAGTAAAAATGAGTAAGAAATAATAAAATTATTAGGAATGGGAACACCGACTTAGGGGCCTGAAGAAAAAGGAATCAATTATTTATGGAAGAAAAAAAATATACATTAATGTTGGTTGATGATGAAGACATAATTCTAAATGCCTTAAGCGGTGCTTTTGAAGATGAATATAATATAATAACTGCAGTATCAGGAGAAGAGGCACTGACAAAAATAGCAAAAGAACATTTTGATGTGATAATTTGTGACATGCGAATGCCAGGCATTCAAGGATATGATGTACTAAAGGCAGTGGTAGAAAAAGATGAATCAATTCGAAGAATTCTTTTAACAGGATTTTCTGATGAAAAGGCCGCTAATGCTGCTATCGAGCTTGGAAAAATTCATCAATACATATCCAAGCCAATAAATTTGCGGGATCTTGCTGCTTTATTGAAGGAAGAATTAAATCACTATAGTAAATCAAAGAAGGTTGCTTAGGACCTGAAAAAAATAACTTGAATATTTTTCTGTAATATTTCAACATATTTGAGAAGTGATGTGTTTATTCCAGATCATAATTATTAAAAAACTTTATTCCATAGACGATTTAAAAACTTTTTCCAATGAAGATATAAAATACCATTTTTTTCTCTATTTATAGGATCTTGTGAAACGACAATAAAGTATTTGTGTTTTTTTTCTTCTTTTAATGCTTGTAAGTGAAGTGCTTCTCTTTCGCTGACTTTATTTTTTGATTTTACTTCGATGGCCATTAGATTTCCTAAGATAAAATCAACTTCTTGATGATTAACAGATCTCCAAAAATTTAATGTAGTTGAGGGAGAATTGTAATTTATATAAGATTTTAATTCCATGAAAATAAAATGTTCAAAGGCCTTTCCAAAGAGATCACTTTTTTCCGGAATTTCGTTAATATCAAGAAGACGATTACGAACACCTATATCGAAAAAATAGAATTTACCAGTTTGTATGGCCTTTCGTTTTTTACTTTCAGTCCATGGTTCTATGAGATTACCAATCATGGTATCTTCTAATACTTCAAAATAATTTTTCACAGTAGAGCTTGGCAGTTGAGCATCACTGGCAACTTGGGTGAAATTGATTAATTCTCCAGATGAGAGTGCTGACACTTTTAAAAAACGAGAAAATGGTGGTAGCTGTCGAGCTAATTGTTCTGCTAAAATCTCTTCTTTTATATAAATTTGAATATAACTTTCTAGAAATTCCTTACGATCTTCAATTTGATAAATTTGAGGTAATCCACCCCAAAGAAGATATTCATGTAAATTAAAATCATCATTTAATTCTTTAAAGTTTAGAGGGTGCAATGTCAGTTTTCTGGCCCGTCCAGCAAGCATATTCGCTTTACCTCTTTTAAGTTTTCTCGCACTACTACCAGTTAATAAAAAATGGTAACCTTTTTCTTCGATCAATCTATGAACTTCATCAAGTAAAATAGGTAATTTTTGAATTTCATCGATAATGATTGATTTTTTCTTAGATTCAACAATTATATCTTCTAATAGAGAAGGATTTTCCGCTAACCTTAAGTAGAGAGAAGTTTTTAATAAATCAATAAGTAAATACTTAGATGAATTTAAATTTTCACGAATTAAAAATGACTTTCCTGTTCCTCTGGCCCCGAATAGGAATTGACTACTTTTTTTTAATGCGAGTGAAAGATCAATAATTCTGGAATATTTTTTTATCTTTAACATAGGAGTATCCACTGTTTTATTAATGTTATTAAAACAACTCTGTATTGCAATAATCACCATCGTCATGTTGATTATTGCAAACAAACAACATATAGTAAATAGTTTTATTTTTAATAAGATTTAAAGATATGATGTACTAAAGGCTTAGGGCCCGTCAAAAAATAACTGCTATTTTTTGACGGGCCCTTACCACTCACTATATTTTTAGAGGGAAAAAAATCTCAAAAATTGTTCCCATGCCAACACTAGAACTTACTGATATTTTTCCCGTGTGCTGTTTGATTATTTCATAGGCCAGACTCATTCCAAGTCCTGTACCCTTTCCTACACTTTTAGTAGTGAAAAATGGATCATAAATTTTATCTATTATTTCTTTAGGAATTCCTCCTGCATTATCACTGTAAATAATTTTAATTTTATTTTCATCAGCAATACTTCCCACACTGGTTTCAATTTTAATAAATTTTTTTCTATCATCTTTAATATTTTCAAAAGCATCTTTGGAGTTTGCAATTAAATTCTGAAAAACGCTTTCCAACTGAACTGAATCTCCTAAAGTCTTAAGAGCGGGTGATTGTGGAAAATGCAAAGTAACATCAATTCTGTCTTGTTTTAACTGAGGAGCAAACAATTGATAGGCCTCTGAAATCGGATCATGTATATTAATTTCTTTAAAACTAAGTTCATCTGACTTACGAGAAAAAATCTTCAAATGCTTTATTACCTTACTCATTCGTTCAGCACTTTGAACGATTTGTTCAGCATAAATAGGATTTTTTTCTCCCTTTGGTTTCATCTGAATATTTTGTGCCAAGGCCATAATAGCGAAGAGAGGATTGTTTAGTTCATGAGCAATGCCCGCAACCATCATACCAAGTGATGCCAATTTTCCACTCTGAATTAATTGTTCTTGAATAATTTTTTTATCTTGTATCGTCTCTAAATGAGACACGAATTTTGCTAGATGTGGAGACAATACACTTAATAGCATATCGAGGTTATTTGAGAGATGACGAAGAGAGGCCATACTTTCTAGATTCATGTAAAAAATAAAAACTCCTGAAACTTTACCTTGCTCAAAATAAGCTGCAATAGCACTTGTTGGACCACTCTGTTCAAAAAATTCGTTTTTATTAAATCGTGGATCTGTATCCATATTTTTTATAGTCATGAAAGATTTTAGACTATAAATACACCAAGCAAGTGAATTATCGGATTGTTTTGAGGTCTTAAAGTTAATCACTTCCTCTTCTTTAAATCCGGCGCTGGCAATAACTTTAAAGATTTCATGATCGTAAGTAATAAACAAGCTTTTCATAAAATGAAAATGATTATTTAAAATTGTAAGTACCCCCTTAAACATATCCTTAACACTATCGGTGGTAGTTATCTCTAAAAGAATTTCAATTAAAGTATTAAAGGAATTAGCAGTTTCATGAAGTTCATGCTCTAAAATTTCTATACGCTCTAATAACTTTTTACTTTGATCTTTATTTTGTTCTTCCATAAGAAAGATTTTCCAATACAACCTTTATCATTTTATTATCTAAAAGTTCCTTTCCTGCTTGATCTCTCATTAAATTTAAAACAATGTATTTTAAACTTATATCTTCCTTCCTAGATTGCATCATTTTAAATGACAATTTGTCAGCTATGGATATTATTTTAGGAAGATAAGAAAGTTCATTGTAAGAAAGACCATTAGGATAACCCTTACCACAAATATTTTCATGATGTTCAAATACAATCTTTAAAACATTATCGGTAATATTTTTTGATTTAATATTTCTTTGTAATAAAATCACCCCCTTTCTAGGGTGTTCCTTTAAAAGCGCCATTTCTGCTAAGGTCATTTCTTCATTATTAAAATATTTCTCTGATACTTTAGAAGGAAGTTCGCCTAAACCAATATCGTGAACTAATCCTCCATAAGCAATCTCTGAGAGTGTTCTAGGATCACTATTACCAAGAGACATGGCAATGATCACTCCCAACGAACTAACAACCAAAGAGTGATTTGCAAGCGTTGGCCTATCAGAAAGATAATCAGATATACTATCAAAAGCAGTACTAATATCATCGGTTTGGACTATATCATCAATAACTGTTTTAGTCAGTTCCACGCAATTGTTATTCCACTCAATTATATCACTATCACTACTTAGCATATCTATAGAGCTAATAATTAATTCCGCTGCCACCTTAACAGATTTTTGTTTTGCCTCTTCATTATTGGCGTTGGTGTTTAATAGTGCTCGAATATTTGAACTAATGTATCGATTGTATTTTTCTATATCTACTCTTTTGATAAACAATTCATTTATTTTTTTAAATTTCAAACGTTGTAGTTGATCAAAATCCATTGTATCGCTAGCATTAATATATTTTACATATTTATTATTGGTGGGCAAATAAAGATAAATATCTAAACCTAATATTTGATTAGGCAAAATATCGAGCAGTTGTATTTGTTTGTAATCATTATCTGCATCGTTTACAATTTCATTTTCATTTTTGTTTTCATTTTTGCTTGAACTGTTCAATTTTATTTCTCTCTATACTTTCTAAGTCAATCAAGTTATCTAATAATTGTAAGCTTGTTGATAATAATATCTTTTTCAGGATGATCATACATTCCCATTGGAACCTCAGCAATACTATCAATCACCTCTATTCCCTTACAAACTCTTCCAAAAACAGTGTGACGTCCATCTAAATTAAGAAGTGGAACCAGGGTAATAAAAAACTGAGAGCCGTTTTTATTTGCACCAGCATTGGCCATCGATAATATACCTTTTTTATCATGTTTTAATTTAGGAGAACATTCATTATCAAAATAATATCCGGGAGTTCCAGTACCTGTACCATCAGGGCAGCCTCCCTGAATCATAAAATTCTTAATCACCCTATGAAATTTTAGTCCTTCGTAATAATTTCCTCTTCTAACACTTTTTTGTCTTCCTTCCGCTAAATTAACAAAATTCCAAACAGTCTTTGGACATTCTTTAGCAAATAATTCCACATCAAACTCTCCTAAGGTGGTATCAAAGTGAGCAATAAGACGTTCAAGCTTTTCTTTATAATCAATCATTTCACAAATGTTTAGACTTAGCATATATATCTATCTCCCTTTCTCTTGAAAAATAAAAACCAAAAAATAACTATGCAGCTTGAGCATTAGTATAAGAATCTTTTTTTTCTATGCTAACCTCTTGTTGTGGTTTATCTATACGATGACTCATCATTGATAGCCACTTTCGTCTGCTGATAATTTTACTGACAATACCTTCTTGAATTCGAAAACTATAATAGTTACTTAAAAATGATTTTGCCATTTTCCACCAAAGAGTAAATGTATTTATCTCGACGTTATCGGCAATCAAATAATTTCTAGCTCTAATTCTTAAATTTTCTAATTCCCTTGTAACTTTATCTAGCTCTTTTTGAATATTTGCTTGCATTTTTTTCATGTTCTCAATTCGTACTATATTGTATTCCGTATCATAATCTGTTGCACAAGAACTATTTTTAATTTTTTCTTTAGCACCCTCAACTCTCTTATTGCCTCGGCCATTTTTCTTATCTTTATTATCTTTATTATCTTTATTATCTTTGGAATTTTGCTCTGGCATCTGCAGCTGTTTTAATTGTTGACTGATTTTATTATCCATTTTAAGTAATTTTTTTAACAAGCGATCACTTTTATAATAAGAGTATAGTGAGGGCGTATCCGCTTCAAGTGACAAAAATTCTACTCGTTCTAAAATTCTATTTAATATCTGATTTTGTTTGCTCTGAACTCGCCTATCTATCTCATCAAAGGTAAAATCACTTTGCTCAATAATATCATTCAGAAATGGAAAAATAATTTCTAAATAACGATTTAAATAATGTTCTGGATTTTTGTTTATTATCTCAATAGCTTTTACTCTTTCATTGTAAAGATTTGCCGTGTGAGCATGTAGTGGACGAAAATCACTCTTTAAATAATCCCACAGATGAGTACTAATTTTTTTATCCAAAGAATCCATCACCTGAGGGTTAACTTCTTCTAGTAGTTGATAAAAAGCATCTATCAAAACCAAACTTTTAGTAGGTATCAATTGATTATAAATTTGGGCCACATCATCATCATACAAAAACATGTAACATTGTTTTAAAAATTTTTCCTCCCAATCATTTAATTCATCTTCCTTAGATGGAATCATCTCTAATTCTCTTCGACCTCTACTGGCCAAAGACGGACTCAAAAATACTACATCTGCTAAATCGATTAATACTGATATAACCAAGATACACAACATTACTATTTGTGCCCACATCAACCCATATTTTCCTTTAAGTAAACTAATTAGTTCATCAAAAGACATGTACTTAACTTCCGGTAATCCCTTGGTTAGTGCAAGTATTTCTGAAACATTCATCTGCGGAAAAGTCACTGATACCTTGTAATCTCTAGCTCGAGCATTACCTGAACGATCTATTTTACTTAAAACCTGAATATACTGATCCATCATTGATTTTAACTGTGTAACAGTATCATCGTATTCTTTTGCATTCAAAACAAAACTCTGGGCCATATCTTTTACAATACGATTTAAATCATAATACTCCACAAACGACATACCTAAAAAACGAGGTAAAACACTATCCATACTTTTTACCATTCTATCCAATTCCAACAATTTTGCCTCAACTTGTTTTTTTTGTAACATAACTGAATTTTCATATTTGCTAAGCAAACGATTTATTTTTGTTTCAAGTGACAATTTATAATTAACCCCAGTCGACTGAATAATAGTATCGACCTCATTTGCTAGATCATAATTTTTAGAAAACTTTGAGACGGTATTATTGTTTTTGTCATATCCACCTTCAATAATAAAACTTTTTCCCCGATAGCGAGGTCCTTGTCCAGAGTGTCCACTGGAAGCAATTCCATCATCTTCTTCTGAAGGAAATTTTTTAAAATTAAGGATTATTTTTTGGGTCGATTGTTTTAATGCCATTACTGATTGATTAAACGAATTCATTGCGAGTTTATTGATAGAAGATTTAGGTGATGTAGATGATGTAGATGGTGTAGATGGAATTATTGAATTATAATCATCATAGGCAGTAGTAGCTTGCTTATTAATAAGTTGATATTGCTCATTGATGTATTCTGATTTTGAAATCAAAGCAATTCCACCATCGTAATTGGTTTTTAAAGAAATAGAAAGTATCAATGTAGCAAATATTATTTTTGAAGGATGTTTCCTATAGGTTTGAGTAATACCTTTCCAAATTTTTCCCGCCGACAAAATTCCCTTAAATAAAGATGATTTTAAATGAAAAATAATAAGTGAAAGCAAACATCCACAAATAAATGATGTAATGATTCGAGGAATCTCTCCTTCATTTCCATTAAATGCTGATAATATTGCTAGAGAATTATTTTGTAAAAGATGATTTACTCCATAGGCAGTGGTGTAACTAGATACCATGAAAGTCAAAAAATTTAGTATTTTTAAACCTATAAATTCTGAATGCTCGATTTTTTTAGGAGCATAACCGCACAACTGTTTCATGGAAGCAAAAAAATAATTTCTGGATGCTTGATGAAGACAGATAAAAAGCTTTTGAGTATACATATAAAAAGAGTTTCTTTTAATTAACTGCTCACAATTTTTCAAATTGCTTATATGGGTAATTTCATATAATTCATTAGCTGCATTTCCTGAAGGATTTTTTTTAATCTCATCTTTTAAAGATTGCCCAATAATTGAAAGTTCCTTCGGATCCTTGCTTTTGGTATTAGTCAGGATATTGGAGCTTTGGTCTTTATTTTTTAAAATATTTTCAATACAAATTTTGGGTTGCTTGAACAACTTATCTACAAAGAAGATATAGTTATTCAAAAGGTATTTAGAAGGATCTTCTTTTTTGCTATCGTTAACTAGATGGAGGTTATTCTTACTCTCATTCTCATTATCCATAAGTTATCCCTTATTGTTTTACTAATTAGTCGCCGGCACTTTCGCGCCAGCGACTAGTTAGTTGATTAATTTATTACAAGCACCAAAAACACAACCATATTAGTCAGTCAGTCAGTCACTATTCGTAAATTTTTTAATGATTCTTAAGGTTAAATATTTAATTATAGTAAAAAATTTATTCCCTATATTACACAATAAAATACAATACAATACAATGCTAAACTTTAATAAATTGATCTCGTATTTTTTTAAAGGAAATTCACTTTTAGAACTAAATTTTATTGATCAAATTCCGAGAATGCTTAGGTGATAATTAAAAATATAAAACATAAAATAAAAATACTATCCATGTCAAAAATTTTATTGATAAAAAATAAACCTATTAAATTATATTTAATTCTTTGTTGCTTATTCTTTTTTATAAGCGATTTAGATGCCGATTTCAAAGCTAACACTAACGTAATTAATTCCCCTGATTCTAAGATCTCAAAGGACTTAAGAAATTCAAAGCAAGAAATTATCATTATTTTTGATCAGTCTGGATCTCTTAAAAAATTTGATTATTCAAAGTTACCAGTTGAAAGCTGGCATAACACTATTTTAAAAGCATACAAACATACATATAAGATTACTTTAATTGGTTTTGACGAGAGGATACATCTGCACTTGAAAACAGAAGTGAATGGTAAAAGTAATTCCTCAAAACAAATTATAAATGTACTAAGTAACAAACTAAAAGAAGTAAAAAACAATGGTTACACAACTGATCTTGAAAGACCATTTAAATATTTGCTTGAAATGGATAATTTAAAATCTATAAAATTGGCCATACTTATTTCTGACGGTGAACCAGATATATTTGACAAAAAATTAAAATATTTGAGTTTAAGAATTAGGAAAGACCGTCGATATAGCGATTTGATTTCACAATACGATTTACTAGAAGAATCTGAAGAATCTTCTAATAGAAAATATAATTATTCTAGATATAGTAATATTGTATCTCAAATAGAAAGAAGAAATATTTCACTTGCTACTGAAAAGGTCTCTCAATTTAAAGATATTTTAGGCAAAAAATTAATTATCTGGGATGTATCAGGAAAACTTCCCTATCTTAAAAATTGGGCCTCTTTGGCAGGAGCACAGTATTTATCTTCAAAAAATGCAGGTGAGAGCGCCAAGACTTCTGAGCAAGCATTAAAAAAAGTTGTTTATTCAATCGATAAAATGATCCAACTTTTAGATGAAGAATTAAAACCTAGCAAATTTGAGCAAAAAATTGAAAAAATATTTTTAAAAACTTCCCCTACAGATGAAACCGCAACTGGTAGTTTTGTAAAAATCAATTTAAAAAATTTTTCAGAGAATTTAATTAAAAAAATAAAAGTTGATAAAAATGTAATAATAAATACATTAGTAATGACATTTTTAATGTCATTTATTGTTACATGTATGCTACTTACTTTTTTAAGAAGAAATAAGATATTTTCATTTTTAAAAAATAAATACTTCCAAAAAGATTATGTGGATGAAAAAATTTTAGAGAAAAACATAAGAGAATTTATTAACTATAAGATAGAGCAAATCTTGAATAATGCAGACAGCGCTTTTAATAAAATTACTAAAGAAATAGAAA
>JADGAM010000050.1 GCA_015232015.1 Oligoflexia bacterium | reverse complement strand
TGATTACTTGCAAGCATTTTATTTTCCCAAGCAAGGTAAGGAATCAGATTATAGTGTTGCCATGAATGCCCATATTGAATACAACAAACCATATTTATTGGATTGCTCGATGTGGACAAACGTTACCAATGGAAGATTTAATATTAAAACAAATGATGCTTGTAATGCTTCTACAAATTCACTATCAACGATTCCCCTTAATTCAGATAAACATTTACTTAGTATAATTCAATTAAATTCTACTTCCACTTGCCCAATTCAAATTCGAATTTCTATTGAGGCCGCAAGTCAGGGAAACAATTCTGTTTGGTATTGGCAAGGTTGTGAGATAACACCTGCTTTTTGATATTCGATATCGCTATATTCGTACCACGCCACCTTTTTTCTACACACGCTCAATAACACACACTCAACTGTTCAATAGCTATGTTTAATAGCTATGTTCTTCTATCTCGACTCGTTTCCTGAATGTCCAGTAGATTATGAATAGGTATATTAAAACTAAGGGCATGCCAATACAGGCGATAATGAGCATTCTATTCAAAGTGCCTAAGCTAGAAGAGGCATTGTAAATTGTTAGGCTGAGTCCACTCTGGTTAGAGGCGGTAATTAGGTTTGGCCACAATGCCATTCCAAAAAGGCATACCAGAGAAATTATAAGTATACTACTAGATAAAAATGCCTGTCCCGGAAGTTTCATGTAAATACTCCTAGGTATATTGGCCACGCTAAGAACTGTCATGAAAATAATCAAAGAGGCCCAAGGAGCCCTCTCAAAATTTGGGATGGCCCTTGGTACAAAAGCAAAAGTATAAATAGTTGCTAAGAGAAACAATACCAAAAACATTCCCCAGGCATGCCACATCCACTCGCTGGTTCGTTGGTGTAAGCCTCCATAAGGAACTTTCAGATGCAAAAAAAGTGTCCCATGCATGGTAAAAAGGGATGCTGTTAAAAGACCCAAAAGAATGGTATATGGACTGAGAAGAGTAAGAATATCACCTGTAAAAATTCCACGTGCATCCAGAGGAATTCCTATCATCATATTCCCTACGGCCACACCAAAAAGAATAGAAGCAAGCAAGCTAGATAAAAAAAATCCATAATCCCAGCATGTCCTCCAAAGCGCAGACTCCATCTTGCTACGAAATTCAATCGAAACTGCTCGAAAAATAAGAGCAAAAAGAAGTAACATAAATGGAATATAAAAGGCAGAAAAGGCGGTGGCATAAGCTTCAGGAAAAGCAGCGAACAGAGCACCACCAAAGGTAACCAGCCATACTTCATTGCCATCCCAAATGGGACCAATGGTATTGATAAAAATACGCCTTTCCTGATCTGTTTGCGCTAATGGATGAAGAATCCCAACCCCCAAATCAAATCCATCTAATATTGCATATCCGGACATGAGAATTCCTAGCAAAATGTACCATATCAATGGCAAATCTAATTGTTGTAGGCCAAAGTTCAAGTCCATATTAAATATCCTCCTTAGATTTATTAGATTTAGATTCATTAGATTTAGATTCATTAGATTTAGATTCATTAGATTTAGATTCTGTCATAGAATCACTTTTCTCTACTCTGCTAGATACTGTTTCAAGCAGACCTTTATTATCAGTATCATTATCAGTATCATTATCAGTATCGCTCGAGGGCGGCACCGGCATACGA
This sequence comes from Oligoflexia bacterium, assembly GCA_015232015.1. Classification (GTDB taxonomy): domain Bacteria; phylum Bdellovibrionota; class Bacteriovoracia; order Bacteriovoracales; family Bacteriovoracaceae; genus JADFZW01. The sequence continues at coordinate 23,053 of JADGAM010000050.1, read as the reverse complement.
GTTGCTATAGAAGGGCCATGGTGAATTTTATTATTGAGAACAAGTAACCATATTACCAAAAGAAGCAAATAGATAAACCCAAAAGTAATGATCGATAGAACGACTTCAGTCGAGCGAACAGATTCAGAAATAGCTTGTTGTGTGAGTAATCCTTCTTCAAGTCGATATTGGATTTGCCCTTGTTCATTTAAAGCAACCTCACCGGATGAATTGCGAAGAGTAGTTGGATGTACTGTCCAAGGTTGCCTTCCTACCTCGGCCGCCACCCAGCCCACTTCGTTTGCAATCATGGCCAATCCTACCGCACCAACAAAAATCCATAATAACCAACGTTTTTCAAAGAGTGTCCTCTTAAGGCGAAGAAAGCTAGCAAACAAAGTAAGCAGAATAAAAAAAGTGCCTATGGCAACCATAAGGTGGTAGCTCATAAATGAAATACGAATGGGTGGCCAGTACTTTTCAGGTACTCTATCAAGACCAATCACTGGCGCATGTGAATCACCTAAAGCAAGAAAGCTCAGCAATCCCGGTATACCTAATTCATATTCAGTTTTCTTTGCTTCGGGGTTAGGCCATCCCAAGATAGAGAGTCGTGCTGGGCCAGTTTGAAAAAGCCCTTCAAAAGCTGCAAGCTTGGCGGGTTGGTAATAAGCAACCATCTTCGCATTAGAATGTCCGGAAAATAATTGAAATATGCTCACAATGGTTGCCAATATCAATGCCCCGGTGAAAGATCTTTTGGCAAATTCTTGATGACGACGGCGTAACAGATAATAGGCGGAAATGCTCATAATAAAAAATGTGCCCAGGGTGAAGGCACCTAAAAGTGTATGTAGCAATCTTTCCAAGGTCGAAGGATTAAATATCATGGACCAAAAGTCTGTTATCTCCGCCCTAAAAACAGGCCGTCCCTGAATTATCCAGGGTTTTCCATCACGAAACATTTGTACAATTAGGTGGCCAGCAGGAGTTTGCTGCCAACTATTAGCTACAATAATCCAAACGGCAGAAAATATGGAACCTAAGGATACCATCAAAGTGGCAAAAAAATGAAAGCCGGCACTGACCTTATTCCAACCAAAAACCAAAACAGCAAGGAATCCTGATTCTAAAAAGAATGCAAAAATTCCCTCGGCCGCCAAAGCAGAACCAAAAACATCACCTACAAAACGAGAATAAACCGCCCAGTTAGTACCAAATTGAAATTCCATAACAATACCAGTAGCAACTCCCATAGCAAAAGAGACAGCAAAGAGTTGGGTCCAAAATTTGGCGGCCGATAGATAAATAGGATCTTTCTTCCACAAAAACATTCCCTCCAAATACACCATTACGATTCCCATTCCGATAGTTAGTGGAGGAAATAAATAATGAAACATAATTGTTAAGGCAAATTGGATTCGAGATAATTCTGCCACATTAATATCCATAAATACTTCCTATTAATATTCTTGTTAATATTTGGAAGATTCAAGATACTACTTATCTCTTACTAATGTTATTTATAGAAAAAGCACTTAGGAAAAACCTAATCTACCTCTTGCTAATGAAGTCAGTGATTGACTTATTTTTACTTTAGTATAAAACATTTTTCTATGAAAAGAATCAAATCTATAATAGGACCGCTAACAATTATACTAGCAATACTGCTTTCAGTACTTGCCATCTTTTTCGTATTAAAAAACGACAACACTTTGCTCATTCATCCCAAAGGTCCCATTGCACGTGAAGAATTTCATCTAATGATTACGAATATTCTTCATATGCTAATCATTATCGGCCCAACCTATATTTTGTTATTCATGGTTGTATGGAAATATCGTGCTAAAAATTTAAAAGCAGAAACAGAATATGATCCAGAAAAATCTATTGGAATATTTGGACAATTAATTTTCTGGACTGTCCCTTCGATTATTGTTGCATCTATGGCCATTATAACCTGGAATGCTACTCATGAGTTAGACCCTTATCGGCCGCTAAAAAGTGATATTACACCAATTCGTATACAGGTGGTGGCCCTCAATTGGAAATGGTTATTTATTTATCCCCAGCAAGGAATTGCAACCGTTAATTTTGTGCAATTTCCGCAAAGTACTCCCGTGCACTTTTCACTCGCTGCAGATGGGGCCCCAATGAATTCGTTTTGGATTCCGCAACTTGCTGGACAAATAAACTCTATGGCCGGAATGGTGACTCCACTTTACGTTATGGCCGATGGACCTGGTGTCTATGCAGGCAGAGTCGCTGAGATTAATGGACCAGGATATTCAGACATGACATTTGTTGCAAAATCCACCTCTAAATCTGATTTTGATAGTTGGGTTACATCTGTAAAACAATCACCACATCAACTAACTGATCGCACTTATAACGAACTTTTCACTCCTTCCGAAAATAATCCAGTTACACTTTATTCATATGTAGAAAAAGATTTATTTAATAAAATAGTTTTAAAATATATGCCTTATATGCATTCTAATTCTAATAACAATTCTAAGAACAAATCTAATAACAATAAAATGGATCATCATCATATGGATCATCCTATGGATCATACTATGGACCATCCTATGAATCATCATATGGACTCTCAATGAAAAACTTTATTTTTGGAAAACTGACTTTAGATGCAATACCTCACCTGTGGTATACGATAGCAGCAACCGTTTCTATCATTATTATGATGGTAGTATCTGTGTTGTTCCTTACTAAAACCAAGCGCTGGGGTTGGCTCTGGCATGAGTGGCTTACATCAACTGATCCAAAAAAAATAGGTACCATGTATTTAATCTTTGCTGCTCTCATGTTCTTTCGCGGACTGATCGATGTAGGAATGGTGTGGCTTCAACAATCGATTGCTGTAAACTCTAAGGGATATTTAAGCGCGGACCATTTTCAACAGATTTTCACAGCTCATGGTGATATCATGGTTTTTTTTGTGACTATGGGGATTTTTTTTGGTTTGATGAATTGGATTATACCATTGCAAATTGGCGCCCGCGATCTGGCCTACCCATTTGTAAATTCACTTGGTTTGTGGCTTACCGTCGCTGGTGGAATATTAATTAATTTGTTTTTTATCATCGGAGGAGATTTTGCCAATACCGGTTGGCTTGCAACCGCCCCATTATCTGAGCTGGAATTTAATCCCAGTGCTGGCGTGGATTATTTGATTTGGAGTTTACAGCTGTCGGGGCTTGGTAGTCTGCTGGCAGGAATTAACTTTATTGTTACCATAATAAAAGAGCGAGCGCCGGGAATGACTTTGATGAAAATGCCTCTTTTCGTCTGGACATCTTTCTTCGGTATGCTTCTTATTATCACTGCTTTCCCGGTCCTTACTGCCACTACCCTACTGCTTTGGCTCGACCGTTTTTTTGGTATGCACTTCTTTACTAACAATTTTGGTGGAAACCCCATGATGTATTTTAATCTGATTTGGATGTGGGGTCATCCTGAAGTATATATTTTAGTGTTACCTGCATTTGGCATGTATTCAGAAATTGTGGCCACTTTCTCCCAAAAAAAAATTTCTGGATATACCTCAATGGTATTGGCAGGGTTTACTATTACTGTTCTTTCTTATTTAGTGTGGTTACATCACTTTTTTACCATGGGTGCGGGACCCGAGGTGAATTCTTTTTTTGGTATTGTAACCATGCTAATAGCAATCCCCTCGGGAGTCCAAGTCTTCAACTGGATTTTTACCATGTATAAGGGAAAAATAATCTTCGCCTCCCCTATGTATTGGTTCATAGGTTTTGTGGCCATCTTTATGTTAGGAGGTATAACGGGGGTCTTTATGGCATCTCCTCCGGCCGATTTTCAGGTACATAATAGTTTATTTTTGGTTGCCCATTTCCATACCATGATCGTCGGAGTAGCACTATTTGGAAGTTTTGCAGGGATAACTTATTGGTTCCCCAAGATTATGGGATTTAAGCTAAATGAAAAACTTGGTATTCGCGCTTTTTGGTTTTGGCTGATCGGATTTTTTGTCTCTTTTGTTCCACTCTATCTTTTGGGGTTTATGGGGGCACCAAGACGCATTGATCGCTACGATGCTTCGACCGGTTGGCAACCACTCTATATAACTGCTATGGTAGGATTTGTTATCATCTGCGGTGGAGTTATTATTCAAGTATATCAATTCATCGTAAGCATTAGGGATAGAAAACAGAATTTAGATACCACTGGAGATCCTTGGAATGGAAGGACTCTAGAATGGTCAACTCCTTCACCTCCACCTCATTATAATTTTGCAATAATTCCCACAGTAACTAGTCGAGATGAGTTTTGGCAGATGAAGAAAAGGGGAGAACATCCTCAACTACAAAAAGAATATAAAGAGTATAAAGAATATAAAGATATTGTATTACCTAAAAACACCGCCATGGGAATTTATATCTCGGGATTTGCTTTCTTGTTTTCGTTTGCAGTTGTCTGGCACATTCTTTGGCCTGCGGTCATCGGCCTCATTGGCACAATTGTTTGTATGATAATCCTCTCATTTGACGAACATAGAGAGTATGTTTTAACCGCAGCAGAGATCGCAAAAATTGAAGCATCAAGAGTCCAAGGATAATTTATTTATGAAAGATAATCTAAATCTAAATCTAAATGTAAATGTAAAAGTAAACGCAACAGGAGAAGTGGCAGAGGAAGAAGATATAAAAGCTTTTGGATTCTGGATTTATTTGATGACCGATCTAATTATTTTTGCGGTACTTTTTGCAACCTTCTGTGTTTTACGAAATAGTACCTTTGGAGGGCCTTCTGGTCGTGAACTTTTTCACATGCCATCCGTACTAGCAGAAACACTCGCATTGCTTATAAGCAGTTTTACTTGTTCACTAGCAATGATTGAAGTTCATCAGCAGAGAAAAATTCCTGCAATTGCTTGGTTTGCAGTCACCTTCATACTAGGCGCAATCTTTCTCTCCCTAGAAGTTTCAGAATTTTTTGAACTTATAGATAAAGGGAACAATTGGCAAAGAAGTGCCTTTCTCTCTTCGTTTTTCACTCTAGTGGCCACCCATGGGTTGCATATCTTCATAGGATTGTTGTGGATGATCTGTGCTATGTTTCGCATTTGGTTCCGTCCATTTTCGGCCTTCCATATTTCCAACCTTTTTCGACTGGCCCTTTTTTGGCATTTCTTGGACCTGGTATGGATTTTTATTTTTACTGTTGTCTATGGAATGGGACATCTTTTGTAATGTAAAAAGGATAAAGAATTATCATGTATAAAAAAACATTATCATTTCGTATTATTGGCCTTCTAGCATCACTTATCCTCACGGTAGCAACTTATTTAATTGTCATTCATCCCGCTTCTTTTCATCTAGAGACTAGGCCTGCTGTTATTACTATTCTTATTCTTGCCTTATTTCAATTCATCGTCCAGTGTATATTTTTTCTAGATCTAGGACGCGAAAAAGGGCCACCTTGGATTTTAAGTTTTTTTGTTTCTAATCTTTTCATCATCTTTATCATTATCGGTTTCTCTATTTGGATAATGGACAGTTTGAATTCCAATATGATGCCATGATTGGGTAATTTCGTGATTTGGCGTAATTTGGAAAGAACATTATTTATTTTTGAACACCTCCTTATCATTAACGGCATCAACGGCATCATTAACGGCCCAAGTATTCTTTTACAAAATGGTTGATATTATTGTTGTTAATAAGGTCGTGCAAAAAATTGGTGACGACATCCTCTTTGTTAAGGGCCTTACCAGCTTCTTTAAATAACCTCTCTGCTTTCCAAACATCATGATTACTAAGTTGTAACCATATCCAAGCGCCATCCATTTTAATGAAGCTCCGGCCACTTCAAAGGAAAACGCTGGATTTTTTTCTAAGAACTCCTCTGCGGCCCGATTAAGAGTTTGAGGTTCACAAGGATGGTGTTTTGCTAATTGCAATGCTATATCTAATCTGCCTATTGTCTTGGCCGTAGCAAACCACTTACCTTCCTCCCCAAAGGAGGAATCAATTAGATCTTTTAAAATTTGGTCTTCTAAAAATTGAGGGTATTTTTTCTTTATGGCCCTAAAAGTTGCTACCTTGGTATTTTTTTGATTTGCAGATAGGGCGTATTGTTCATAGGCAATCTTCCAATCGCCTTTATCCAACAAAGTCTCTTCACAAAAAATATCGATTAAAATTTTAGGGTCATTTAAACCTTTACTTTCCTCTGCATACTTAATTGCATCGTCGTAGCGTTTGAGTTCTCGCAATGCCTGGGCCGCAAATTGGCAATAGTGCCACCATTTATATGGGGCCTCTTCAACCAAATCAATGAGTGCCTGATATTTTTCTGCCTTTAACATTGATGACAAGCAAACAGTAGTGCCACGGAAATAACCACCACCATATTTTTCTTTTTTATCTTTGTCCCAAGAGAGCTTCAAACCATCAATCATCCTCTCGGCCCACTTACTTGCTAAATCTCTGCTGTAATCCTCGTTACCACACAGAATGCCCCACTTCTCGCCTGTAGAGTCCAGGTAGCCCATTCCATCTTCTTGGTATGCCTCCCAAATATCTTCCAACCATTCCTCTCTCTGCAGACGTTCAATTTTAGTGGCGGCAATGAGATTAAACATTTCATCAAGTGCATTGTTAACGGCCGTACCCATGGCCCCACTAGAACTATCAATACCCTCTATTGCCGGTACAATTTTTTTATAGAGGGTGACAATGCCATTTATGGCCAGCAGAGGATTTTGCTTATGAATATTTTTTTAATTTCAGTAAGTGCTTCCTTTAATCTACTGCTTGCGAGTTGGGTGCCCTTCCAACTGAAAGTATGCGAACGAAATTTGGCCACAAACCCCCATTTGTGCTTCTGCTGTTCTGATATCGATGATTTTTTAACATTTGTCATGTATCAGGACTCCCAAGGCATATCATGCCATCTAATAACCATCTAATAAATTCTTTTGTTGTAAAATCCATAAGTAGCAATTATTACCAACTAAATATATATTATTATATATTATAATGGGATGATAACAATAAATAAAAACGAGGGAAATGAATCAAGCTTTAGCAGATTTAACCCTTGATCACTGCTAAGGGGAGCAATTTAATTATAGGTAAAACTAGATCTTGTTGTTCCGCCATTACTTCTTCAATATTTTTATAAGCACTAGGGGCCTCATCTAATGCGTTTTTATTCCTAATAGCATGAATAATCCCTAAATCATCGAGACGTTTCTTTTCAAATTCTAAATTTAAATTTCGTTTAGCTTCTTCACGACCCATTACCCGACCAGCTCCGTGGCTACAACTCATAAATGAAAGATGATTACCTTTACCTTCAACAATGTAAGAAGGAGTTCCTTGTGATCCAGGAATAATTCCGAGCTCATGAAGGAAAGCGGAAGTTGCTCCTTTACGGTGGACAACCAAATTCTTATTAAAATGATTTTCAATATGAGCATAATTATGATGAATATTTACTTCTTGGAGTATCTTTGCTTTTGTGATCTCGATAAATGCTTCCTTTATTCTTAATGCCATTATCTGACGATTACTTTTAGCAAATTCTAAGCAATAATTCATTTCTTTTAAATAGAGTTGCCCCTCATTAGAATTAAGAAGAAGATAGGCCAGTTGCCATTCTTTGGGAACCTGTGGAAGCATTTTCTCATTAAGTTTAATTGCAATTTTATTGTGATGGTTTGCTACTTTTAAACCTAAATTTCTCGATCCTGAATGTAGCATGAACCAGATGTGGCCATCATCCCCTTTTTGTATTTCTATAAAATGGTTGCCACTTCCCAGAGTGCCTAGCTGTTCAAGTAATGTTTTATTCTGCTCAGAAACTATAGGCAAATCACCAATATCAACGTTAGGTAAGAAAGTAGCATCAGGCATGCTTTTCTTCTGATGATGTTTAAATCCTAACGGAATCCACTCTCTAATAAAAGAAAGTACCTTTTTTAAAGAAGATTGATCTATATCAGTAAGAGAGGTCTTAACAGCACACATTCCACATCCAATATCTACTCCAACCATATTAGGACTAATAACACCATCTAGGCCTACTACTCCTCCGATGGGCATTCCAAAACCAACATGGGTATCGGGCATAAGGCAAATATGTGGATAGGCAAAAGGGAAGTTTGATAAATTAGTAGCTTGTTTGAGACATTCCTCATCTGGATTATTGCACCAGCTTAAGATTGGTAATTTACCCTTATTTATTATTTTCATTAAAATCACCTCCTATTGGTCGTAATGTAATAAATAAAAAATATCATAAATTAAAATAACATAAATTAAAGTATCATAACTCTCAAGTAAGTTTGATGATATTTGATGATATTTGATAATATTTGAGGATATCTGATAATTGCCAATATAAGTATGGTTAATCCTAACTATGTTATTTTATAATTTTACATTCTGTAAATGTTCCATTATAGAACTCACCTGTATTTTATTTACAACTATAAACTGTCAATTTAGTAAGGCCTTAATTTAAGGGCCCTAATTCAAAAATTGGCAAAAGGATAATTTATGTTTCGATTTATAAAATTGAGTACATTATATTTATTTTTATCGCTTGTAATTGTAACTTTCGCTTATGTTGGTGGCCATACATATACATATGCGTATGAAGGATCACAGTTTGAAGAGACCTGGGATATTATCTCTAGTGATCCTTATAGTACACTTCCTCATTATGATGTTTCCCTTTGGAGATTTATCTTTGATCCAACTAATACGTTAGCACAGGCCTCTATGCGGACTATCTCTAATCAAGAAGATATTTTACCACCTTTTAGGAAGCTAGTGCATCCAAATGGAATATGTTTAAGAGGGATCTGGCAAATTAATAGAAAAAATAAATACTCTGGATATTTTAAGACAGGGTCTAAAGCTCTAGTGATTGTAAGATCATCACTAGCATTATCTTATGCAGATAGTGGGCATCCTCGAGCATTAGGATTTGCTGCTAAAATTTTTCCTACCACCGACCCACTTGATCCTCGACAATTAAAAACTGCAAATTTCTTTGCTGTTGATGATTTGACAGGAACTCGAATAAAACATTACACTGATGGAGAAATGACTAATGAACCTAGGATATCTTTAAGGCCACATACTGCATTGTTAGCTCCCATAGGTGCAGTGTCAGGTATTACTTTCTTGCTCGCTGATATTATGCCTGGAATTAGACAACTTTATCCGGTTTCAGAATTAGGAGAAGAAAATTCCAATTCCAACATTGTTACTCCAAAATGGATTAAGATTTCAGCATCCCCTTATACTATTCCCATTGATGAGAAAGATTTTCGAATAGAAATTTTGCGACAAATTAGAGAAAATGGAAAACTTAGTTTCCAAATTGCAGTTGCTGATCATCAAAATATTTTAAGACAAAAAAATTGGCAGACTATCGGACATATTGATCTCATTGAGGCGGTAGTTTCCGAAAGTTGTGATAAGCGATTACATTTTCATCACCCGCCATTCAAGATCACTCAATAGGTACGACTTAAACTCAAAACACCTGCTACTCCATCATCTTTCCATCTAATAAAATGATCAAGTCATCAAGTTGGTTGCAAAGCAATCAACAACATTACCACACTCAATGGCCACACACGCAGCGAGCAGATAAGCTATTTTTACTATAGTCGATGCTGATAAAGCCATAACTGCCATAGAAGGCGTAGGCGAAATCGGAAAAGGAAGCCGACGACCAAAACTCATGGGCCAAATCTGAGAATACTTGAGGAGTGTATCCTTTTGATGAATCAAAGCCCATGTCTTTTCCTAGTTGTCTATATTCCTCTATGCTTGGAAGACGGCATTGGTAACCTAGTTTAGAGTATTTTTTATTTATTTTTATATGACGAATGCCAAGTTCTGAAAAAAAGTGGGTTAGGGCCTTTTGAAATTCATCTAAATTAAGATCCTTAAGATTTATAGTCATCTCTAAAAAATTTTTACCGATCTCTAAACATTTTAAAACGTCCATTACTACTTCTTGAATAATGATATATCATTGTAAAGATTAAGATGATTGTATAAATTTATGCGATGATACTTGCACTAAATATCCAGTTTAAAGTTAAAAAATTTCTTTGCTTTGAAAATATTAGAACAAATCATTTCACCGAAATACTTAGTAGCACGTACACTGTTTTGCCCATCGCTTGCATCATGGGCAATTCCAATTACTTTCCCCTTAGAACTTAAGATTGGCGAACCGCTATTTCCCCAAAGACCATCAAGATTAGAAGTAAATGTATTTTGGGAAAATAAATCACTTTTATTTTTATATTGAGAAGTAATTTCACCAGATGATACTCTTAAATCGTTGTTAGCATCAGAATATTTGTATCTAACTAGGTTTTCGCTACTTCTTCTAGTTCTTACAGGAAATCCAAACATCCAGACATTGTTTGTAGCGTCTGTTAGTATTTCATCTTCATTTGCAATTTCTAAAAAACTTGTATTCTTCATTGGAATTTTTAGCACACTAAAATCACATCCATCTTTCCATTCTTGTGATGAAACATTACTAACAATTTTGACATTTTTTACTTTCCTATAAACTGGATATGAGGAATTATTTATTATAATTGGAATTTCTAATTCAAGATCAATAGCATCTTCTTCTATAAAAGATCCATTCGTACGACCTAATCTATCTATACACTCTCTTGCTACATGATAGTTAGTTAAAATATGACCTTCTTTTGAAATAAAAAATCCCGTAGCAAAACCTTCTACAAAATCGGTAATATGATGAAAAGGAAGCTTTAAATTAAAAGAATTGCTTAAATAAAGCGAATGGAATGTATCACAAATTTCTTTGATTCCTGGTTGAAGATATATTTCTGGAATATTACTAATATGAATAATTTCATCCTTTGTTGTAGATATTTGCCAGATTGAACCTCCGGTTTCCAAGAATTTTTTTTCATTATTTCCAGGTGTTTTTTCAAATGTTTCCACTTCTTCTTTAGTTTCAAAAATATGTAAATGAAATTTCATTAATGGTCTAATTCTAACAAGTGATGATAAGATTCCCTCTTTATCGAATGGAGTTTGAATTTGATATGGATAAAATAAACCTTCTCTGGAAACAGACATAAATTTTACCTTTTATTTATTTATACAATTATTAGAGGAGCAAAAATAAGTTAATTATGTATCTTAATTTCTCGTGCCAAAGATATAACAAATCAAAACTAGTAAATCAACACTAACCAATTTAGTGGATAATTATGTTTCTACTTCTAGCAGCAATTAATATCTTTTTTTATTTATTTCAATTTACGAATGTGCCAGGAGAGGAGCCTTTCTTCTAGAGCAAGATACTGACATCTATTTTATACCTTAATTGGTCAGACACTCCTCGCTAGAAACCACAAAAAAATATATGAAGCGAAGTGATGGTTTGAGAGAATCAGCAGTGTTTCAGTCAAAATTTTATAATGCCAGTTACTGCATAAGACTAAACCAATCAAAAAATTTTAATATGGATGTTTTTTGGTTGTTTTCTGGATGTTTACAATGATATTATATGGATATTTTATGGCTGTTTTTTGGACGGTGTTTTATGCAAACTATAGGAAAATACAGTTTTAGTAATCAATTAACAAAAATTCTCACAGAAATTGAACGATTTCATGGAACATTCCAGAGTAATAAAATTTTTACTCCTAATTTAGTAACAGAATTAAAAAAGACAACGATTATTACATCATCAGGTGCTTCAACTAGAATAGAAGGTGCCATTCTAACTGATGATGAAATTAAAAAATTTATTAGTAATGGATGCAAAATAAGCAAGATGTCTTCTCGATCTGAAAGAGAGGTTGCTGGATATGTAAAAGCATTAAATTATATTTATAAATATTACAACGATCTTGAAGTAACAGAAAAGAATTTGAGAGAACTTCATCAAATTCTAACATCGGAACTAACTTCAGATCAGCTTCCTAAAAAGCAAAGAGGTTCATATAAAGATATTACTAATCATGTGGTAGAAAAAAATTTAGACACAGGTAAAGAAACAATTTGGTTTAAAACGACACCCCCTGGGCCGATGACTGAAACGGCAACGAGAGAACTTATAGATAATTTTAATAAATTTAAACAATCAGAGGAAATTCATCCAATTATATTAATAGCAATATTCATTGTACATTATTTGGCCATACATCCATTTAGAGATGGAAATGGCCGTCTTAGTCGATTAATTTCTGTATGGCTCATGCTCAAATTTGGATATCTATGGATACAATTTACTTCCCATGAGAAAATTATTGAAGATAATAAAGAAAACTATTATATTTCTCTTAGAGAAACACAAAACACTTTTCAATCAAAAAAAATTAATTATGATCGCTGGTTATATTTTTTTGTTAAAATTGTTTTAAAGCAAACTCAAATAATTCAATCAATGTTACAAAAACAAACTCCTGTATCAGCGATGAATAAAAATGAACAATTGGTATATGAAATAATTAAATCAAATCACAAATGCAACATTGGTTTTATTTTAAATCAAATAGAGATGACTAGGGCAGGACTTAAAACATTACTTAAACGTTTGGTAGATCAAGGGATTATAAGAGTTGAAGGAGTAGGAAAGGGGTCAAAGTATCATATTTAAATAGTCATTTGTAGTATTCACCGTTATAAATCACTGTTACTATCTAACCCCCTATATTAGGAAAGCAGGTTAATTTCTATGGATTAATTCTTTACACCACACGAACGAGAGACGCAGGCAACGAAGAAGATGGGGTTATTAGGATAAGCACTTATTAAAATTTACAATTTTTCCCCCAATCAACCTCTAAAGCATACTTCATGCATTTTTCAAAAATTTGATAATCAAATATAGGACAAATAATGTTATATTTATTAAGAATTTTTTTTGTTCGATAATTTTCAAACTTACGACTATCAAGCATATACGGTTTATAGATATTTATATATCTTTCAAATAGAATTTCCAAAGCATTTGGAGAATCGAAAAATCTATCCATTTTATTTAAATCACAATCTTTGCTTGGTCTTTTTTCTATCACTATTCCGTCAATATTAAAAAATTTTTTAGTATAATTTAACAATTCTTCAAGAGATGGAGAATGATCATTTACCAAGTGATAAACGTTGTCTCCTTTAATGTCTATTGAATCTTCCATGATTGCCTTAAAACCATTCACAAAATAGTCTACAGGAATGAGATTAATACTATCTATTGTCCCCTTATCACTAGCGGCAGCGGCCACTCTTAATTGCATAAAAATTTTACCATTATCCAATACTTTTATTCCCATTGTTGCCATCTCTTTTGTATTAGTTCCTCCATTTTTCAAAAATTCTTTTTCACAAAGAGTCTTTAAGTAATGAATAATTCTTACTGGATAATAAAGAGCATTGAAGTTATGAGTTCTACCAGTTTGAGAGTGACCATAGGTGATAGATGGACGAATAATATTCCAACGGATTCCTTCATTTTTGCAATTTTCTATTAATATTTTTTCTCCTATATTTTTACTTTCTTCGTAATAATTATTAAAATGAAGATTATCAATCAGCTTTTCTTCTACTGGCATATCAGAAAATATTTTTCCACAGGCATAAGCTGTACTCACATGATGAAAAAAATAGCATTTACTCTCTCTGGCAAACGTTATTAAATTATTTAAGGCCAAAATATTGGCATTTTTAATTTCTTCTTTTTTACTATCAGCAAAGGAAGTACTGGCGGCAATATGAATAATTTCATCTACTGAATCAACTAATTTTCTAAATTCACTTTTTTCTAATGAAAATTTATCTTGTGTAAGTTCTCCCTTCAAAATATCTAAATTTTTACAATCATTAAGTGTTAATTGGTGCCAATTTAAAATATTTTCAACCCTTGATCTAATATCGCTATCGCTATCGCTATCACTTTTTTTATCTTCGCAAATATTGTTATTCCTCGCTTTTAAACGACAGAGTACTATTACCTTTTTATTTTGCTTTATTAACTCTGCTGCCAAATGCCCGCCTAAAAAACCACTAATTCCCGTAAGTAAAATCACGTTTTGATTTTTCCTTCTCTTTGTCAGAATCTCTTCTCTCGTCAATCTAAATTTTAAATTTGAGATTTCCACCTTTATTCTACCTTGTCATCTGTATAAAAAACTCTCTTTTCTGGCCATTCCTTGCCCAAAAATATTTTTTATATGGGTGATGCCTTTAAATTTCGAAGATAGTTTTTCTGTAATATTATTAATAGCAGAAAATGCCATTTTGATATTATCAATTTGTTTTTGATCAGTATGATCTATATAATAATCATATTCTAAAATAGCTATTTTACCAAAATCGATAGGAGTTAAAAAACCATAATCATTTTTTATACCAAAATCATCTGCTATGATCTTAAATGAACTATTAATTTCTTCAATAATTTTTGCATCGTTAATAGGAACATATAATATTAAGGCAACAACATGCTTGTCTCTTCCCATGCGTGAACTGATAATTCTAAATGAGTTTGACAAAACCAAATCTGTCACTTCACCTTTAGCATAAAGTTCAACATAAAATTTTGCTAACTCCTTATCGACAATTTGTTCTAAATTTTTGCAGCTAGGTTGTAAGATAGTCTCGATTAATGGCGACATCTCCTTTTTACAAAAAAGGTCAAATCCTTTTGTATAATTTGTAATTCCTACTAGCAATTCCATCCATTCATCATCTAAAAATTTTGGCAATCCCAATACTATCTTTTCAAATAATTCTTGATCAATAACATTTTCACACTTGGCCTGGACTGCTTTGATTGCGTATTCGTCTCCAATTACAAGTAGGGCATATTTTATATTTAAATTATCCTCCAATACCTTTTTAAATTTTTTTGCCATTTGATCTGTTGGAGAAATAAAAGTTGAAATGTACTCTTGGCCTAGAACTCCCAAAGCATTGCCAATACGTCTTTCTGCCAATTCACGTGCCAAATTAAGAGCATCAGCAAAATTGTCAAATGGAACAAGTATCCCTTTTTCATTTTCTGGTATTGGATAAAGTTTTACGGAAACTTCAGTGCAAATTCCAGCAGGTCTGCCTCCCTCTGCCTCTGCCTCTGAAAGAAAAGCAAAGATATTAGGAGATGATCTATCATTACTTGAAAAAATATTACCTGTTTGGAAGTCTACAAAGCGCGCTTCTATAAAATTATCAGCGGCCGTACCATATGAGCTGGAAAATGTTGAAAAAATTCCAGAACAAATTAAATTAGCACAAACTGTGGCCGCAGGTTCTGCAACATTGGCCCTCAAAGATAAATTTTTACTCTCTTTTTGCAATTGATAAGCTGTAATGCCGGCGCCGATTGTGGCCTTGAAGTTTTCTTTATCTATCTCTAATTTTTTCATTCTGGTCATATCCATTATAAGACCGTCACAAAAAACAAGTCCAAAAACACTCGAACCATTTCCTCTAACAGCAATAGCAATTTTTTTACTATTACAAAGTTTTACAATTGCAGAAATCTCCTCCTCGGAGGATGGCAAAACCACGTATTGGGGAATGATCATTTCGGTAAAAGGTCCTGGATCATGAGAATAGCATATGAGAATGGCCGGATCATTAGAAACCCATTTGGCACCTACTATTACTTTTAGTTCCTCATAAACGGAATCAAATTGCAATTTAATAGGTTTATCGTAATTTTTTCTTTTATTTTCTACATATCTTTTTAATTCATCCATCACCGCCAGTGGTTTTAATTCACTATAAAAATAGCATTGCTTTTGGCAAATGCCACATAGGTTGCATGAATCGGCAATTTTAATTAACTCTTCGGTGTAGGGAATTTGATCTTTAGATAAGGCGGAAACAATATCCATTCTTCCCTGAGGATAATAACTTACAAAATAATTCTCTTTCCCTGGGAGGCAAATGCCTATGTCTAAAAAATCAATCTTGCACATGGCATAGTGGCGACAATTTAATGCCGTTTTTATAATTTCTTCTGAAAACATAAAATTATCCTTTGTATGTTTTTAAGATTTAAATCGAAGTAAATTATAATAATTGAATCTGTAAAGTGTTGTTACAAATATTGTAATAAGAAGGGATAATAGTTAGCGCAAACCTAAGGGTACCAGGGTACCTAAAGGTCGTTAATGACGGTTCGTTAATGACGGTTCGTTAATGACGGTTCGTTAATAACGGTTATAGAAAATTAATCTAATCACTAGTTCTAGTTATTGTAAATAAATCCAAAGCAGGAATTTCAGGTAATTTATCATTGCTAATACTTTTGATTTCTCCGTACAACCTAGCGGTGCTAAGTAAAATTTTATGGTAATCGCCTTCCCTCTGGGCCCAAATTTTTTCCATCGCCATTCGCTCTTTACTTAAGTTCTCTTTTAATTTTAACAATCGTTCTACAATTACCTCTATTCTTTGTTTGAATGTTGTTCCACTCAAATAATCGAAGAGTTGTTTTAAATTTTCATCATTGGTATTTACTGTCAAACGCATTTCATGCAATTGTATGAAGTTAACTCTTAATACATATGCCAGAGTATAAGCGACATCAAAATCATCAGTGATAAAAATACCATCCTTGATAAAAAAATTAGATTGCCCGCTAGGCAGAACTTTTGAAATTAAAATTGCATATTCTGTTTTATTATTTCTTTGATCATCTTTTAGTTTCTCTATCCAACAATTTTGCCAATGGGCCGTATTCTTGGCCTCCCATAAAATTGAAGCTATCTTATGGCCTCGATAACAAACTCTTTGTAATACATCCGCACCTCTCTTACCTTTATCAATCGCTTCTATTTCATCATCAATAAATTTTTCCTTTAAAAACTTACTCAAATCTTCTTCAAAAACATCTCCTTTGAGTCTCGAACTTGTTTGTTCAGCTCGTCTTTTGGATTCTTCTAACTGCTTAGCTATCTCACTAAGTTGTTTATCCTTTTCAGCAATTTTCAAATGATAATTTTCACTAACTCTCTTAGCAGTTGTCTCTTCAATAATTTTTCTTTCTTCATCCAGCTTTCTTAACAAATTCAATTCTAAATTTTTTTCTCTATCTTCAACTTGTGCTCGCTGTTTACGAATTTCAATCTCATTGTCTCGTGCCTGTTGCAACTCTTTATCTTTTACTTCTAATATTTCCGAGAGTGTTTTTAGTTGTGCAAGTTGCATTTTATTTTTTTCTTCTAGTTCACACTTAACTCTTGCATCTACTTCTATTTTAATCTTTTCCATCGCCAGAGAGAGTTTTTCCTCATACTCTTTTTTTAATTCTTGACCGAAAACATCTTCAATAAAAATCTCTTGCTTACAATTAGGACAAGTAATGCTATCTTTTGCCATTTCTCTTTCTCTTTTTATTTCTATTTCTGATGATTTAAAATTCATATTCTTATTCAAGTTCATATTCTTATTCAAGTTCATATTCATATTGATGTTGCTTTTTGCAAAGTGTGATAATTTTACGTAGATATTTTATAATAGATATATTTATATAGGTATATTGAATATTTTTTTACAGCAAAGAATATTTAAATGCAATTTTATAATTTTATATTGAAGAATGAAGAATTAAGAATGAAAAAAATATCTTAATTAATTTTTAACTGTCACTTTAATGTGTTCTGTCTCTACACAATAATCCTTAATGCAACCCTCTCCCCAAATTTCATATAAACCATTGGGAGTAGCAGTAGTTCTCCAACTAAGTTGAGTTTTCTCAGCTGGTTCATTATTGGCCGCCTTTTTGATTTCTCCATTTGCATTCTTGGAGTAAAAAGTCAATTTATGTAGTGGCAATGGCATTCCTTTACCAGTAAACTCAACATATATGCGCTCCTTTACTTCTGCTCCATTTTCAGGTGATGACATTTTTAAATCAATTACTGGAACCTCATGCAAAATAAACAATCTTTCAACTTGTGATTTATATTCTTTGATAACTCCATCTGTTCCTTTAATTGTAATTTTTGCTTGTGCTTTATAAATTCCACTAGCAAATAAACGAGTATCTAAATTTACCTTATAACTTCCTTCATTAAATTTTTCTGCTACAAACATTTTTTCTTCGTTAGAAGTAGTTGTAATATTTAATTGAACATTTAAGATATTTTGTACATTTTTAAAATTTGTATTCATAATAACATCAAAAAAGTCAGGACCAATTATTTGTCGATACTCTGGCGAAGAAATTTTTATGGCGCCAACAAAAGGACTAAAATTAAATTTTATAGAACCTGGTCCTACATTTGAATCATCATCCATTTTAATTCTAAAGTATCCTTTCTCTCCCCAATCTTCACTCCAACTATTTTTTACAATCCAATATTTTGAAGTATTATCGTAACCAACCAAAGTTACAGCATGACCTCCTAAAACATCCCCAGTTACATGTTGATAAACTCCACTTGTATAGGCCATAAAATCTTCATAAACTGTCATCGTCGCAAGTAATGGTCCAGTTTGAAGAGCATTTATTAACTCTTGAGTTGAAGAACTTCCCCATCCACCAATGGTTTTATAATCACTAATTTTAAATGATCTTTGAGCGGCATTACTACATGTTTGTGAACAACGATAATCTGCTCCCATTGCTCCACTGGCATAGGGAAAACATGCTTCATCTGGAACTCCGGTTTTCTTTATGTAACTTGCAGCTGAGCTTGGATACCAACCACTATCACATCCACCGCCACCACAAGAAAAAAGGTGTTGCTCAGAAAAATTCATATTAAAACCGGGCCATCCATTAGTCACATTTAATTGCCCCTCTAGGGTAGCAACTGCTGCAAAGGCCACACAACTTCCGCACTTTCCTTGATTAGTTACTGGACTCATATAATTTATTCCATTTACATTTCCCCAATCAAGATGACTAGGTACCCCTTCAGTAGAAAGATTGTTTTGAATAAAAATAAATTCATCAATAGGTTTTATAGGTGCACCCATCATTTGAATTTGAGTTGCTCTATCAACATCCCAAATTATATTATTTTCAGCTTTCCAATTGGCACCTTGTTCTTCAATTGCTTTATTAATCTCATTTAATGTTAAATTTTTATTTTTTACTTGCTTGGCCCACGAAGATGATGATGATAATAATGAAATGCTACTTAAAAATAGTGATAACAACAAAACTAAAAAAAATTTGCGATTGAACATAGACATAATCCTCCTTCCTTGGTTTAAATTATACGTTTGTTATGTTTATAATATTTATACTATTTATATTAATTACCTATATAATTTTTGAGCACTTTATTCTAGAAAGCAAAGTTTTTTTTCTGTAATTTGAATAACTGGTGCTCTGAGGAATCTGCGTATTATGAAAAATAAAAACTTAGAAAATAAAATTTTAGAAAATAAAAACTTGGAAAATAAAAATTTAAAGTATGCTCTTGTAACTGGGGCCAGTAGTGGATTAGGTGAATTATTTGCTTTAAAATTAGCAGAAGAAAATTGGAATTTAATTTTAGTGGCCAGAAGTGAAGATAAACTTAAATCGCTAGCATTTAGTTTAAGTAATAAATTCTCAATTAAAGTAGAGACAATTTCTCTTGATCTCTCTGAACAAAATTCGGCATCAAAACTTTTTGCGATTATTCAAAGTAAGTCGTCACTGGCATCAAATATTGAACTTGTTATTAATAATGCAGGAATTGGTATTGTTAAATATTTTGATCAAAGCGATGCTAACGAATTAACTCAGATGATGAATCTTAATATGATCACTCCAACTTTACTTTCACTTTATTTTATAAAGCATATGAAAGAAAATAATATTTCAGGTACCATTCTAAATTTATCATCTATGGCGGCCTTTAATCCCATACCAAAAATGTCTTGTTATGCTGCCACCAAATCATTTATTTTAAGTTTATCTATGGCCATCGATTATGAACTCAGGGAATTAGAGGCCGATTTAAAGATTAAAGTTTTAACTTTATGTCCAGGTCCTGCTGAAACAAATTTTTTTAATCGTGCTAACTACTCTTCAAAAAAAATATTAATGAAAGTTCAAAGTGCTGAAGAAGTTGTATCTACCGGAATGAAAGCTATAAAAAATAAAACTTCTGTGTCTATAGTTGGTACCTCAAATAAAATTTTAGTGTTTATTAGTAAATTTTTTCCAAGTAATTTAATAAACAAAATGACTTCCTATTTTATGGGATACAATAGATGATATAATAGATAATACTCTTTACGTTAAGGTATGTTCCTTTAATATTCTTTTAATAATAGTGGAGAAAATTCATTTTTATTTGTTGTGATTTCTTACAATTTGATTTGATTGATTTGATTTGATTCGATTTGATTCGATTTGATTTAGGTTATTTTTTATTTTGTCATTAAATTAAGACTTTTTTCTTGCAATTACGGCGAGTCCATATAAGTTACAAAAATTTCATATCTCTTAAATGAAAAAAGCACTCTTCAATATTGTTATTACGATGATCAACTAAATTAATACTTAAGATTTGTTCATTATCTAAAATTTTAAGATCATAAATTACAATATATTTTTTTTGATTCTCAATTGAGATACAAGATATATTCTCTTTATTTATTTCATTGCCATTAATAATTAATTTAAAATCTAAATTAATATTTAAATCAATTTCTTCAATTATAATTTCAAATCTTTTATAACTTGTATCAATAGTTTTACTAACAACTATATCTCCTCTTTTTTTAATATCTGTTATTACTCTTGGTCTTTTTCCTTCTTTAATTTTAATTATCTTAGGTACATTTTCTCCAAATGTTAAAAATGGAAATTGTCTTTCAAAAAAACGGTAATAATCGTTATATTCTAAAACATCTAATAGTTTAATCAAATCAACAAAATTGCTCCATAACACATTTGAAGAAAGATATTTTTCATGCAAAGTATTTTTAAAATCAATTAAATAATCAATTTCATTTTTCTTTTGTAAGTATTCTAATATTTTTACTCGTAAATTACATACAAGATAAAATTCATATGGCGATCTTAATGATTCTTGTGCGCGATCTTCTACTAAATAATTAGGATTTTTAAATTTATAAATGGATGGTTCGGATGATTTTTCTTTTGAAAGTGTTGTATCTAGAAAATACTTTTCAATATCTATATGAGATACCTTTAAATTTTTCTTATTGATTTTTTCTATTAATTCATTAAATTTCAAGATTGATTTTAATCCATCTTCTCCTTGTTCATCCATCCTTTGACAATTTCCTCCTGGTCCAACATCTGGACCCATAAATGGATAATGGATACAAGGGTTATTATGAAAAAAGGCAAGATATTTTAAAAGTAAAGAAGGATCCTTAATAAATGGGTTGCTCTCTACACTAAGTCCCCCCATGTTTATGTGACAACCTCCTTCTGTTCCTGATTTTATCCCATACCACCAATTTCGATATGTTACCATTTGGGCCATCTCTGCGGCCTTAAATAAAGGAGTAATATAACTAACAATCTCATCTAAGTATTTTGGAATTGTTTTAACCTCAATACTTCCGGGATCCATAGTTACATAAAAAGAAATTTTATCTAGATTATCAAAGATCTCGTATTGAAGATGATTATAAATATCAACACTCTCAATATACCTTCCATTTAATATTTGTGCTAAACATTTTGCAAACTCATGCATCTTCTCTCGTTTTAAAGGAGTATCAGAAGTGGCCACAAAACCTTGCTCACTCCACCAATTCTCAATTGTAAATGTTTGTTCAAAACCAAATGTAATCATTTTTTTTATATTCATAATTATATAACCCTAAACCCTAAACTCTAAACTTTATCGTAATAACAAAGTCCAAATTCTAAATTTTGGAAGCAATTCATTTAAAAATTCAGTTGGTATATTTAAATTTTTACTACATGTAATTTCATAGCTTCCATCTACTTGCGGAACGTATTTTGCATCAAAACCTAAATTATAATAAAATTCAACTATCTCTTCATCTGATTCAAAACAGTTTTTATTAAAATCTCTTCCTGTTAATACTTTGATGTTTTCAATTCCAGAGGGGTATTTATTTAATTTTTCCATTTCAACTTTTGTTCTTAAATCTGGAGTAATCCAAACACCTCCGAATTTATCAAGCAACTTACGACAATTTTGCGCCATAATCTCTTTCTCTTTCATAGTTAAATACATCAACAATCCTTCATGTACAATTCCTATATGCATATTGGGATTAAAATGTATTAACGTTTTTTCAATTTCCTCATACACTAACGCATTAGCAGTATGAAAAAAAACATTTCCTTTTTCTAATTGTTTTTTTATCTCAGGGATTTTAGAAATAATGTCAAATTTAATATCCATAATTCCTGGTAAATCTGTTTCAACATAACTATCAATATCATCTGACATTATTGGGCCTCGAAAAGAAAGACCGCTGGCAAATTCCAATACTTGCTTAATATTGAAACGTTTAATTGTACTCATAGTACTTTTATAGCGTGATTCTGCAAAAATTGAAAAAAAATGAAGTTGTTCTGTTATACTCTTCTGATCACTTCCTGTTATCAATTTCTGCAACACTTCTTGCGAATTAGTAATATTTGCAATTTCTTTTGCAAAAGGTATGTCAGAAAATTGTCTTGTATATGCTATCAATTTTGCAGTTGGACTAATACGATTATAATCTCCACTTGCTATTAGTTGTTCATTTGATTCTGCTACACATGTTTTTGAATCATCATTTTTTTTCATAAATTTTAACCTTCATTCATAAAATAAATAAAATTTTTATAAAAACAAAAAAACAAATTGTTATCATGGTATATATAATTTCCTATTACTTTACTAGAAAAAAATACCAACTTTACTCTCATTAGATACTTACTTAAGTGTGTGTACTTTTTGAGTATATGTACTTTTTGAGCGTGCCCATTTTTTGGGGCACGCTCAATATCTTAGGGAAAAATTAATTTTATTTAGTTTAGATATTATGATTTCAGATGCTAAGATAGTCTGAATCTGATCTCCGATCTGAGATCAGATTCAGAAATCCCAATG
>JADGAM010000004.1:63788-64841 GCA_015232015.1 Oligoflexia bacterium | reverse complement strand
ACTTGAATTCATCATATTCATTATATTTAACATAGTTATAGAATTCATTAGATTCATATTTTTTTCTAAAGCTTGTCTTTCATTTTCATAATTTATTTGTCTATTGCCAATTCTTGAATCTAAATCTAATGATAAATTCATTTTATTTATAGGTTCTAATAGATTATTTATCTTATCATGTTTTTTTATATCTTCCTCATTCATACAATTTTTCAATTCACTAATCTCTTTTTCTAACAGTGCCATCCTTAGCTCTTTTTCCAACATCGCTATTTTAATTTCAGTGGTTTTTGTTTTTTTATCATCTGTTTTTTTTTCTTCCTTCTTTTCTTCTTCTGATGCCACTTCGGTTTTTACTACTTTATTTTTATCATCAATATTTTTTTCTTCTGTTTTATTTTCAACTGTAGCGGTGGGAGTAACTACCGCCGCATCAACTACTGAAGTGGCCGCAGGATCAGGAGCAACAACAGCAACTGGAATAGGAGTAGCGGTAGCAACACTCCTAGATATTCCATTTAAAGAGGAAGAATCACTCATCATTACTGGAGTTAAAGAAAATATCAATACAAGTAATGAAATCTCTACTGCTTTTAGATATTTATTTCTCATAATTTCCCCTTATATGTTATAAGTTTTATTTTAAAAAAAGTTATTAAACAAATTGGAAAATCAAATTGCAACATCAATGCCAGAAAATAATATTTTTTAATTTGGATTTTTTGATTAGATTTTTGTTATTCATTTATAATTTATTCTTGTAGTTAGATAAAAAATAATTAAATAATCAAAAGCATATTTAAAATGATAGAGCAATTTTAGAAAATATATATGGAGAATATTCGTAAAATTTATATACATATGTAAAAATATTTTACATATTCTCACATGCTGACTTTATGTCACTAAAACCTGAATTTGTATTATGTTTTGCTTTATTTATATTAACTTCAATTTTATCAATTAATGTACCTTGCTCTTTAACTATTGTATGTAAATCTACAAACAATTCATGAAGTTCTTTTACACCTCTTTCTAATTCCAAAATCTTAT